>JAJRDA010000044.1 GCA_028678665.1 Methanomicrobiales archaeon | reverse complement strand
TGATCAATGTCCTCGCCGACAAGCCCGGCACCCTCAAGTGCCTCTACGTCATGGGCGAGAACCCGATGCTCTCCGACCCCGACCTCCACCACGTGGAGAAGGGTCTCAAGAACCTGGAGTTCATGGTGGTGCAGGACATCTTCCTGACCGAGACCGCGGAGCTGGCCAACGTCGTCCTGCCCGCGGGATGCTTCGCAGAGAAGGACGGCACCCAGACCAGCACCGAGCGGCGCGTCCAGCGCTGGCGAAAGGCGGTGAACCCGCCGGGCGAGGCGAAGGCCGACTGGCAGATCATCAGCGAACTCGCGGCAAAGATGGGCTTTGCGAAACAGTTCCCGTACAAGAGCGCGGAGGAGATCTTTGTGGAGGTAGCGAAGGTCACGCCATCCTATGGCGGGATGACCTATGCACGGCTGGAGAAGCCCGAGGCGCTCCACTGGCCCTGCCCGACGGCAGAGCACCCGGGGACCCCGATCCTGCACAAGGAGAAGTTCGCGCACCCCGACGGCCTCGGCGTCTTCACGCCGCTGGAGTGGAAACCGGCCGCGTAAGTCCCGGACAAGGAGTACCCGCTGATCCTGACCACCGGCCGCTGTATCTGGCAGTGGCACACCGGAACGATGACCCGGAAGTCCGTGGACCTGGAGAGGGAGGAGCCGACCGGCTGGGTGGAGCTCAACCCGGAGGATGCGAAGGCGCTGGGTGTCGCGGACGGTGAGATGGTCCGGGCAGTCTCCCGGAGGGGCAAGATCGATATCACCGCCCGGGTTACCGACGGGATCAAGAAGGGGGTCACCTTCATCCCGTTCCACTACAAGGAGTGTGCGGCCAACCTGCTGACCAACAACGCACTGGACCCGGTGGCCAAGATCCCGGAGTTCAAGGCCTGTGCGGTACGGATCGAGAAGATCCCAGGAGGGCAGTAACATGGCAGCCAAGGGAGAGATGTTCTACGCCTGGTCCGCCGACAAGGCAACCCAGGACAAGGGCGAGTGCGGCGGTGCCGTGACCACGCTCCTCAAGCATGCGCTGGATACGAAGATGGTGGATGCGGTGCTGGCCGTGACAAAGGGCGCGGACCTGTACGACGCCCGGCCGGTGCTCATCACCGACTCCAAGGACCTGGCCAAGACCGCCGGGTCGCTCCACTGCGGGACCCTGCTCATGTCCAAGCTCGTGAAGAAATACCTGGACGGTGCCGAGAAGATGAAGATCGCGGTCACGGTGAAGGGCTGCGACATGATGGGCCTCTACGAGCTGGCCAAGCGCAAGCAGGTGAACCTGGACAACGTGCTGATGATCGGGGTCAACTGCGGCGGGTCAGTCTCGCCGAACATGGCCCGGAAGATGATCACCGATAAGTTCGGCGTCGACCCGGACAAGGTCACCAAGGAGGAGATCGACAAGGGCCAGTTCATCATCGAGTACGAGGGCGGCCACAAGGGGATCTCCATGGACGAGCTGGAGGAGGCCGGATACGGCCGGCGCTCCAACTGCCGCCGGTGCAAGCTGAAGGTCACCCGCCAGGCAGATCTCGCCTGCGGGAACTGGGGCGTCATCGGGGACAAGGCCGGGAACGCCACGTTCGTCGAAGTCTGCTCCGAGAAAGGTGCGAACCTCTTTTCGCAGGCCGTGGACAAGGGTGTCCTCAAGGCCGAGAAGGCCAGCGAGAAGGGCATCGAGATGCGCAAGAAGGTCGAGGGCGCCATGATGAAGCTGGGCGACAAGTGGCGCGAGAAGGACTTCAAGGGACTTGGCGAGGGCGCTGCCCGGCTGAAGACCATCATGACCGAGACCGGCCGGTGCATCAAGTGCTACTCCTGCATCGAAGCCTGCCCCATCTGCTACTGCGTCGAGTGCAGCACCAAGAAGCCGTACCTGGTGGAGCCCGGGCAGGTCCCGCCGCCCTTCATGTTCCACCTGATCCGGTTCGTCCACATCTCGGACTCCTGCGTGAACTGCGGCCAGTGCGAGGAGCTCTGCGCGATGGATATCCGCAACTCCCTGTTCATGCACTCCCTGCAGGTGGACCTGGAGAAGATGTTCGGCCACACGCCCGGGGTCTCCATGGAGCTCCCGGTCCTCGCTCTCGTCGAGGAGAAGACCGAGCGCGACCGGCTGCACGGCACCGGAACCGACCAGATCTTTGACATCTTCAAGAAATAACCCCCCACTTTTTCTGCATTCTCCCCGTCTGATGGAGACGTCCATTCCCCCTCTTCCGGGTTCCCACGCAGGTGATATCGGGGAGATACCAGTGTAATGCGCGTTTTTGGGGTATGCGGCAGGTGGCCCCGGGAGATGCCGAAACCCCGTCCCCGGATTCAGAGATTATTATAGATAGTATTGATATTTAAGAAAATAAACAAGAATAATTTACCAAAGCCCCCCTGCTGAGAAAGCATTTATAGAGGGAAAATGCGGCCTCCCGTGCACAATTAGAAGGGTTTAAATAAGAATTTACAAGAGTCTATGTTTGAACCTATACGAGATTTGGTCTCATGATGCTGGTATAGGTTGGTGTGACAGAGAGGTGTGTGAAGTATGGTTTTTCATCCTCCAGTAGCAATTGTGGCAAAAGCCGGTGACGCCGGCAAGTACAAGACCGGCCTGCCCGCATGGAACATGATCATGCGCGGCTTCATGTCCGGGGCGTACATCGCCATGGGTGGTGCGCTTGCCACCGTGTGCAGCACGGGAATTCAGGCCACCGACGCAGCAGTGCGGTACGGCGCCCAGAGTGCCGGGTTCTCGCAGCTCATCCTGGGCGCGGTGTTCCCGGTGGGACTGATCATCACCGTTCTGACGGGCGCAGAGCTCTTCACGGGCGACGCGATGCTGGCCCCGATGGCTGCCTTCATCCACAAGATCTCATGGGGCGCAGTCGCGAACCTGTGGCTCTGGGTGTATATCGGGAACCTCATCGGATCGATCACCTGGGCCTACATTATGGCCAACGGGCCCTTCGTGGCCTGGGATGCAGCCGCGGGTGCCTTCGGGGTGTCGGCATTCGGTACGAGAGCGATTGCCATTGCAGGCGCCAAGGTGAGCTACGTCTCCATGCCGGCGCTCTACTCGGCATTCCTGAAGGGCATCGGATGCAACTGGCTGGTCAACCTGGCCATCCTGCTGGGCATCTGTGCCGATGACGCGGTTGGCAAGTTCTTCGGGATCTGGTTCCCGATCATGGCCTTCGTCTCATCCGGCCTCGAGCACTCCATTGCCAACATGTACTTCATCCCGGCAGGTATCTTCACCCAGGGGTTCATCACCGACCCGACCAAGATCAATGCGGGTCTCAACTGGGTCACCATGTGGACCAACAACCTGATCGTCGTCACCCTCGGCAACATCGTCGGTGGGATGTTCTTTGTTGGAGTTATCTACTGGGTCGCCTTCCGGAAAGAGATCGCGGCACTGAAGTAAACCAGCAGATGAAATTCAGGGGAATCGAGCTGAGGGTCTCGCCCGTGAATGCGGGCGTGGCCCTCTTCTTCGGAATTTTTCTTCTTTATGGATACCTGATAAGCGGGAACATCACGGTTCTCGTGTTCGGCATCCCGATGCTTATTGTACTCTTCCTCATCCCCATCTTCCTCAACTACATGAGCCGGCAGCAGTATGCCGATCTCCTCCCCCAGTACCAGAGGGAAGCCCAGACGGTCCGGATCAAGGCCATCAACATGAACATGCTGGGAAAACCGGTCCGGTTTGAGGGGGTGGTGGAACGGGTATACTTCTGGTACCTGAACCGCCCCTCGTTCCTGGTGGGTGATAAATCCGGGGAGATCTCGGTGAAGATGTTCACGAGCCCCCAGGAAGACATCCACAAGGGCGATATCGTGGAAGTGATCGGCATGGTGATGAAGCGGTACATCATGGCCGGTGATGCCGTGATCAACTGCGTCTCCATCCGGAAGATTAAGCCTTCCAAACAGGGAAAGAACGAATAGGTAGCGAATTTTCCTCTTGCCGTGGGGGTAGTATCTTCCCAGCGAATCGCCCTATTCGCCGGAATATTTTTCAGAGCCCTGCGCCCGCCGCGTGGGCATCCCCCGATGGAGAGTCCACTCATCAGAATGCGAGGGGAGGGGACAGGGCCTCTCCAGGTCCCTCCACTGGTGAGGACTGGCCAGGCTTCAGTTTTTACCGGTTTCCCTAGAACCGGGTCTCCAGCCCCTCATTGATAGGTTTCTTTGTCTCCCGGTTCAGGTCCTGCACGTACTCCTCGAAGAGGTGGATTCGGGTGGAGACAGGGAAGGGGATTCCCAGCGTGGAGATGATGGCCTCCCCGGGCTCCAGCGTCTGGATCTCGGTATCCATCCGGGAAAGATCCTGCTTGGCATGGCCGGCCACCATGTCCCGGTCGCCCCGGTCCGAGAGTCCCATCACCACGTAGGTGTTCAGCTGTGCGAGCACCCGGGGATCGATATTCTTGGGCTGCTGGGTGACCACGCAGAGGCCGACCCCGAACTTCCGTCCTTCCATGGCGCACTCCCGGAAGACCTGCGTACCGGTGCTCCCTGACCCGAGGACCCGCTGGGCCTCCTCGATGGTGATGAGCACCTCCTGCCGGTCCGCATCCTCCATGCCCCAGCCCCGGGCCTCGCCGCGGTGCCGGTTCAGGATTGTCCGGGCGAGTACTGAGAGCACGAAGAGTTCGCTGCGCTCCCCCAGGTTCGGGATGTCGATGACCACCACCCGGTTCTCTGAGAGCGCTTTCAGGATCTCGGGGACCGATGAGCCCTTCTCCCGCAGGAAGGGGTTGTTCCGGGCCAGGATCTCGATGCGCCGTTTCATGACAGAGAGGGTGCTTGCCGAGAACTGCTGGAGCCGGCGGGCCAGGTCACGGTGGGGGGTGGCCGCCGCCCAGGCCTTCTCGTCATCGAACTCGGTGGTCCGGAAGAAGCGGACCAGCTCCGACCCCCGGGTGTCCTCCAGGATCTCTATAACCTCCCGCTGGGCAGGGGAGTGGTCGAAGAGGAGGAGGAGGTCGGGCGCCCGGAAGTCGTCGTGCTCCAGGAAGAGGTGGTGGGCCGAGTAGGTCTTCCGGAACGCCTCGTCCCGGATCGTGAAGAGGGCGAGACCGTCCCGCCCGGCCTGGTAGTGGGCGAGGCCACGGGACGGCTGACCGCCGGCGAGTGTTCCCTTGCCGGCCACGTACTCACCGTGGGGGTCCACCAGCAGGAGGCCGAACTGCCGTGCCTTCATGGAGGATGCGCAGAAGACCTTCATGAAGTTGGACTTGCCCATGCCGGTGGTGGCAAAGACGCCCATGTGCTGGGGCATTACCCGGCTGTGGAGCGCCACCCGCACGTCTTTCAGCACCCCCTGCCCGGTCTTCATGACCCCCACCTGGATGTCCCCCATCACCTGCTGGAGGAAGGCGAAGTCCCGGGCTTCCGGCAGCTCCACCCGCGAGAACTTGGTGGGCACCGTCCGGGGCCTCCGGAAGACACCCCGCCCGTCCACGAATCCCAGGGGCAGGGCCTCCACCACCAGGTACACGTCCTCGGAGAGACCGTAGAACTGCTCGGTGTGGGGCCGGCGGTCCCACTTCTCGTCCTCAAAGTTGCTCTCGTGGAGGAGGTCCGTCACCTTGGCAAGGAAGGTGAGATCCTTCTCCCGGTCGGTGATCTTCAGGATGTCGCCGACAAAGAGGGACTCCTGGTAAGGGATGGCGAACCGGTAGGTGAGGACCGAGTCGCCGATCAGCCGGTACTTGGAGGGGTCAGAAAGGTCAGTATCGTTCAAGTTCACCATGGTAATCACCAAAGAGATTGCGGAAGCGGGAGAGGTCCAGGCCTGCGCCTCCCATCCCTGCCATGAGATCGTTCTTCACCTGCTGGACCGCGTCAGCACGGATCCGGGCCGTGCGGTGGACGTCCAGCAGGGGATAGGGGTAACCGGTGACCCTGCCGTCGTCGGACCACCCGGCCAGGAGGGAGACGATCCGCCGGACCTCGGCCTGATCCGCCGGGGCGGGCACCTCGATCTTGAAGGCCAGGGGCGAGCGGGGGTGGAGGGCCGCGATGCAGAGGGCCCCGTGCTTCCACTGGGAGAACCGGGTGGTATCCAGACGGGACTCGTCCATGGGCAGTACCCAGGGTGGCGGGATGGAGAGGGAGGCGGCGAGTGCGACGGCCGCGGGCACCAGGGGGAACCCCCCTCCCCAGGTGGCGGCGGTTCGTTTCGTCACCGCCACCAGGTGGACCCGCCGCTTCGCGCAGGTCTTCATGAGGCGCACGAGCACCGGATCGTGGCTGGCATGACTCACCCGGAGCGCCCCGTCCAGCACCAGCAGGTTACCCGCCGAGAGCCGTTCCGCGGCCTGGAGGGCGACCCAGTACTCCAGGGTGTCCCGGAGCACCGCTGCGGCCCGGTCCGGGTCCTCGTCGCTGAGCCTTGTCTCCGGCTCCGCGCCGAAGCATTCCTGGTACAGGTCGGCGAAGGAACGGTCCTGCGCCTCCCGGCCAAGGGTAGCGAGGCGCAGGGGTGTCACCGAGCGGAACGCACGTGCCCCGTCCGAGAAGCCGCAGGCCGCCGCCCGCACGGCGGCAATGGAGAAGGACCCGGACTCCACCACCACGGCGTTGGAGCCATCCACCGCCGCCACCGTTCCCTCCTGCACCGGGGTCACCTGCTGGTAAGAGCCGGCCAAAATCCCGCAATGGGCGGCGAACCGGGATGCGAGGTCCGGCGGGTTCAGGGACCGGATCCGCTCCACGAGGGTTGAGAGATCCCTCCGGTACTCGTCCCTGTCCGTTCTGCGTCCGTTACCGGCCGTCATGCCTCCGCCGCCTCCAGGTCCCGGATCGTGCTCTCGCTCGCCGAGACCGCCTCCACGAGGAGCGTGTTCCCGAACTCCCCCTGGACCTCCGCGACATGGGAGATGAGGAAGATCTGGGGGAAGTGGGGCTCCAGGGTGCGGAGCGCCCGGAAGATGTTCCCGCGCCGCTCTTCGTCCTGGCTCCCGAAGATCTCGTCAAAGATGAGGAAGGTGCTGTCGTGGAGCTCATGCATCCCGGCAATGTAGCGGGAGAGCGCGATGCGCAGCGCAATGGCCACGTCGTCCTGCTCGCCTCCCGAGAACCGGGAGACCGGGTAGTCGCCCCCCATGTCATGCACCAGGAGGTCGAACCCGTCGTCGATGAGGACCGTATCGTACCGACCGTCCGTGATCTCGGAGAGGATCCGGCCGGTCTCGCCCTGGACCTGGTCCCGCACCACCCCCAGCAGGTGGTCGGAGAAGCCGTTCAGGTGATCCCGGGTCAGCTCCAGGAGCACCACCTCTTCACGGAGCCGGTCCAGGTCGGCCCGGTCCTTCTCGAGCCGCGCCCGCTCGAGGGCAATCCGCTCCCGCTCCTCCCTCCGGTGTTCCAGATCCGACCGGGCTGCCTGGAGGTCCCGGGCGACCCGCACCAGATCCCCCTGATTCTCCTGCATGGCTGCACTCACGCGTTCCAGCTCCTGTGATGAGAACGCAAGGGTCTCCAGTTCCTTCCGCAACGCAAAAAGGGTTCCCCTCACTGTCTCGCCCTCCGCCCGGAGGGCTGATGCCTTTTCGTGAAGCTTCGGGATTTTGTCCATTTCGGCTTTCAGGTCAAGGAACCGCGTATGGGCTTGGTCTGCGCCCTTGATCTCCCTTTCGAGGCGCTGGTGTTCTTCCGGATCAAAGGCCAGCTGCTCCCGTTCCCCCTTGATCCCTGCCAGGTGTTCACAGATCTTCTCCTGTTCCCTGCCCCGATCCTGCAGTCCCTGCCGGACCGCCGGGAGCATCTTCACCCGTTCACTGGCCGTCAGGTGCTGGTTCCAGGTGCATTCCAGTGCGCCCAGCTCCTGCTCCAGGGTCTGTTTCACGGAAGGAGTGTACCCCAGGCCGGCGACCTGCTGCTCCAGGGACTCCTTCTCTTCCAGCAGCCGGAGGCTGCGTTGCTGGACAGTCTCCCATTCCCCAAGCGCCTCCCCCAGCGGTGCGCAGGCGTCACGCAGGCTCCGGGCCTCCCCCATCACCGCGTCCAGCCCGGCCAGTTCCCGTTCCGCTGTCTCCTGGGCAGCCGCCGTGGATGCCACGGTCCGGGAGATCTCATCGATCTCTCCCTGGAGATCCGTGACCAGGTCCCGGTACCTCTCCCCCAGGGACTGCCGGCAGGTAGGACAGGCCCCTTCAGGGCCCCGGGAACTGATCCCCGCGAGCTGTTCCTCCCTCCCGGCCTTCAGGCGGGCTGCCTGCTCCCGGTCGGCCCTGAGATCCGCCGCCGTGTCCAGGAGATCCCGGCGCCGACGTTCCAGCGACGCGATGACCGTATCCGGATCAGCCTTTTCACCATCGGCAGCAGCCACCTGGCCGGTGATGAGGAGGAGCCGTCCCTGGGCGGCCTTCATCTGCTCGATACGACCGCGGAGGTCTGCCCCCCGTTTTCCCTCCCCGGCGAGTTCCCCTTCCCTCCGGGTGATCTGTGCCTTCAGGGCGTGGTACTGTTCCTCCTTCGCCGAAAGAGCTCCGATCTGCGACTGCACTTCCCTGCGCCGGGCCACCGCGGGGGCCAGGTTTTTCAGGAGAACCTCATCCTGCTCCAGGCGCTCCTGCTCCCCCTCAAGGCGTGCCAGGTCCTGCTCGTTCTTCTCCTGGAGGGCGACCTCCATCTTCTCCTTCAGGGAGAGTTCCTGGAACCGCTGTGCCTTTTTCGTGCTGACCTCATGTCGTTTTCGTATCGCGGGGATCTCCGCCTCCCTTGCCGAGAGGGTCTGGAACTCCGGGCGGCGGGTCTCGATGGCGGCAATCTCCTCCTGCAGCTGTCCGAGTTCCCGCCGGACCCGTTCACCATCCACCTCTGCCGCCTGGATCCGGTTACGGGTATGGAGATCCTGCTCCTTCCTCGCCTGCTGTGCCTGGAGTTCCCCTGCCAGCGCGGTGCGCCGGGCATCAAGAGCCGCCTGCTCCTCCCCGTGTGCCCGGGCGCGGTTCTCAAGATCGATGATGGCCTGGTCCACCTCTCCCTGCTTCCGAAGGAATGCCTCCGGATCGGCTTCCTGCAGCCTTCCCTCGATAAGGGTGGCCCGCCGGTCCGCATCTCCGATCTCATGGCGCAGGGATTCCCCCCCTTTGTCCTTCAGGGCGTCAACTCCCAGGACCTTCCGGAACCAGGCCTTCCGGGACCCGGGTGTGGCATCCAGGAGCGCTGCCAGATCCTTCTGGGCGGAAAAGATCGTATGCATGAAATCCTGGGGCCCCATCTGGAAGATCCCGCGGATTTTTTCATCGATATCGGTCACACCCTTTGCCAGGAGCTTCTGGCCATGGTTCAATTGCGCGGTATGCTGGGTCTTTGGCCCCAGGGTCCGCACAATCGTGTAATCCTCTCCCCGGACAGAAAACTCAAGCCGGACTTCAGCCCGTTCCCGCGGGCCCGCTGATGCCCTGACGATGTGTTTCTTATCAAGCCCGGTATTCTCCACGCCATAAAGCGCAAAGAGCACGGCGTCGACGATAGAGGTCTTCCCGGCCCCGTTGTTGCCCAGGATGCCGGTGATGCCGTCACGGAAGAGCACCTCCTGGTCGCGGTACCGCTTGAAGTTCCGGAGGTGGAGCCTAACGAGGTGCATCCTCTTTACCTTCCCCGGTCATCACCTGCCGGATCACCGCCGATCCCTTTTCGAGCACATAACCGTGCTGCCGTTCGGGCAGGTGCTGCCCCTGCAGGTACTCCCCGAAGAGATCCACGTAATTGACACCCCGGAGGTCATGCCGTTCGGTGAGGGGGGTGCCCTCCCCCGGGGCCTTCACCTGGATGCGGAGATCCAGGAGCCGGTTCCTGGCCTCCTGGAGCACGCCCGGGTCCATCGCCTGGAGCGTCTTCCTGTCGGCGCCGGCAAGGGCCACGAGGGCCATGGGCGGGTCCTCCCCGACGGCGATCCCCTCCACCCGGCCCGAGATCTCCTCCCCCACCTGGCGCGGGGAGAGCCCTTCGCACACCACCTCTCCCAGGTCCACCATGGCCGTGCAGGGCAGCGCCAGGGGCTCCACGGTACCGCGGGCCAGGTCCGCGAGGAGACCCCCTTTCGCGTCCCGGATCTCCCCGTAGCTGCAGTACTCCTGGGATCCGCAGTACCAGGCTTTATCCGCCACCTGCCGCCGGGCGTGGAAATGGCCGAGGGCGATGTAGTCGAACTCCGGCGAGAGCATGGTGGTGTCGATCTCGTGCTCCATGACGGTGTTCAGACGGTAGTCCCGCAGTGTGGTCGCGAGACCATGGGTGACAAGCACGTTCCGCCCGTTCCGGAGGGGTTCGATCCGGTCGTACTCCTCCCGGTACTGGGTCGCCTGGAGCAGGTTCGGGATCAGGTGGAAGCGGGTGTCCCCCAGGTCCACCGGTTCGTACCGGTACCGGTAGGCTGCATGGAAGGGAGCCGAATGGTAGTCCAGCACCTCGAAGGGCGAGGTGGTGAAGCGGGACTTGGCCATGTCGTGGTTGCCCGCGATGACCACGAGGGGGATTCCGGCATCCCCCAGCCGGGTGAGTGCTTCCAGCACCGTCGTGTAGGCCATCGTCTTGGGTCTCACCGAGTGGAAGATATCGCCGGCGTGGACGACGGCATCGGGGCGGAGCGCAAGGATCCGGTCGACGGCTGAAAGAAAATGCCGGTAGATCTGCGTCTCCCGGAGGTTCATGCCGGTCTCCGGGTCCAGCCGGTGGAACGCCGACAGGCCCAGGTGGGAGTCGGCGATATGAACGATCCTCATCCCTGACATCCCCTCGGTGGACATTTGCGGGATAAAGGTGCACCGCATGCGGGGCGAAGATGACGGGGGTGCAGGGTCACCATCTATCTATATTCCCGTATCCGATATTAGTATGGTGATGGGAGTGGCCAGGCGGGCGGTGGAGGCGGTGTTCCAGTCCCTCTTCATCCTGACAGACCTCCGGGTGCTCCTGCGCAGCACCGCGCCGGATCACCGGCTCGATGACGCGCAGAAGGCCGGGGTCCGGGACCGGATCGCGGCGTTGCGACGCGAGGTGGATGCGCTCGAACAGGAGCTGCTGAGATGAGGCTCTGCGGGGAGATCGAGGTCCGGGACCGGGAGGAGACCCTGGTCAACCTGGATCCGATCCAGTCGGGCGGGCGGCTCACGGCGGAGGCCATGAAGGCCGTCATCGCCTACGGCGACGGCTACTCGGTCTGCGATGCCTGCGGGAAACCCTTCCGGCTGGACCAGATCAGGAAACCCCCGCTGGACGCCTTCCACCGGGACCTGGCCACCTTCGTGAACATGGACGTGGCCCGGGTGGTGCCGGGGGCGCGTCGGGGGTTCCAGGCGGTGACCCATACGCTGGTTTCACCCGGGCAACCGGTGATCCTCACGGCCCTCTCCCACTATACCGCGTTTCTCGCCGTGGAGTCGGCCGGCGGGGTCCCCCGGGAGATCCCGGCGGACGGGAACCACCGGATCACGGGTGAAGCGGCGGCGGCCACCCTTGAGGCGGTGACCCGGGAGTTCGGCTCGGCCCCGCCTCTTCTCATGGCGGACCATTTCGATTACCAGTTCGGGAACGAGCACGAGATCCGGGAGATCGCGAAAGCGGCCGGGCAGTACGATGTCCCGGTGCTGTACAACGGGGCCTACTCGGTGGGGATCCTTCCCGTGGACGGGAAGGCGCTGGGGGTGGACTTCGTCGTGGGATCCGGGCACAAGTCCATGGCCGCCCCGGCCCCCTCGGGTATCCTTGCCACCACGTCGGAGTATGCCGGTAAGATCTTCCGCACCACCGGGATCCGGGGGGATCGCACCGGCCGGACCTTCGGGGTCAAGGAGGTGGAGATGATGGGCTGCACCCTGATGGGGGCCACCGTGATGGGCCTGATGGCTTCCTTCCCCCATGTGCGGGAGCG
>JAJRDA010000043.1 GCA_028678665.1 Methanomicrobiales archaeon | reverse complement strand
GGGAACCGTGAGATCTTCCAGACGATGGCCTACCTGGGTGCACTGGCCCTGGAACGGATGAAGTAGCGCTCACCTTTGATAAGGGGCAATGCAGCGGCATTCCGGTGAGACGCTCCGGGGGGGAACGTGTGGTCCCCCCGCCGCGTGGGCGCCCGCCGGTGAGGATAGCCCCGTGGTCGGTTTTTGGGAGACGCCCCCGGATCATAAATTCCCGGACAACCGGGAGGATGCCCACGCGGCAGGGGCGGGAGCCCCCAGGAGCGTCCCGGTAGTATCACCAATACGCCAAAACCGAGTCACTCCGCACCCTCAGAGGCGGACGGATTTCCAGTGGCCCTGGCGGTAGAAGACGACGAGCGCCCCACACTGAACGGTGATGGCGATGGCGATCGCGTACCAGACGCCGGAGACCCCGGTACCGGTCCAGCCAGGGAGCCAGACGGCGAGGGGAATCTGGACCAGCACCAGGGAAAGGAACGTGGCCAGCATCGGGATCCGGGTGGCGCCGGCCCCGTTCATGGCAAAGGCGAGGACCAGGGAGGCGGCCATCAGCACGTAGAAGGGAGCGACGGTGGCAAAGTAGCTGCTCCCTGTCGGGATGCTGGCCCCTGAAGGGTCAAAGAACCCCAGGATGGCGGGGGCATAGAGAATGCAGGTTACCGAGCAGGCGGCCATGAGGCCGCCATAGATGAGGAGCGAGATGCGGACACCCTCCTCCGCCCGCTCCGGGTGGCGGGCCCCCAGGTTCTGGCCCACCAGCACCGCGGTCCCGGTGGCAAAGGCGAATCCCGGCATCAGCAGGATGTACTCGACCCGGTAAGCGATGCCGAAGGCCGAGACCGCCGCGGCCCCGTAGGCCGTGACGATGGCCACGAGCGCCAGGGAAGCAAACGCCCGCATCCCATTCTGGAGGGCAGAGGGGGCCGCCACACCAAAGAGGCGCCGGACCAGGGTGGGATCGAACGCCGGCTGATCCGGGAGGGACAGGATCCTTTTCCGCCGGAGGACGATCGCCGCCAGGATCGCGAGGCCCATCGTGCGGGCCAGCACCGTGGCGAGGGCTGACCCTGCTACCCCGAAGGACGGGAACCCGTACAGCCCGAAGATCAGGACGGGGTTCGCTGCGATGTTCACGAGAATCACGGCCCCCATGACGTACATGGGCGTGCGGGTATCGCCAGTGCTCTGGAAGGATACGATCAGGAGCCAGAGGATCACGAGGGATCCGATCCCGAGGAGGAAGGTGGAGAGGAAGGCGGCCCCGGCATCGGCCACCGCCCCCTCCGCGCCCATGAGGAGCAGAATGGGGCGGGAGAAGAATGCGCCGACAGACATCAGCACGATCGAGAAGCCGGCCCCCAGGACCAGTGCATGGAACAGGACCCTCCCAATTTCCGGGTAGTCCCTGGCACCGTAGGCGCGGGAGATAAAGGCGGCGGTCGCCGTCGCGATCCCGATAAGCACCGTCACCAGGAAGAAGATGAGGGACGTGGCCAGGGTCACGCCTGCGATGGCGTCTGTTCCCAGCCGTCCCACGAAGTACAGGTCCACGATCTCCAGGACACCCTGGAGGAGGTTGGCAACGAGAATGGGGAGGGAGACCGAAAGAAGGGCCCGGAAGAGGTTCCCTTCCGTAATCTCGTTCCTCAGGGCTTCGTGGGTCACCTATTCACCTCCTGCTCATTGGTAATGCTCAGGGGAATGGGTGCAGAAAGGGATAAAACCCACAGGGGGTACCATGGGATCCCTTCCTCACCGGAATTCCACGGCTGCCGTGAAGATGGTAACTAACCCTGCCAGTAGATTTTTCATTCAATCCTGTGAAGACTGAATCATGAAATCTCTCCTGGTTGTGTTTTCATACCATCATAAAAATACGGAGAAGATCGCTCATGTGTTCGCAGAAGTCCTCGGTGCACAAACAAAAACACCACCGCAGATTCATCCTGAAGAGCTGCAGGAGTACAGCCTGATAGGCTTTGGTTCAGGGATATATGGAGCAAAACACCACACATCTCTCCTTGACCTTGCCGATAAACTGCCGCACGTCAATGGAAGGAAAGCATTCATTTTCTCAACCTGTGGAGCCCCTGTCGTCGTGTTTGATGGAGAACGGTTCAGGGAATTAGTGGTAAAGAATCACTCGATGCTCAGGGAAAAACTGCAGTCCAAAGGGTACTCGATTATTGATGAATTTGGATGTGCAGGCTTCAACACGAACAGTTTTCTCAGACTGTTCGGGGGACTGAATAAGGGAAGACCTGATGCGGAAGACCTCAGACATGCGGAAGAGTTTGCCCAGAACCTGAAGCGGCTCATGGGAAGTACATCCTCTGTTCCGTCTGAAAGGGCGGGTCCACGTTTGCCGTGAGGCCTGTCGGCTCCCGATGGCGGGGCAAGACTAAAATTAATACTCAATGATAGATACCTGCCTTGCGACACCTGGTCATGGGTGTTTCCCACGGGAGAGGACTGGGATTGCATGAGACTCTCCCCGTAGATTCGCAGAAAAATGTAGGTTCATTTGATGAGGATATTCGCACTTTCTATGAGAGGAACGACAGGAGAAACCCGTCCTTTATTATTCGTGAGCATGATACCAGAGAAGAATGCAGTGATAGCGTTGAGATCACTTGCATCAAGAATGAAATAGAAGGTATGTTCATTTGGACAGGAATATGCTCCCTGAATCCTTATGCCAAGTTTCTTTGCCAGGTCATTCATACCATCGAACCAGCGCCTGAACTCAGTACTAAATTCCTTCCGTGCAAGACACAACTCGGGGGTATGGACAAGGGTAACCACAAACATCATGGTTCTCACCACCCCCACGTTGTACAAATTTATTATATGAATCTATCGCGACTCTCTCGTTCTTGTAATGGGATGGGGTATCTGTTCTGAAGAAGAACCCCACGGATGTTTCAGCTTTATGATAAAGCTACATATCCTCCCACCCCCTACACATAATGAGTTTCACGGGGAGATGACGGAATGCGGCTCCTTCTGATCCATTCGGATCGCATCGAGTACCAGGCGCGGAAACAGACAGCCATGGCAGAAGAGACGGACTGCCTCTCGGATGCCATGGACGACGCTCTCGTGGCCTTCTGCGCCGTGGAAGCCACGGACGAGGAGGACCTGGACGGGGTGGTGCAGCGGGCGGTGGACGAGATCAGGGACATGGCAGGGAAGGTGCACACCACCCGGGTGATGCTGTACCCGTATGCCCACCTTTCCTCCGACCTGGCCCCTCCCCAGACCGCGGTCCGGGCGCTGCTGGCCATCGGGCAGGGGCTCACGGAGCGGGCGGGACTGGAGGTCCGCCGGGCCCCCTTCGGCTGGTACAAATCCTTCACCCTCTCCTGCAAGGGCCACCCCCTCTCGGAACTCTCCCGCACCATCACCCCGGGAGAGGAGGTGCAACCACCGAAGAAAGTGGTGGAGCACGAGTTCTTTGTCCTGACACCGGAGGGGAAGCGCCTGGAAGCCACCGCCTGCGCTGACGACACTCCGTTCGGGTGCCTGATCCGGAAGGAGCTGGGCATGGCCGGAGCGGCGGGTGGGGAGCCGCCCCACGTGGACCTGATGCGGTCCAAGGAGCTCGTGGACTACGAGCCGGTGAGCGACGTGGGCCACCTGCGGTGGATGCCCCGGGGGAAGCTGCTCCGGGACCTGATCGCCGACTACGTGCTCATGACGCTGCTCCCCTACGGGGCGATGCCCGTCGAGACGCCGGTGATGTACGATCTCGCGGACCAGGCCATCTGCGAGCACGCGGCCAAGTTCGGTGAGCGGCAGTACCGGTTCAAGAGCGGGAACCGGTCCATGATGCTCCGGTTCGCCGCCTGCTTCGGCATGTTCTCCATCATGCACGGGATGCACATCTCCCCCAACCACCTGCCCATGAAGATGTACGAGCTCTCCACGTACTCCTTCCGGCACGAGCAGAAGGGGGAGGTCATCGGCTTGAAACGCCTCCGGGCCTTTACCATGCCGGACATGCACACCCTCTGCCTGGACATGGACCAGGCCCTCACCTGCTTCGAGGAGCAGCTGGCTATCGGCGTGCAGAGCGGGGTGGACCTGGGCGTGCGGTACTACAGCGCCCTGCGGTGCACCCGGGACTTCTACGAGGAGCACCGGGACTGGGTGCAGAAGGTCGTGAAGATTCTCGGCGAGCCGGTGCTGATCGAGATCCTCTCAGAAAGGGTCCACTACTGGGTGGCCAAGATCGATCTCGCCGCCATCGACGCCCAGCGGCGTCCCATCGAGAACCCCACGGTGCAGATCGACGTGGAGTCCTCCACCCGGTTCGGGATCCGGTACCACCGGGACGGCGTGGAGTTCCACCCGCCCATCCTGCACTGCTCCCCCACAGGATCGGTAGAGCGGGTCATCTGCGCCATGCTCGAGACCCTGGCCACGGTCCCTGTTCCCCAGTTCCCCACCTGGCTCTCGCCCACGCAGGTCCGGATCGTCCCCGTGGCCGAGCGGCACCTGGAGTACTGCCGCGGGCTCTGCGACCGGCTGAACGCGGCTTCCCTCCGGGCAGACCTGGACGACCGCGAGGAGAGCGTGAACAAGAAGATCAGGGCAGCGGGCATGGACTGGGTGCCCTATGTCGTCGTGGTCGGCGACCGGGAGGTCGAGACCGGGAGTCTCACCGTTACCGTCCGGAAGCTCTCGGCGCCGGAGAAGCCCCACAAGGCCCAGATGAAGGAAGGGGACCTGGTCCGTACGGTGCGGGAGGAGATCGGGAACCTGCCGTTCCGGCCCCTCTACACGCCGGCACGGCTCTCGATGAAGCCGCGGTTCATCTGATCCTCACATATCATCCCCTTTCCGTGGTGTGATCTCCCTATGGCCGGTATCCCCGGGCTGAAACGGGAACTGGGTCTGTTAGAGGTGATCCTCTCCGGCGTGGGGATCATCCTGGGGGCAGGGATCTACGCACTCATCGGCAAGGCAGCGGGCCTCGCCGGAAACGCGGTCTGGCTCTCCTTTGTCCTCTCGGCCGCAATCGCACTGTGCACCGGACTCTCCTACGCGGAACTCTCGTCTCTCTTCCCCAGGGCAGGCGCCGAGTACGATTACGTGAAGCACACGTTTGGCCGAAAGGCGGCCTTTGTCATCGGGTGGCTGATTATTTTCTCCGGGGTGATCGGGGCCGCCACCGTCGCCCTGGGCTTTGCCGGCTACGCGGCCACGCTCTTTCCCCTGCCGCTGTTCCTCTGGGCGCTCCTCCTCATCGGGGGGATATCGCTCCTTCTCCTCCTCGGTATCCGCATATCGGCCTGGTTTGCCATCCTCTTCACCCTCATCGAAATGGCAGGGCTCATCGTCGTGATCGGGCTTGGCCTCCCGCACCTGGGGCACGTGGACTACCTGGCGATGCCTGCAGGGTATACCGGGGTGCTGCAGGCGGCAACGCTCGTCTTCTTTGCCTATATCGGGTTCGAGGACGTGGTGAAACTGGCGGAGGAGACCCGGAGACCCCGGGTGAATATCCCCCGGGGTCTCCTCATCGCCCTTGCCCTCTCCACGGTCCTCTACATCCTGGTGGCGGTGGCTGCCGTCTCCGTGCTGCCCTGGGAGACACTGGCAGCATCCCCTGCACCCTTTGCCGCCATCGTGGAGACGACCCTGGGAACCACGGGAGCGGAGGGCATCACTCTCGTGGCCCTCTTTGCCACGGCCAACACGGTGCTCCTGATGCTGCTGGCCTCCTCCCGGATCACCTACGGGATGGCCTCCGCCCGTGCCCTTCCACGGATCCTGGCCCGGCTGGATGCCGGGCGGGGCACCCCGTATCTTGCCACCCTGCTCATCGGCATCCTGGCCGCCGTCGCGGCATTGGCCGGCGACCTGGTGCTGGTCGCCCGGGTGACGAACTTCACCCTGTTCCTCACATTCGCCACCATCAACGGTGCGGTAATCCTGCTGCGGTACCGGGAACCGGCCAGGGACCGCCCCTTCCGGGTTCCCGGTTCTCTCGGCAGGGTGCCGCTCTTCCCGGTGGTCGGCCTCCTCTCCACGGTGCTTCTCCTGTGGCAGCTGGACCTGCAGGTGCTCCTGATCGGCGGGATCCTCACCGCCATCGGGGCTGCCATCGGGTGGCGGGAGAAAGGCGGTACCGGTCCCTGAACCCGCGCGGGAAAGGGGAAGAAGAGAGGATGGGGAGATCCACGCCGGTCACCTGAGACCGTGCCGCCAGCGAAGGGCAAGCCCGGCCGCGAGAATCCCGATGAGGGCCGCCGCGGGGAACGGAAGGCCTGTCTGTGTGGTCATGGTCACGGGGAGCAGCTCCACCGCAACGACAGTGGTCTCGCCGGCAGAGATGGTCACCCCCCGGATCGCGGTGTCATACCCCCCGGCCGAGATCGCAACCGTGTAGGAACCCCGGGAGAGGTCACTGATGGTGAGCGGGGTTACGCCGGCGAGGATGCCGTCGAGGGTGACCTGTGCCCCGGCAGGGTCGCTCGTCACTGTCAGCGTCCCGCCCGAAGAGGGTGTCGGTGTCTCAGAGGGGCTGACTTCGGTGGGCGTTACGGTCACTGTGGGAGTTGGAGTGGGAGTTCGGGGGCTCGCCGGTATCCCCTCAAAGACATGGACCCGGTTATCTGCGGAGCCCGCCACCACCCGTTCCGCACCGATGGTCAGGTCCACACCGTTGACCTGCCCGCCAGTCGCAAAGACGTGCAGCTGCGTCCCGTCGCGGGAGAAGAGGGTAACCTTCCCGTCAATGGTCCCGACCACCAGGTAGGAGCCTTCCGGCGAGACCCCGACGGAGAGGGGCGGGACCGGGAACGTGGTATCCCACAGCACGCTCCCCTGCCGGTCATAGGCCACCATGCCATACCGGTTGGTCACCACCGCAATGGTACTGCCATCCTCTGAGAGGGCCAGGTCCACCACCGATCCGTCCAGGGAGTCGCTCCACAGGACCTCCCCCTGCCGGGAGTAGAGGCTCAGGCGGTACTGGCTGGTCCCCGCGGCGATGGTATCACCGTCTGCAGTGATACCCGCCGCGCTCACCTCCCCGTCCATAGCCTTTGTCCAGAGTGGGTTTCCGTCCTTATCCAGAAGGGAGAGCCGGTAGTTCTGGGATCCCGCCACGACAGGGGTCCCGCCTGCAGCCACCCCTACGGACTTGATACCGCCCCCCATCCCATAAGCCCATACCACTTCTCCCTGCCCGGTGAGCACGGTTACCTTCCCATCCAGGGTGCCGACCGCGATCCGTTCACCTCCGGGAGAGACCGCCACGGAGAGGGGCCGGATCTGGGTCGGGAATTTCCGGATCAGTGTTCCGGAACGGTCAAGGAGGAGCAGGTTGTTGGACTGGTCTGCCGCGACTATCAACCCTCCTTCCGGGGTCACCGCCAGGTCAACGACATCGTTATCCGCGGGGTAGGACCAGAGCAGCCTGCCCGACACCTCCGCTGCACCTGCAGGGGAAAAAAGCACAGTGGATGCCATGAACAGGAAGAGGAGGAGAGGAGACAGGCGCCGCATTCCGGTGCCGGGACGCATGCTCGCCTTTCCAGTGGGATGCATGAAACCGGGGTATCCTGCTCCCCTTATATATGTGTATGTGCCAGCAGGGATCCCTCCCACGCGGTTCCCTTCCGGAACGCTCATGAGATCTCCCTGCCAGGGATATCTGAGAATCCCGGGAAAGGGACGGAACACATCCATGCAGTTTTCGGAAGGGCGGATTGGAAGGGTCTTTGTGGTGCGGTTCGACGAGGGCGAGGATCTCCTGGCAGGGCTGCGCCGGTTCCTTGCAGAGCGGAAGGTGAGGACCGGGTACCTGATGGTCCTGGGCGCTCTCCACGAGGGGAGGATGGTCACCGGCCCGGAGCAGGCCGTGATCCCGCCGGTCCCCCACTGGGAGACCGCCTCCGGGGGATGGGAAGTGCTGGGCGTGGCCACCGTGTACCCGGATGAACGGGGCGATCCCGCCCTCCACCTCCACGCAACGGCCGGGAGAGGACAGGACACGCTGACAGGCTGCCTCCGGGAAGTGGCACGGGTGTACCTGGTGGTGGAAGCCATCGTCGTGGAGCTGGAGGGGATCTCCTTCCGGAGGCGGTATGACCCCTCGACCGGCCTCCATCTCCCGGAATCGGCCTGACCCATCCCTGTGGCGTCCGGTTCCGGGGAAAGGGACAGAGAGAGGCGGCCAGGCTGTACCGGGGTGGAGGCGAACCTTTATCTCACCGTGAAGGGAGTATCCGTGTGATCAAGGGGGTGAAGGAATGGAGCAGGGGATGGAGCAGCTGGTGGGGAAGATCACCCACTATTTCCCGAAGGTCGGCGTCGCAGTGGTGAAACTCTCGGGCAACCTCCGGCAGGGGGATGAGATTCTCGTGAAGGGGACCCACTCAGCATTCCGGCAGATGGTCACGTCCATGCAGGTGGAGCATGCGAACATCAGCCAGGCTGCACCGGGACAGGAGATCGGCGTGAAGGTTACCCAGCCGGTGCACGTGGGTGACCAGGTGTACCGGTCCCTCACGAAGTGAGGCTGGCACACTCTCGTTTTTCAGGGAGCAATCCGAAAAAAGGGTGCGGTCGTCACCGCCCCATCCGTACGTCAGCTGAACGTGTCACAGGACGCCATGGTGCCGGATTCCAGGCCTTTCCGGAACGCTGCTACACGCTGGGCAGACGACCCATGCGTGAAGGAGTCAGGCACCACGTACCCCTGCGATTGTTTCTGGATGCGATCGTCACCGATGGCGCTCGCTGCATTCAGCCCCTCTTCCATGTCGCCTTTCTCAAGGATCAGGTCCTGGCGCGTGGCGCGGTTGGCCCACAGGCCTGCATAGCAGTCGGCCTGCAGCTCGAGGGCCACCGACAGCTGGTTCGCCTCCACCTCGCTGGCCCGGCTGCGCGCATCATCCACGGCCTGCAGGGTCCCTGTGAGGTACTGGACATGGTGACCGATCTCGTGGGTGATCACGTATGCCTGGGCGAAGTCGCCGGGAGCCCCGAAGCGCTCCTGCAGCTCGTAGAAGAAGTCCAGGTCCAGGTAGACCTTCTGGTCACCGGGGCAGTAGAACGGCCCGACGGCGGAGTCGGCATAGCCGCACGCCGAATCCACGCCTCCCGTGAAGAGCACCAGGTTGGGCTCGGTGTAGGGGCGTCCCACTTCCTCCCGGAAGATTGTGCTCCAGGTCGTCTCCGTGTCGCCCAGGACCAGCGCGACATGGTCGACGAGCTGGGCCTGCTGCTCCTCAGTTAACTTCGATTGCGCCGCCCCGGTGGAAATATCCGTGCCCGGGAGGAACTGGCCCGGGTCGACCCCCATGGCCAGCGCCAGGAGGAGGATCACGATGAGCCCGAGCCCGCCGACACCTGCTGCCGCGGGGGCCATGGACCTCCGGTCCTCAACATTCGTACTCTTCCTGCCCTCACGCCACCTCATGCTCATCCCCTCCCCATGGCGGCGGGGTTCCCGTCCCCACGGCAGATACTCTCTTCAATATCCATTGTTGGGTCACCCTCGTTCCGTCCAGTGATTGTTGGCGAAGTAAATAAAATCCACGAAATACCGCATACCATGATCCGGCACCACTGCATTCACAGGGATTTCCCCTCACCGGAGATCGATGAGCTCTGCCTTCATCCCTTCCGTCTCCAGCAGTGCCACCGTGCACCGGCCGGTGAGGTAGCCGGAAACGGCACCCGGATTCACGACAATGGTACTCCCCTGCCGGGCGATGCCGGGCCGGTGGGAATGGCCGTGGACCACGGCAGCATAGCCACCCCGCTTCACCAGGGATGCCAGCAGCTCCTTCTGGTGCCCGTGGAGGAGGGCAATGGCCACTTCTCCCGCTGTCACCTCGGCAAAGTCGCCCCGGATCTCGATGGCCTTGCGCTCCCTGCTCTTCTGCAGGAGCAGGTCCCGGTCGCCATCGTTGTTCCCGAAGACCCCGACCAGGGGTGCCCGGAGGCCGGCGAGGGCATCGATGACAAACGGTGCGATATAATCACCGGCATGGAGCACCAGATCCACGTTCGTGTCATTGCACCAGTCCACCGCCTTCGCGATCATCGAGAGACGGTCGTGGGTATCCGAGAGGATGCCGATGCGCACGGGATCACCTCGCGAAGGGTATGGCTGCGGGGAACAGATAAGGGTATGGACGGGAGGACGACAGGAGGTCCGATCAGACGGTACCGATATCCTCGTTCCAGAGGTCGGGGCGTGCCGCGATGAACGCCTCCATCATCGCCACGCATTCGTCCAGGTCCAGATCCACCACTTCCACACCGGGAGATGCCATGAACTCCCGTGCCCCGGCAAAGGTCCGGGATTCCCCACCACCACCTTCGGGATATTGAACTGCACCACGGCACCGGCGCAGAGGTAGCAGGGCATCAGGGTGGAGTAGAGGGTGGTGCCCCGGAAGCTGCCGATCCGCCCGGCATTGCGCAGGCAGTCAATCTCTGCATGGAGCACCGGGCTTTCTTCCTGTACCCGGCGGTTGTGACCCCGGCCGAGCATCCTCCCTCCCTTCACGAGCACCGAGCCGATGGGGATACCCCCCTCGGAGAGCCCCTGCCGCGCTTCGCCAACGGCTGCTGCCATGAACCGGTCCACAACGAACACCTGACTCAACAATAGGCGTCGGTTCTCACAAAGGTTACGGAGGACCCCATTTTCCTGCTTTGGGAACCTGGCTGTTTTTACAGGATCCCTCCGGCTATAAATGGGAGGACTGACTACTTTCTCAACCGGAGCAGTCCCCCATGGAAAAAAATCCGCTTCTTGTCCAGCACTTCACTGCCGCAGATTATGCCGCAGCCCCGTTTTTGACCGTCATCCTGCCGCTTGGGTCCCTGGAGTGCCACGGACCCCACCTGCCGTTGGGGACCGATGCCCTGACCGCGTACCTCCTTGCGCTGGAAGTTGCCGCACAGGTACCACAGACTGCAGTACTGCCTCCCGTCAATTACGGGATGAGCGAGTATTACCGGGATTTTTCTTTTACGGTGTCTCTCACGCCAGAGACCGAGACTGCCATCATCCGCGACGTCCTTGAATCCGTGTACCGCGAGGGAATCCGCCGGGTCTTCATCCTGAACGGGCATGACGGGAACATCCCGTCAATAGAGATTGCGGCACGGCAGGCAAAGGTGGCACACCCGGACTTCATGATTGTCGGGCTCGAAGCGTGGTGGAACATGCTCCTGCCACTCCTGCCGCCCGGTTTTTTTGAAGTCTGGAACGGTCTTGGACACGGGGGCGAGGGCGAATTATCCATCGGGCTCGCGTTGTTTCCTGAGCTCTGCCAGCCGGAACATGCCCGGGGAATCGTACCGCACCTCCCACCGAACCTGGATGTGATGTGGAAGTTTTCCGAGCTCACCACCTGCGGGGCTTCAGGAGATCCTACCAAAGCCACCCGGGAGAAAGGACTCGTCATGAAAGAGACGCTGGTCAGGGCTATCGTTGAGGCCTTACAACAACTGGATGCTTCCGGCTGGGACTATCGTTCACCGGAAGTAAGGCAGCAGTAAGTCCCTGGTAAAGGGGATGCAGGGTACATCCACAGTAGTGCGTGGGTCGTAAAAGAGTTATTTTGAACCCCCAGGTCGGAATTCGAATCCGAGTCGTCGGCGTGACAGGATTTCCCAAATCTCAGTGTTAATTCGTTATCTTCACTCTGCCACACATCGACCCGTGATCCCACAAGAGACGCGTACCGCGGGGGCAAAGGGATATACGGGTAAATATAACGACGTGCCTTGGCTGTCGTTCTTTTCACGGTGGTTGTTCCAATTTACTGCATAGTCTCGGCTGGAATGTTTCGAAACTATATAATCCCAGCCCAGATTCTTTCCCTTGGACAAAAAGAGCTATAACATTTTTGGTCAGATATACCGTCTAACCCGACGACAATAATCCAGATATTCCTGTCCGAACACCTTCTGCATATATGCTTCCTCCCCCAGGACGATCTTATGGTGGACCACAATGACAAAAATCCCCAGCAAAAGCACCAAAGGATTGAGAGTATAAACGATCGATGCAACGATAGTTGAATACAATCCCAGATACATCGGATTTCTGCTGAATCTGAATAGTCCGTCC
>JAJRDA010000042.1 GCA_028678665.1 Methanomicrobiales archaeon | reverse complement strand
GTCTTCGACGGGATCTTCCAGGGCGAGACCCCGGTGGTCGTGGAGGTCGCCGTGAGCGGCAATCCCCAGCACACGATCGAGATGACCCGGGATGGCTACGAGCCCTGGTCATCGACCTACACCGGTAACCCGGCAGCAGGTGAGGCCATCCCCATCACCGCCACGCTCGTCCCCAGCTCCCAGGTCGGGAGTATCAGGGTCACCTCGGATCCTTCAGGTGCCGAGGTCGTCCTTGATGATTCGAGAACTGCACGAACACCCTACACCTACACCGATATTGCGGTCGGCACCCACACGGTATCGGTATACCTCTCCGGATACGAGACCTACTATTCCCCGGTGAATGTCCAGAAAGGGGGCACCACCCAGGTCTTCGCCGACCTGGACCCCGTCGTGACCATCGGCTCCCTCTCCATCACCTCCTCTCCCAGCGGTGCGTCGGTCTACGTGGACAATGTCTACCGCGGTGTCACCACCGTTGTCGTCGGAAATCTCCAGGCCGGAACGCATACGGTCCTCCTTGTGAAAGCCGGGTACCACAACTGGCAGAATAACGTGAAAGTGACTGCCGGCACGGCCACCTACATCGATGCCAAGCTGGAAGCCGATCCTGCACCTGCCTACGGGACCGTGAGCATCAGTTCGAATCCCGCGGGCGCTGATGTCTATGCAGATGGGAATTATATCGGCAGGACCCGCTCGGACGCCCCCCTCGTCTCCACCCAGGTGACGCCGGGGACCCACTCGCTGCGCCTGACGAAGTCCGGCTACCAGGACTATTCCGGTACGGGGACCGTTGTCGCCGGCCAGGACTATGTCTATAACATCATCCTCAAGGCGGTACCGAACCCGACCACCGGGAGCATCAACGTCAACTCGGCACCCATCGGTGCCGAGGTGTACTTAAACAACCTCTACCGGGGCTACTCACCCCTCACCATCGATGGCCTCGCACCCGGCTCCTATACGGTTGTCCTGAAACTCAGCGGCTACGAGAACTGGCAGTCCACCGCTAATGTCGCCGCAGGCCAGACCGCCCAGATCTCGGCCAGCCTGATTCCCGCCGCCCAGACCCCGGCACCGACGGAGTCACCCGGACCCGCACCGGTCCTTGTGGTGGTCATCACCATCGCGGGAGCTGCCCTCTTCCTCAGGAAGAACTCACCGTAACCTCTTTTTTCCGCAGGGTCCCGTTTTTCGCAGGTTCCGGAGTGTATTCCTGGTTGTGTTCCACACAGGTGGGAGCCGGATCCGGGGCCGCCTGCGGGTGCATTCACCGCCCCGGCACAGGGCGCTCTGCCGGTGTACCCCCGGCCGCACCGGGGCAGGAATTTGTCCCAATCGTGATTCCGGGCCTCCCAGGAGTCCGGGAACCTCAGGATCATAACACCACAAGCATAAAATAGGAAGAGTAAAAGTACTATGCAAAATCAGGTGAATCACTTGGCAGAAACAACACAGATGGCAGGTGCCACTTCAGGCGTTACCGCCGGGCCCGAGCTCTTCCCGTGGTGGCTTGTACTCATTCAGGGTATTGTGACCCTTATCCTCGGATTATTCTTCCTGTACCGACCCTATGGAACACTCTTCGTCCTGGTCACCTTCCTGGGTGCGTACTGGTTTGTGAGCGGACTCATCGGCCTCGTCAGCCTGTTCGGTGACCGGACGAACCTCGGCCTGAAACTCCTCTACGCGATCCTCGGGATCATCGCGGGTATTGCGATTCTCGCGTATCCGTTTTACAGCACCTTCATGGTGCCCTTCATCTTCATCATCATGATCGGGGTATGGGGTCTCGTCATGGGATTTTTGAGCCTCTTCGGGGCGTTCAAGGGTGGTGGCTGGGGGGCCGCGATCATCGGTATCCTCCTGATCCTCTTCGGGTTGCTGGTCCTGGCAAATCCCTACGTCAGCGTGGCCGCCGTCCCGTTCTTCATGGGCATCATCGGCGTGTTCGCCGGGATTTGCGCCATCATCGGTTCTCTCTTCCTCCGTTCCGGTACCCCGGCAAAGGCCTGAACCGAATCCCACCATTCCCTTTTTTCGATGCTTCCTGTGCAGACCTTCCCTGCGGGATAGTCCCGTACCGGTGGTTTCTCAGACGGTGATTCCCGGGGCATGTACCTGATCCCGATCGGCACCTCACCGGATCACTGCCATCACCATCATAACGGCCCGGTGGGCATCATGCACATTTGATGGGTTTTTATACCCCGTGCCGAATACCTACTATGCTTCCTGAGGGTGAAGGAATAGAGACGGCGGAGAATCAGAGCGGGAAACGTCCGGTCCTGAAGAAGATCGGGAAAGCCATCATGTTCTTTGTGGTCTTTGCGATGGCGATCCCGATCGCACTCGGCCTCATCTTCGGTGTACCCCCCGGGAAGATCCTCTCCCTGATCGGTTCCACCATCCTGCTGCAGGCAGGTGCTCCCCCCGTCGGAGTGGGACTTGGTCTCACAAACCCGACCATCATCGTCATCATGGCGTGCTTCGCCCTGGGCATGGTGGCTGCCATTTCCGAGGCCTGCGACAGCCTGGCCACCAGCTCGGAGCGGGTGAGGGCATGGATTGACAACATGGAGCAGAAGACCCGTGAGTACCCGCAGATCCAGCGGTTCGGGCCTGTCTCCTGCATCCTGATTGCCTGGATCCCCGGGATCGGCCTGTATGGCACCCCCGTCATTTCCTGGGTCCTCCGGTGGAAACGGATCCCCTCCACCCTCTTCACGGTGGCAGGCTTCACCATCGCCTCGATCTTTGTCCTCTACTTTGCGAACAACCTCGACATACTCTGGGGCCTCTTCCTCCTCGCAGGAGCCGTCGGCGTCGTGATCTTCGCGGTTGTGAGCATGCTCTCCCTGGCGTTCACCTTCACGATCCCTGAGATACTTGCCACGCTGAAGAACTCCCGTCTGATGGTCCTTACCCTTCTCGCCAATTTCGTCCTCGTTCCGCTCGTTGCTTTCCTCATTATCCGGTACACGAATCTCCCGGAGGGATACAGGATTGGCCTTGCCATCGCCGCTGCTGCGGCCGGGGCAACCTTCCTCCTGAAGCTCACGACAACGGTGAAGGGGAACACCGCCCCGGTGGGCGGCCTCATGGTACTCCCCACGCTGGTGACCGTGGCCTTCATGCCCCTGGTCCTTCCCTTCCTGCTCCCTGGCATTCCCCTGGATATCCTGGGCATCGCGGAAGTCCTGGTCCTCCTCATCCTCATCCCCCTCGGCCTGGGCCTCTTCGCCCGTTCCCGCTACCCGGACGCCACCACCAGGTACGCACCGCTCACCGCGAAGGTCTCGGCGGTGGCCCTGGGCGCGGTGATCGTCGGGTTCCTGGGCGGGAACCTGCAGGGATTCCTGGGGATCTTCGGGACGGGTGCCATCCTCGCCATTCTCGTCTTCCTGCTGGTCGCCCTCGGGATAGGATACCTGCTGGGCGGACCGGACCAGGGAAACCGGCGGGTCCTCGCCCTCGCCTCCGGCCAGCGGAACCTGGCCGCGGCAACCGCGGTGGCATCCCTCCTCTTCTGGGGGGATCCTGATGTCATCGTCATGGTGGTCGTCACCGGCCTTGTCGGGCTCATCCTGTTCATGGTGCTCGGGAAACGGCTCGCAATGAAAGGTACGTGAGGGGCGAGGGAACGGTGTTCCATGCCCCCGGCATTCCCTCATTCCCAAGAGCACTCCTGAAAACAGGGATGACACCGGCTGCGGGGCACGGGACATCACTTTGGTAGCAACAGAGAGGGCAGCCTGTCCGCTTCCGGAATACCTGCTGACGGGGTATTTCTTTCGTGGCAACGCTGGATGATTTCCTGGAACCGCTCCACCAGGGTGTGCTGGAGGTTCCTGTACCGAAGGAAGCGGTGACGGAGCCCCTGGATCCGGGCTGGAAGAAGTCTTCCATCAATATGCCCTCCCCCGGATTGGTATCCAGCTACCGGAAGGGCCAGTACCACGTACATGAGACCACCACCGAATACAGGGTTCACCTGGACCGGTACGATCCCAGGAAGCACCCGGTAATGCACCTCGTTGACGACGCCCCCTTCATCACCATGATCACCGATACCCTCCTTGCGCTCATCATGGAGACCCGGGGCACCGGTGACACCCAGGAGATCCTGACCGTCCAGAAGAGAGCCTGGCAGCGGGAGATCCTGATCGGGTCTGTCGTGGTCCTGACGGGGGTCCTCATCCTGTCAGATCCGCGTGATGCGTTCCACGGCCTCTTCCTCCTCCTGATCCCGCTCCTGATCACAGGCCTCGGTATCCTCATGATTGCCCGGGGGATCCGGTACCGGGCCCGCGGGGGCGTCTCCTGGGGAACTGTCACCTCAGGCCTGGGCATCTGCATCATCGGCTGGCTTGCGTTCTCGCTCCCCGTGCAGTTCTGAACCATCGTGATCCTCGCCATCCTGGCGGTGTGGGGATTTGCCAGTGACGTCGCTTCGTTCCTGGACGTACGCAGGGGTCGTGGCGCCGTGCCTGAGCGTCTGTAGTACCGCCTGGGCCTGGGGATCGGCTCCCTGGTGCTCACGATCCTCATTTTTCTCTCACCTGTCCGCGTCGTTCTGATACTCACGAGGATTCTCGGGGTCATTGCCCTTGTGCTGGGCATCACCCTGATCGTGAACGGCGTGCGCCTGCGGCGAAGAATGAGGAGCGTTCCGAAGTCGTAAACGCTCCCCTGCACCAGGGATTTTTATTCATCGGAAGGTCCGGTCTCCCTCCGGTAACTTCCCTTGCAGGAGATGTGCGTACCACCGAAAAAGAGGAAAGGGACGACCCGGTTCAGGCACCTGATCCCTTCGCCTTCTTCTCGGCATCCATCCGCTTCTTGAAAATGATCCCGGCGAGGATGGTGACGATGATGATGGCGAAGATGGTGACCATGAGCACCATGAGGAAGGCATCGTTCTGGACGTTCGTGAAGCTCGCAAAGACCACGACGAGCGCAGCGGTGGCGTTCCGGAAGCCGGTACCGAACGCGAGATCATTCCGCGATTCCTTTGCGAGGCCCCCGAGCAGGTAGGCGATGCCGAGGGCTCCCAGGGTGAAGACAATGGCCACAAAGACCGCGAGGGCACCCGAGCTGGTGCTCACGATATCCCTGATCCGGGCGAGGAAGATGAGGCCGAAGGTCAGGAAGATGACGGCGATGGAGATATTGGAGACCCAATCCATGAGGGGTCTCAGGCGGGCAGCGAGAGGCTCGGACCGGCTCTTGACCAGGATCCCGAGGATGATGGGGATAAGGATCATGACGGCCAGATTTGCCGTGACATAGAGGGGATTGGCCTGCGCCCCTTCCAGGATGAAGGGCAGCAGGAACGGCATGAGGACGATGGTGACAATGGTCATGATGATGGTCAGCGAGACCGACAGAGCGATGTTCCCCCCGGTGAACTGTGCAACCTTCGCCGTCGAAGGGGCCCCGGCCGCGACACTTACGAGGAGCAGGCCGGCTGCGAGCTCCGGGTTCATGGGAATGACCGCGATCAGGATGAGGGCAAGAAGAGGCACCGCGATGAAGTTCGCAAAGAGAGAGAGGGTGAGCACCCGTTTGTTGTGCACCGGTGCGAAAAGTTCACTGATGGTCACCATGAGGCCGGTCAGGAACATGCTCGTGAGGATAAAAACATAGACGGCAAGGGTACCGATGTTGTAGAGGAAAGAGGCCATAGCAGTTCCACCTGCATGGAACCGTTGCACAGGTATCTCTCTTATGAGTTCCGGTTTGTATCGGGAAGATCTCTGTGAGGTTCCATCGAAATTGGCCAGGGGTGTACCAGGGCCAGGCCTGCAGCCGGCCCCCGGTTTCCCGGCTCTCTCCCATCTTTTTCTCCTCGTCGTCGTTTGGATATGCATAAATATCCCATCATGCAATGCTTGTTCGGGATTTCCATGACAGAAGGGACACAGAAAGACATGGCGATCGGAGTCGTTGCCGGAACCATCATCTCGGTGGTGATGGACCTGGCCATTCCGTTTGCCGGTCCCGTGGTGGGCGGGTTTACCGCCGGTTACCTGGCGAAGGGTGACGTGCTGAACGCAGCAAAGGCAGGGGTACTGACCGGCTTCTTTGCCGCGATCTTCATCACCATCGGCATCTATCTGAGGCTGATGCGCTCCCAGGCCGAGGGATTCGTCGCAGGGTGGGGCACAGGCCTCCTCCTCTACCTGGTCATCGGGCTCTATTTTATTGCCCTCGCATTCCTCGGTGCGATTCTCACCTCGGTAATCCGGAAATAACATCTTCCCTTTTTCCGGACGCTCCCCGGCTTTCCGTCCCGGTTCCTGCCCGCTTCGAAAAAAGAAGGGCATCCGGGGGAACCGGTGCCCGCCCTGACCCGCTTCCCGGGCTTTAGGAATTCAGCAGCTTCTCTTTCTCGCGCTGGAACTCTTCCTCGGTCAGCGCACCGCTCTTCTTCAGCTGGTTGAGCCGTTCAATCTGGGCGAACTTGTCAACCGGGGCCGCCTGTGCGGGGGCAGCCTGCTGCGGTCCCTGTGCCTGTGCCTGCTGCTGCGCCTGCTTTGCCTGGCCGGCCTTGTAGGCGACACCGCCCACGATGGCCGCACCCAGGAGGGGATGTCCACGTCGAATAATCATCTACCTTCCTCCGTGATCCTGATCAGTCTGCCTTCAGTACCTTCTTCGATTTGAGAGCCTCTTCGATGACCGCCACCGGAATGCGTTCGTTCATGACGAGCCTGCCATTCGCCCTGAGGGTGGCGTCCCTGAACTTCTTGGCCCAGAGATGCTCGAAGAGGAGAATCCCAGCTGAGGTGTTCGGGGGGAGCATATCCATCATCCTCCGGATGTCCTCCTCAGAGATGAGACCGGAGACCTCGACCCCAAGCTTGCCAAAGAACTTTGCCGTCTCTTTATCCACACTCTCGAGTTCGATGGCCTTGGCTTTCCCCTTCGCATCCTTGATCACAAAGACGAGGTCAATGATCCTGATCATCTTCCTCTCCACGAGCTCGTCGAGGGCAGGCATGATCTCGCCCTTGAACTTGTTCCCCGGGAACTCGACCATCACCATTTCAACAGGTCCCAGCATCGGGAGCACCACACACACCTTTACCTTCATGGGGGGATATGTAGTTTTCCAAACGCGGTGGAAGGGAATTTCCGGGCGGGGATCACCGGAAGAACGGGTGATCGAATCCCACGGAGGGGCATGATCACACAAAAAACGGCAAAATACTGTCTCTCCCGCCAATCAAGCATCATTTCGCCACATTTAAATATAAATCTCACGGAGTAGCGGTTGTATGCTGGACGTGAACAAAGTGAAAGGGTTCCTCATGGCGCCCGCCGAGACATTCCGGGCGAGCAAGGGGGATTCCCTTGGTGGTGCATTCCGTTACTACACCCTACTGCTGGTGATCTGGGCAATCCTGAGTGCCATCGTCTGGATGACATTGGGCGTGTGGGCTTTCCAGGATGCCCTCTCCCGGATCGCGGGCACCGGTATTGTCGGTGGCCTGCTGGCAAACTCTCTCTACGACTTCCTCGGTTTCGTAGTATCCTTCCAGTTCTTTACGGTGTATGCCCTCTTCCTCCTGTCCCTGGTGGGAGTATTCTTCGTTGGCTTCCTCTGGCATGTCTTTGCACTCCTCTTCGGGGCGAAGAGGGAACTCAGGCAGACCCTCAAGACCACGATGTATGCGAGTACCCCTTTCTTCCTCCTGGGGTGGATCCCGATTGTTGCCATCCTCGGGTGGATCTGGTACATCGTGCTGATGATCCTCGGCCTCTCAGAGATGCAGGAGATGTCCATCGGCGAATCGGCGATGGCGGTCCTCGTGCCCATCATCCTCGTGCTTCTCGGAGCGGTCATATGGGGTACGGTCATTTCCACGCTGATGACCGGGATCCTGGGAATCTTTACCTGAGGAAGAAACAAAAAAAGCTGAAAACCCCGGTACGAATCCTTCCGGGTCCGGTGATCCGGGAAGGATCATCTCTCACCCTTTTTCCCTTCGCCTCCAGGGACATTGTCCCCGGAATGCCGTAACAATACCATTATTACCACCTGCCCTTCCCATGTTCCCCATGGATCTGATCCTGGGAATCATCATCCTGATTGACCTCATCTTTGCCATCGGGATCGTCTTCTTTGAGCGGCGGAACCCCGAGAGTGCGCTCGCCTGGCTTGCCGTCCTCGCGTGCCTCCCGGTCTTCGGGTTCCTGCTCTACATCGCCTTCGGCCAGAACTACTACCGGAGCCATCTCTTCCGGCTCAAGGCTGAGGACGACCGGAAGCTCCAGGACCGGATCTCCGACCAGCTCAGGCAGATCTCGCTCCTCGAACAGGGTGAGAAGGACGAGCGGATCCGCAGGTACATGGGTACCATGCAGATGCTTCTCTTAAGCAACCACGCGATCATCACCGACAAAAACCGGGTGGAAATCTATACCTCGGGTGAAGCGAAGTTCCGGTCCCTCTTCGAGGCGATACGGAATGCGAAGCAGTACATCCACCTGGAGTATTACTACATCAACGCCGACCGCATCGGCAGCGAACTCGCAGCCCTCCTCACCGAGAAGGCCCGGGAGGGCGTGGAGGTGAAGGTCCTGGTGGACGGCCTCCCCTTTGTCCGGGTCCCGAAGAAGCTCTGGGAACCCCTCATCGAGGCCGGGGGAAAACACGCCGTCTTCTTCCCCGGCCTCTTCGGGATCATCCACCTCCGGTTCAACAACCGCAACCACCGCAAGCTGGCGGTCATCGACGGGAAGATCGGCTTCTGCGGGGGATATAACGTGGGTGACGAGAACCTGGGCAGGGAATGGCTCGGGTTCTGGCGGGACACCCACGTACGGGTCGAGGGTCCTGGGGCCCTTGCCCTGGAACTGCGGTTCCTCCAGGACTGGAACTATGCCACGGGGGATACCCTGGAGTGGGATCCGGTCCACTTCCCGGAGGTGACGGGGGAAGGGACGGCCTATCTCCAGGTGGTCTCCAGCGGGCCGGATAACCGGTACAACCAGGTGAAGGAGGCGTACCTCAAGCTGATCAACATCGCCTCCGAGTCGGTCTACATCCAGACACCCTACTTTGTCCCTGACGTGAGCATTACCGACGCCCTCCGGCTCGCGGCCCTCTCAGGGATCGATGTCCGGATCATGATCCCCTGGAAGCCGGACTTTCCCCTGGTGTACGAGATCAACCATGCCCACGTGGCCGATCTCCTGGAAGCCGGGGTGAAGGCCTACGAGTACCGGAAGGAGGGGGGGTACATCCATGCCAAGACGATTGTCGTGGACGGGATGATCGCCTCAGTCGGGAGCGCCAACTGGGATGTGCGGAGCTTCCGGCTCAACTTCGAGACCAATGTGCTCATCTATGACCAGACCTACGCGCAGCGCCTGAAAGAGATCTACGAGGAGGACCTGAAGGAATCCAGCCAGATCACCCGTGAATCGCTGGAGAAGAGACCGTGGCGTGCCAGGGTATGGGAATCGGTGGCCCGGCTCTTCTCCCCGATACTCTGATCTCCCTTTTTATCCACCCGGGGTCCCCGGTCAGATTCCCCAACCTGGTTAATGCCGCCTCTTCGACAGGTACCGGTGTACCCGTCTTCCCGCGCCGGCGCAGTGGATCTTCAGGGAGGGATAGAACCAGGGCGCAAAGCGTGTGGAGATAACGGCCCCGGTGAGGAGCTTGGAGAGGAGCGGCTTCTCCCTGCCGATGACCCGGCCCCTTCCCTTCCGGAGTTCGTCCAGGAACTCCTCCGGCGAATCCGCGCGGGTACAGGTGACGGCGGTTCCGAGGTCCGACAGGACATGCCCGTCGCTCCCTCCGGACACCGGGAGCTGAAGGCGAAGGGCAAGGGCAACGGCCCGGAGGTTCTCGGCATGGGTCATATTGGCGCATATCCCCTCGATGGCCTCGCACTGCCGGTACAGCTCCTGATCAAGATACCCCTTGTCGACGCACTTCCCAAGGCCCCCGTTGAAGATGAGATAGCCGTACGGGTGTGCCGGGGCCCGGAGGCAGGCGTACCCGTCGGCAGCGTCCAGGATCTCCTGGGTGGTCAGCCGGGTCATGAGCCATGGGCTCTCGCAACGCCGGTCCCTGATGTACCGCAGGAAATAGTCCTCCAGGTCCCCGATGTGGTAGAAGTAGAGGAGGATGTGCGGGCCGTCAGCGGCACTGATCTCGATACCGGGAATGAGGGGGAGATCTTCCCGCTCCCCGCAGGCCAGCACAGCCCCTGAGATCTCGTTATGATCGGTGACCGCACAGCCGATCCCCCGGTCCCTGACCCGGGCGAGAAGGGCTCGGATGGTCACCATGCCATCGGTGTGCGAGGTATGGAAGTGCATGTCCACGGGAGTATATCCCCCATTCCGGAGCACTTCGATATCCGGCCGGGCAAAGGTGACTCCCGGGTGTATCCCGTCCCGAAAACCCACTCCCCCGCTTTTCTTTCGGCGCCTGGAACCGGGAGAATTGCCGGGATCCCTGTTCTCATCTGTGGTCATGGTCGTTTTTCGAGCGGTGAAGAACCGTTCAGCCAGGTAAATCCAGAATAGTGTCTCCTGACGAGGCCATGAGGTTATCCATTTCCGCAAGTCTCCAGGGGAACTGTCAAAAAAAGGGGAGGAAAACGGCTGGTGCCATGCCGGGACGGGATTACCCCGTCCCGGCCCTGGCGAATCGGCATGGTGGCGCGGATAAGAAATTCTTGACGAGAAATTATGAGAATTTGAATGTACTGTCCTTCAGCATGTTCCCCAGGATCTTCTCCTTCCCGTTCCTGTCCAGGTAATACCAGCATCCCAGGGCAATGATGATCGACGGGACCAGGACAAAGATCATGTCTGTCATGGTATCGAAATTGTTCGCCTGCATGGGACCGGCAAGGGACCCCCCGATGGTCTGATCGACAATGAATTCAAAGATCTCCCAGACATACTCTCCTGCAAGGCCGACGAGGAATATGAAGGCTGCCATCCCCGGTGGATCCAGTTTGTATCCTTGCATCCGGTCAATGAAGAGGATCGCGATAAAACCGATGAGCGCGAGCATGGATCCCGAAACCGTGTGGGCAAGCACGTCCCAGTTCGGGAAATGGAGGTACCTCCCCTGAATGTACCCGGAGGTGTGGATCAGGAGGGCGAGGGATATCAGGAAGTAGAAGAACCACGGGAAGGTGATCTTCGTCTTCCAGGTGATGAGATAGGGGACCAGCGCCACGAGGAACAGGAACACGCCGGTCGGCACCTCATCCCAGGCTCCCCGGATGACGGCATAGAGCACATTCATGCCAATGAGGAACTGGGCGAGATACGCAAGGTACATCCATGGTGAACGAGCCATGGAAGGAAATCCCGTTCTCAGCATATCTAGATTTCTTTTTCAACCGGGAGCCATCTTCCTTGAGGATTTCCTGATCCGGGGATGCCTGATGGCTTACCGCGATTCCGTTTCCTGCGAATCCTTGGTACATGCCCCGGGCCAGGGAATGGATCGACGGGGCTTCCGGGTGAGGGGATGCTGAGGAAAGGATCTCAGACAATAAAGCGGTGGAGGGAGATTCTGATGAGAGATGAGGAAGGGATGATACGGACCCGGCCGGGGGCGGGATCCCGTTCACCCATACTGCGTGAGACTCTCACGGGGTGGTCTTCTCGTCGGCCCCGTGAGGCACCCGTTCCCACGATGGCGGGTGCGCCGGGGTCGGTTACGTCGTCCTGGCCCGGTATACCAGTTTGCCAGGAGGGGAGGAGCTGGTGTGAATCGTGAGCATGTTCCCGGAAACCTCGAAGGTCGAAGCGGCCTCAAGGGTCATCAGGTAAGCTCTCTCCTGGGTATCCAGCACATTCCCGCAGCTCATGAGGGTTTGCACCATGTCCTTCACGGTGAGGGAGGATCCGGCGATCGTGTAGGTACCACCGTATTGGTTACAGCCCCCGGATCCCTGCACCTCTCCGTCTGCAGTGAAGACGGCGTAGATCGTGCCCGAAGGCATCTGGACAAGGGAACTGCCCTCCTTCACAACCGTCATGGCGGTCAGGTTCCAGGATCCCACCGGGGATGCCGGGGGACTGGAGAATGCCGTGGGGGTCGGGGAACTGGTGGCCGTTGTCACCACAGGGGTCGTGGTGACCGGTGTGGTTTCCTCGTTCTGGGTGCTGCAGCCGCAGACAAGGAGCGCGAGGACGAGAACGCTACAGGCGAGGAGAATACCGTGCTTCATATCCATGACTCATCACCCGCATATAATTAGGTTTCTTATTTTCCTGCGTTGTTGATTCCTCTCGCCACTGGACCGCCGGATCCCGAATGCACCGATCCAGGATTGCATCAGCCAGCCCTGCTCACCCGGTTTTTCCGCCTGGGGAGGGAGGGATACAAAGATC
>JAJRDA010000041.1 GCA_028678665.1 Methanomicrobiales archaeon | reverse complement strand
GAATCATACTGTCCTGTCTGGTAGTGGTAACCTGCCGCAACGGTCAGGGCGGCGAGACCGGGCAGCCCCAGGGGCCGAACCGGCCGGACCCCCACTCCCAGGTATTGGTGTCCCGGCAGAGCTGCGGTTTCGTGGGGTGGATAGAGCAGAGAAAGCGAGAGGGGCCGGCCTGCACCAGGAAGGGGCAGGTCTCCCGGAGGGTCCCGGTCGCCGGGTCGGTCCAGCCTTCCACCGGACCGAGGTTTTCCAGGTGAGCCCTCTCGAGGTTCGCAGCCGAACGAAGCCGCCCGGTACCATCCCGCCCTGCCGCCACGTACCGGAGGATGTCCTTCCGCCCCTCGTCGTGCCACCGGAGGAGGTCCGCGGGCTTTGCCCAGTGGTAGCCCCGGTACTGCCGGCAGCACCACCCGCACTGGATGCACTGCATTGTGTCCGGTACTTTTACGGCGGGAGGGAAATGCCCTTCGGATGGATGGGATCTGAAACGGAGGCACCCCGGGAACGAAGCCAGACGAGAAAGGGAATTACCTTATGCGAGGCCCCTCAGAGAACCGTTCCAAATCTGATCGTAAACTGCCGGGACCCCGCCGCTTCGCAGGAGTCCAGCGTACCCCCGGCCCGTTCACAGAGGCCGGAGAGGAACCTGCGGGGGATTCCTCCGCCGGGACGGCCGGTGCAGCCGGCTCCGGATATGGTTACCACGGTTGTGTCCCCATCCTTCCCGGTATGGATGGTTATGGCTTTTGCGCCGGTCCCCACCAGGTCCTCCAGCAGGTAGGTGAGCAGATCGAGGAACCGTTCCCGGTCGACGGGAACGGTCAGCGTCTTGGAATCTGCTCCGAAGGTGACCTCTACGTCACCAAGGAGCGGTGACGTCCCGATCCGGGCCAGGAGCAGCCTCCCGAACGCCGCATGGTCATCGGCAGATGCCAGGACATCGTCGTCAGAACTGGACCGGACCGTATGGTCCGTGAGGCTGGCTCGGAGGAGAGCATTGAGATCGTGTTCGGCGATATCCCGTGGCAGGCTGAATCCCCTGAACGTGATAGTGTAGTCGCCAAGAAGTCGTTCTGCACGCAGTACAAGCGTAGGGTCGATGATCTGTGCCAGACCTTCCTGGTCGAAGGTCCGCTGGAGTTTGCCGATCACCTGCCCGCCCTTGAGTGCCAGGGCGATGGGCATGTGCCTGCCTGAATGGACCTCACGGGTGAATGAGGCAAAGGAGTCCAGCAGGTCATCGATGACCTCCCCCCGGATCATTTCAGGGAGACCTGCGGCGATCTCGGTCTCACCCAGTTCGTCCATGACGTGGGAGACGTAGTAGAGCCGCCCTGCCATCACCGTGAAGAGCTCGTTCACCTGCTCCATGCAGTCCTCTGCAAAGGCTGCGGTCTCCCGGGCCCGGTCCCGGTTCAGTTCCGCAACACCGGTGAGGAGACGGGCTTCGCCCTGCACGGCACCGAGCATGCGGGCGGTGTCGTCAGGAGTGAGCACCCGGCCATGGCCAGGGCAGACTGCGGTGATCCCGCCACGGGAAAGGAGCTCCTGTATCCCGGTGATGGACCGGATCAGCGCATCCCGGTTCCACCCGGCGATACCGGCAAGGCCCGGATTTGCGGCAACGAGGAGGTCACCGATGAAGAGGAGCCCGCCGATCCGGATGCAGATACTGTCCGGACTGTGGCCGGGCGTGTGGAAGATATCGAGCGGGGGACCGTCCCCGACGACGATCCGTTCATGCGGGAGACCCGACTCCAGTGGGTCCTGTACAACCATGACCGTGGCACCGTTGGCAAATGTTCGCCGGACCGGCGCCCCAGCCCTTTCCCTGGCCGCCTCGAGGAGGCGCAGGTCGATCCGCATCGGGGTAACCTCCTTGCCCAGCATCTCGGCCTGCGTCACCTGGCGATCGGAAGATTCGAGGCTCCGGGCCCCGCTTTCCTGGATGGCAAACAGAGTGATTCCCGGGTCTGCCAGCAGGGGGTCAGAACATGCAGCCAGGAAGTGATCGACATGGGCATGGGTTAGCATCATGATGACCGGCCGGGCCTTTTCACCGCGGATCCCACGGATGATAGATGCGAGGTGTGCCGCCTGGTCAGGGAGGCCACCGGGATCGATGAGGACAATGGCATCCGGCGTCTGGACCAGGTATGAGTTGGAGGAAACGATGTCAACCTTCCGGATGAGCGGATAGACCATCGCCTCCCCGCAGCCGGGCACCGGTTGCCATTGCAGCGGGAGCAGCGGCTCGTTACCACCCGGCAAGCGCCTCTCCCTCGGACGGGTAGATGGAGAAGATGGAGGTGAAGCCGGCGAGCTTGAGGACCTTCAGCACGTCCGCGGAGAGGCAGCAGAGCCCGAACCGGTCGCCCGTGTTCTTCAGTTTCTTTGCCGAGGCGAGAAGCACCCGCAGGCCGCCGCTGCTGATATACGAAACCCCAGAGAAATCCAGGAGGATCTTTCTCGAGCCGGATTCCATCACCCGGTTGATCGCCTGTTCGAGCATCGGTGCCGCGACGGTATCGATCCTGCCTGCCAGGGACAGGACAGTCCCATTCCCGCGTGTTACGGTGGTGATCTCCATGCTCCTTCCCGAAATTCCTCTGTGCTCCGTGCAATTAAACATTGCCGATTGCTGAAAGGGGGTCTCCATTCTCGCACCCTGCCGGTGGGGACGGTTCGGATCTTCCCTGGACCTGTCACGGCTGGCCAGTCAGGGCATCCCGTGTATCCCTGAAGCCATGCACCTCGCGTGAAAGCAAGGCAGTGGCAGGGAGATATCGCAACGGTATTAAGGGAACCGGAGCGTCATTCGTACACAGGAACCCATGGCAATCACGATCGCCTCCTCGCTCATCCTCCTCATCCAGATGGCCTGCGTCATCATCGTGGTTGCCTATCTCCTGACCCGTGCCAGGTTCTTTGACGAGATCCTGGAGGGACACCTGACCGTCCGGACCCAGGCGATCCTGATCCTGGTCTTCGGGGTCCTCTCGATCTATGGAACGGCGGGCGGGTTCGAGATCCAGGGGGCCATCATCAACATCCGGGACCTGGGACCCATGGTGGGCGGGCTCGTGGGCGGCCCCGTGGTCGGCGTGGGAGCGGGTTTGATCGGAGCCGCCTACCGGGGCAGCCTTGGGGGATTCACCGCTGTGCCCTGTGCAGTCGCCACGGTCCTCGCCGGCTTCCTGGGGGGTCTCATCTGGCTTGCAAACAAACGAAGGTTCCCTGGCATCACCATCTCCGTCTCCTTTGCCATCCTGATGGAGGGATTTCACATGCTCCTCGTCCTGGCCCTGGCCCGGCCGTTCGACCAGGCGGTGGCGCTGGTGAGCGCCGTCGCCCTCCCCATGATCCTGGCGAATGCCGTCGGGATGTGTATCTTTGCCGTCATCATCCGCAACCGTGAGACGGAGCGCCAGGTACAGGAGGAACGGGACACCCTGCTCCGGGAGGTGGAGCGGAAGGATGCCGAGCTGGCCATTGCCGCCGAGATCCAGCGGAGTTTCCTGCCGGATACGATCACGCAGATCGAACATTTTGATATCGCAGCGAAAAGCGTCATGGCCAAAGAGGTGGGTGGGGATTTCTTCGACGTGATACCGCTTGAGGTGATCCGCATGGGGAAGGACCGGCTCGGAATCCTGATCGCTGACGTTTCGGGAAAGGGGATCCCGGCCGCCCTTTTCATGGCCCTCTCGCGGATTGTGGTCCGGGTCAATGCCACCTGGTTCCGGGAAGAACCCGCCGAAGTGATACGGAATGCGAACGCCACCATCACCGCTGATTCAAAGGCCGGGATGTTTGTCACCCTCTTCTACGGGATTCTGGACGCCCAGAATCGTTCGCTCACGTACGTGAATGCCGGCCACAATCCCCCTCTCATCTGCCATGGAGCCGACGGCACCTTTACGGATCTCCCGGCAACGGGCATGGCTCTCGGTGCCGTCCCGGATGCGGCGTACACCTCCGGAAGAGTGGTCTTCGGGCCGGACGACGTGATGGTCCTGTACACGGACGGGATCACCGAGGCGGAGAATTCCCGGCAGGAGATGTACGGGGAAGACCGGCTCCGCGGGGCGATCGCGAGGACGCGGACGCTTCCATCTGCAGCGATCGCGACGGCGATCCTTGAATCCGTGCAGGGATTTACCGGGGTCACCCCCCAGTCGGACGACATCACGCTGATGGTTGTCAGGAACGTGTGACATGGAACGGATCGCCACGCTCGAGATCCAGGCGGACCTGCACGAGATCCCCCGGGTCAACGTAGAGCTTGAGCGGGTGATGCGGGCCTGTGTGTTCCCATGGGATGACATCCTGGACCTGCAGCTGGCGGTCGAGGAAGCGATCGCCAATATCATTGTTCACGGGTACAAGGGTAAAGCAGGGACTGTCCTCATCACCATCCACGCCACGGACAGGGACATGGAGGTCAGGATCGAGGATCAGGCCCCGCCCTTTAACCCGCTCTCGCGCCCGGATCCTGATCGGGAATCAGGCCTCGCCGAACGGCAGATCGGCGGCCTCGGCATCTACCTGATACAGCAGGTGGTGGACAGCGTGCAGTATCAGTATGCCGGCGGGAAAAACATCCTGACCCTGGTCAAGAAAACGCCGGGCTGATCGGCTCACAGCTCAGTTCCCCCCGGCGATACCCCCAAAGAGAAGGGGCCCCGATAGTTGCCAGATGGAGTGGTCATCGCAGGTCTCCCGGTGTCTCGACTGACTGCCCGGGAGGCTACCGGTTGGTGATTTCCCCATTCGGTGAAAACAGGGAGGAGATGATCACTCACAGCCCTTGTAGGTGCCGCTGCTGACCACGTAGCTGTCTCCGTCGCTCCCCCGGACCAGCTGGTAGTAGGCGGTCTTGCGGTACACGCCGGCCTCCACGGGATTACTGTACACATAATCCTCCCAGCCGGTGCCGTGCGCGAGAGCCCCTTCCACGATCTCGTCCCGGAACGGTTTCCCGGTGACATCGGTCTTCCCCCGCTGGTTGAAGCCCACGACCTGGATATTGTCGGCATGGGCAACGACGGTGACATTCGTATCAAGGACAAAGACGTAGAGGGCCGGGTTCACGGGATCCCGGTACGGAGCTTCCCCTGCGTTGATATGCCGGATTGTTTCGGGTGCGTTCTTCTCGATGTCCCGGGCGGTCGTGGCGACCAGGTCCCTCACCGCCTCATCGGAGATCGTCTTCCGGGCACAGCTGACACCCAGGTACCGGTACATGATCCGCTCGTACTCGGTTATTCCCTGTGGATCCCTCTGTTTCCGAACCGTTCCAAGGGCCTGCTGAAACGCGCTGACAAGCGTTTCCGGGACATCCCTGCTGAAGATGAAGTAGAAGTCGTTCTCGGAGAGGGTGTACACGATCTCGTAGGCATCGGGATTGACCCCCGCTTTCTTCATTTCGTAGCGGCCGGTGAGATCGCCCGTGGCCCAAAGATCAATCTCGCCCCCTTCCAGCTTCCGGAGAAGATCCTCCGGGAGCATGTCATTCACGATGTGCGATACCTCCACTCCCCGGCCGGTGAGGAGGGTGTTTTCGATGGAATCCTTGACGGCGCCGATCCGGTACCGGTTCAGATCAGCGGGGGAGGCAATCGTGATATTCCTGCTCACGGGAGCAAAGACCACGAAGCTGGACTTGGTAAAGGGTCCCGCCCACTGGTAGAGGGGCTCGCGTTCCGGCGTGCGGACAATGGAGAACACGACGGTCCCCGTGTTTCCCTGCGCCTGGTGGAAGGCATCCGACAGGGGAACGATCCGGATGTCAGACCGGCTGCGGTTTACCCCCAGGTTCCGGAAGACGGCATCCAGCATCTCGACCCCGATACCGGCAGGGGTACCGTTCTCCAGGTAATTGAAAGGTGCCCACTCCTCGGTCAGGTACTGGAGCTGGGCAAGGCCGACCGAGGGATTATACCGCCCAAGGATCCTCTCATAGGTGTTGATTCCTCGGGCATCCCTCTCTGCTTTGAGGGCATCCAGCGCCTGCTGGAAGGCCTGCACCGTCATATCCGGGACGTCACTGCTGAAGGCATAGTATCCTTCCAGCTCTCCCATGGTGTACACCACCCGGAAGGTGTCCGGGGAGCCGGTGGCCCCCTGGACAAAGTACCGGCCCACCATCTCCGGGTAACACCAGAGATCGATCTCGCCGCCGGCAAGTTTGTTGATGAGGACCGATACCGATGTGTCGGTGATGAGCTGGTGCCGGTCCACGCCAGCTTCCAGGAGCTGCAGGATGGCCGCATCATCGGCAACGACACCGATCCGGTATCCTTTCAGGTCTTCGGGGCCATTGATGGCGATCGCCTGATCACGGGCAGCGAAGAGGACGTATCGGTCCGTGGCAATCGGTCCCACCCACTTGAAGGAGGCCTCCCGTTCGGGAAGCCTGAACGTGGTGAAGAGCACGGTGTTGTTGCCGGTAAGGGCGGCCTGGTACCCCTCGGACCATGGCACCAGGTGCACCTGGTCCGGGTACACCCGCTTCCCCATCCTCGCGGTGATCTCCCCGAGGAGATCCACCGAGATGCCTTTCAGCGTGCCGTTCTCGCGGTAGTTGTAGGGCGGAACCAGCTCGGTGTAGTACGTCAGGGAGGCAGTATCCACTCCGGCCGGCGCTTTTTCATTCTCCGCCAGGCAGCCTGTGGAGAGGAGCAGGATTCCTGCGAGCATGAGGACGAGAAAGAGATGCCGACATCGAGGGGGCAGGGACATGAAAACGGATCTGAGGTGAGGAGCCAAAAAGATACTGATTCGCATTCACGTCGAACAGGGGCCAGGGAGGGGTTGATACGTTCTGGTACAATTGATGGCAGGACACAACGCATACCGTCGAATACATTGTTATTGCGACCTACTGATAGAGTTACTTATTAGCAATATCGTTGATCAATACCTCATACACACACAGATCTCGCGAGATTGCCATGGTATTACCCTCCCTGACCCTCGAGCGGTTATCATTGCGCCAGTACCTCATCATCCTTTTCGTCTCGATCACGCTCATCGTCATCGGGTTCCTTATTGCGGGTGCATATTTGGAGGCAACCCGGACTACCATCCAGCAGGATGAGTACCTGAAGCAGTACACTGGAGTGAACGTCCGGGAAGCGTTAGGTCTCGTTAACCAGGGTCTCACGCTCTATGATAACACTCTGAACGACAAGATGGCGAACACCTTCCAAGCATATCTCGAGGCCTATGCACAGACCGGGGGAGATCCCTCGAAAATGGATCTCGAACAGCTGAAAGGAGAGCTGGGCGCTGGATACGAGGGCGAGCTCGACCTCTACGTGATCAATGCCTCCGGCGTGATCATCGGTTCGACGGTCCCGGAGGTGATGGGTCTGGACTTCTCCCAGTTCTCCGACTTCTCCCGTATGATCACGAAGATCCGTCTGGGGGATACCTTTGCCGCAGACCGAGTGGTACGGTCGGTCAGTGATCCGAGCGATGCGACGGTGACCGGTAAACTGCGGAAGTTCGCGTACATGCCCACGCCCGACCACCAGTACCTGCTGGAGCTGGGGCTGTCCTCCAGCTCCTTTGAGACCGAACGGGCCGACCTCTCCTATTATGAGACAGCCCAGAAGCTCCGGTCGATCAACCCGAGTCTCGTAAACATCCGGATCTTTGACTTCAACAAGAACCTGATCACCAGAGGGGGTGTCTCTCGTGCAACCAATCCAGACCCTGACGACGAGAAAATCCTGGACACTCTCCTTGCCACACGATCGGATCTCAGTGTATACCCGGACCCGCACACGCAGGTGCATTACCTCTTCATCAACCAGAGTGACCCGCAGACGGCTTCGGACATGAGTGTGATCGCCGAACTCACCTACACCGACGCGATCCTCGAAGAAAAACTCCGGTCCCTGCTGGCCTTCCACCTCTCGCTCGGGTTCGTTGCAGTCCTGCTCGGCATCCTCTCTGCATATGGAGCGTCCCGATTGATCTCAACACCAATCCACGAGATCGTGGAAGACGTGGGAATCATATCGCAGGGGAACCTGGACCATACGATCCGGCGGATGAAAAACGACGAGTTCATCCGGCTTGAAGAGAGTATCAACCTGATGATCCGCCGGATCCGGGAGGAGAGCGAGGAACTCGAACGGAAGAACACGGAGCTGGCCATCGCCGCCGAGATCCAGCGGAGTTTTCTCCCGGATACGATCCCCCAGATCGAACATTTTGATATCGCTGCGAAAAGCATCATGGCGAAAGAGGTGGGCGGGGATTTCTTTGACGTGATCCCCTTCGAGGTGATCCACATGGGGAAAGACCGGCTCGGCATCCTGATCGCCGACGTCTCGGGGAAGGGGATCCCGGCCGCCCTCTTCATGGCGCTCTCGCGGATCGTGGTCCGGGTCAACGCCATCTGGTACCAGCAGCAGCCGGCCGAGGCAATCCGGAATGCAAATGCCATCATCACCGCGGACTCGAAGGCCGGCATGTTTGTCACCCTCTTCTACGGGATCCTGGACGCACGGGACCGTTCGCTCACGTACGTGAATGCCGGCCACAACCCCCCCATCATTTGCCGCGGTGCCGACAGCACGTTTTCAGAACTCCCGGCAACCGGCATGGCCATCGGGGCTATGCCGGATGCGGCGTACACCTCTGGCAGGGTTGTCCTCGGGCCGGGTGACGTGATGGTCCTGTATACGGATGGGATCACCGAGGCCGAGAATGCCGCCCAGGAGATGTACGGGGAAGACCGGCTCCGCGAGGCGATTGCCCGGGCGCGGACACTTCCGGCCGCGGAGATCGTCTCAGCGATCCTGGAATCCGTGCAGGGATTTACCGGGAACACCCCCCAGTCAGATGACATCACGCTGATGGTTGTCAGGAATATGTGACATGGACCGATCCCCCACGCTCGAGATCCCTGCAGACCCGGGTGAGATCCCCCGGGTCACCGCTATGCTGGAGCAGGTGATGCAGGCCTGTGGATTCTCCTGTGATGCCATCCAGGACCTGCAGCTGGCGGTCGAGGAAGCGGTCGCAAATACCATCGTTCACGGCTACCGCGGTGGAGCGGGCGATGTCGCGATCACCATCCATGCCACGGAAGGAGCCGTGGAAGTCCGGATTGAGGACCGGGCCCCGCCGTTCAACCCGCTCTCGCTCCCCGACCCCGATCGCGAATCCGGTCTCGATGAGCGGCGGATCGGCGGGCTCGGCATCTACCTGATCCGGCAGGTGGTGGATCACGTCACCTACCATTTCAGCGGCGGGAAGAATGTCCTGACGCTTGTCAAAAGAAAGCCGGGATGATCGGCTTCCGGTCAGCGCGCTCACTGGCGAAATTCTGAATGGAAACAGCGCCCCTTTCCACCCTTAGGCAAAAATGGGGGGCAGTCCGGGAAGGCAAGGCGATCTCAGGGAATGGGAGAAGGGAGGGAGGCGTCCCTCCCGGTGATCTCGCTGAGATAGACCCCTGAACCGACCCACCAGGTGTCATCCCCAGGGAGGACATACCCGATCTTCAGCTCATCACGGTTCCCCCGGGCAGGATTCGGCCAGATGAAGACAATGTACCCGCCGCCGGAGCGGGCGGTCTCTGCGAGGGCCCGTATCGTCTCCATGCCAAAGGGATCTCGCTTCGTGATCAGGCTGGTTCCGATCTTCTCCGGCAGGTGGGGGTGGGCGAGGAGCGTTCCGTTGTAGTCGTAGGCATAGATGTAGTGCCCTTCCGCGTCGACAAACATCCCGGACCGGTTCGAGATCTCGGCGAACGCCATCGCCGGTCCCTTTTCCCGCCCGTAGGCAGCACTGCGCTCCACAAGCCCAACCATCTCTGTGACGACCGACGGGCGGGCAGAGCCTCCGGGTACCATGTCGGCGAAATACACTCCGGCTCCGATAAACCATGTCTCTCCCGCCGGGGATACGTAGACGATCTTCGGTTCGTACGTATCCAGTGCCTTCGCATCGATCGATCCTCCCTTCGGTGCCGGGTACAGGTAGGTGATGAATCCGCCGCCGGCCGCAGCGGTGGAGGCAGCGATCCGGACTGCCGGCAGTCCCCGGATATCGGTAAAGTTCAGCCGGTTCGTGCCGATGCGATCCGGCTCATACGGGGTTGCCAGGTAGGTTCCGTTGGTGTCGTAGGCAAAGATATACAGGTCCCCCTTTGAGAACTGCCCGTCTTTCCTGGAAAATTCGGCAAGGGCAGCCTGCTTCCCGGCTGCAGCCGCATAGGCGGAAGCTCCCTTCACAAACGCGGCCAGGTCATCCGCCGTCACTACCTTCTCCCAGTCCTTGAGGTAGATTCCTGTCCCGATCCACCAGGTATCGTCGACCTTCTGGATGTAGCTCATCTTGGGTTCAAGGTTCATGTTACGGGCCGGGTTCAGGTAGTGGAAGAAAATGAACCCGCCTCCGTGCTGCGCGAGGAAGATCTCGACCCTGGTATAATTAACCCCGAAGGGATCCTGGAGCCCGGAGAGGTCGGTCCCGATCAGATCGGGCTGGAACGGGAGCGCCAGGGTCGTTCCAAGGTGATCGAAGGCGTAGATGTAGCGGTTTCCCCGGACGAACGTGCCGTTCCTGTCGTTGAACTCCCGAATCGCGGCTTCCTTCCCATGCTTCCCGGCATAGGTGATCGCCTCCTCGACAAAGGATCTGAGATCCTCCCTCACTCCGGGATCTGCCCCAATCCTTACGATCAGGGAATCCCCCGGCGGTTCATAGATGCCGGACCCGATGAGCCAGTCCTGATCCACCATCATGACGTAGCTGAGTTTGGGTTTGATTTTGAAGTTGTCTGAAGCGTCCGAATAGAGATAATGGACGAACCCCCCGCCGGATTGTGCGGTCCCAATGATCTCCTGGATAAATGCAGTGCCGTCTGCGTCTATTGCATTCCACCGGTTCTTCCCGAGGAGATCAGGCTGGAAGGGGAGGGCCAGGGTGTTCCCTTTGGGGTCGTAGGCGAAGATATAGAGTTCGCCTTCCACAAACTGGCCGGTCGGGTTATTGAATTCCCGGAGGGCGGCTTCCTTTCCATGGTCGTGTGCATATTCGTAGGCTTTCTCAACGAATGCCACCAGCTGTTCCGGGGGAGTCGGCGTCACCTGGCTCTGATGCAGGGTACCAGTATCGGTACAGCCGGATGCAAGGATCGCTCCCAGCACGAGCGTAATCGCGAAGAAGACTGCTGGTGTTCTCATGTACGGGAATCACGGTATCCGGCGATAAAGAGATCGAAATGGGCTGGCGTGAGGAATCTCCGGTCACGTTGCGGGAGGAACCGGGGGTAATCCGGTGCCCGGCACTCTCTGATGAGCCCAGATCATGCGATTCCCAGGTGCTTCCGAAAAAAAGCCACCTGGTCACGCACGCCCTGCTCAAACCCGGTGCCGGTAGAGATCTCGAAGTGGTTGAGGGGGTAGTGTTTCACCTCTGCAAGGTCCCCGAGGATGCGGGCCGTTTTTTCGATGGCGCTGATCGGGACGAGGGTGTCGCGGTCGCATACCTGGAGCAGGACGGGGCATCGCACCTGGCGTGCATACGCGACCGGGTGGTATTTATCGCCCCGTATGAGGATGCGGGCACAGGCCTCGTTCACGTAGGTAGCGGGGATGAGCGTGGGAAATGAATCCCAGGCATCCTGCGTGGTCATGAGGGCGAGAGTCCCCGGTTTTCCGACGATGGGGACCCTGTGGGGCGAGAGGCCGAGCCAGGAGCGCACCAGGTCCCGCTGGCCGTGCATGATCATGCGGAGCGAGGTGCCGATTCCCATCCGTTTGAACGACTCCAGTGCAGCCGCCTGGCCGTCCAGGCCGGGACACTGGGCGGAGACACAGGCGATGGCGGGATCGCGGGCGGCGGTTACGATCACATGTCCCCCTGCCCCTGCAAAAGGCGCTACGGTCTGCCAAAGATGAAACCTTACTGGCGTCACCGTCGAGGTCTGACGTGCAGTTATCTGTCAACGAAACCGCGCTCAGCGCCTGGCTGTACCTGCCGGAGCACCTGCCGGCTCCCTATCCCTGCATCGTCATGGGCCATGGGCTGGGGAGTACCAGGGACGCAGGGCTGGAGCCCTATGCCATCCGGTTCCGGGACGCCGGCTTTGCCGTCCTGGTATTCGATTACCGGTATTTCGGGGCGAGCGGGGGTACCCCGCGGCAGCTGATCTGGATTCCCTCCCAGCTGGAGGACTGGTCGGCGGCCATCGCCTGCGCCCGGGGGCTGAAGGAGATTGACCCGGCCCGAATCGCCCTCTGGGGGACTTCCCTCTCAGAGGAGGGACCCGAAAGCCGGGGAGGAGCGCAACCAGCAGGAGTTCGGCCGCAAACAAACCGATGAGAATACCGATCCCGTAGAGGATCTCCCACAGTACCATTTTCTCCTCCTCTCCCTTCCCGGTATTGAATCCTTCATGATAAAGAGATTGAGGGGAACAACACGTATTTCAGTCCTTTTATCCCGAACAAACCCCCTTGGTGCTATCCCTGTTCACACCGCCCCGGGAACCGGGATTCTCCCGGTGGTGGGGACATGATCCG
>JAJRDA010000040.1 GCA_028678665.1 Methanomicrobiales archaeon | reverse complement strand
GATGATTTCATGCCCAACGCGGTCTCCACCGGCCGGAGGATCTGGGGGATCTACCTGGTGCTCACCGTCTTCTTCATCGGCCTGGTCCTGCTCTCCGGGGTGCCCGTCTGGGATGCCATCAACCTGGTGATGGTGGCCCTTGCCACAGGGGGCTTTGCACCCCGGGATGGGGCGATGATGGTGTACCATAACGTCTGGCTGGAGATCCTGCTCATTCCGGTGATGCTCGCCGGCATGGTGCCCTTCAAGCTCTACTTCTTTCTCTACAATGGCAAGGTCCGGCTGTTCTTCCGGGATGCCACCGTGCGGCTGATCCTGGCCATGGCGTTTCTCGGGTCCCTCTTCGTCTCCCTGGAGCTCTGGCTGGTATCAGGCCTGGCCCCCACGACGGCGATCCGCCAGGGTTTCTTTGTCACCATCTCCGGTTTTGCCACCTGCGGGCTCCAGAACGCGGACCCCCATTTCTGGTCGGCGGCACCCGTGATCCTGGTCACCATGTGGATGCTCGTCGGCGGCGCGGCAGGGTCAACGGCAGGTGGGATCAAGGTGAACCGGTTGATCCTGGGCTACCAGGGGCTGGTCTGGTGGTTCCGGCGCTTCTTTGTCAGGTCCAATGTGATGATCCCGTTAAAGGCCTGGGGCCGGGTGGTGACCCGGGAGGTCTCGGAGCTGGAGATCTCCAAGAACGTGCTGGTCATCACCCTCTGGATCCTCTCCATCTTCTTTGCCACCTTAATCGCCCTCCACCTCCCCCATGCCGGCTTTACTGTGGAAGAGGTGATCTTCGAGCTGGTCTCGGCCATGTCCAACGTGGGCCTGGGCCTGGGTTACCTGACGCCGGCAAGCCCGATCACCCAGAAATGGCTCTACACCCTGCTCATGTGGATCGGGAGGCTGGAGATCATCCCGGTCATCATCCTCTTTATCGGCCTCTTCCGGGGATTCGAGGCAACGGTGGCAAAATAGGGGCAGATGGTTCCCCTCACCGCACCCTGTTGGATGACCTTATATTGTGCGGACTGGTGGGACGCTCTCGGGGGCTCCGCTGCGGCTCCGCCCCCGCCGCGTGGGCACCCCCCGCCGGTTGGCCGGGAATGGTGAGCATTCAGGGAAACACCGACGTGGTCGGTTATCCTCCCGGGGGAGGGACCGGGAGGGGGCTGGCCCCCTCCCGTCTAAGGCTACGGGACACCGATGTGGGGAGTGGTATCTGCCCCCTCCCGCCCCCACCCCAGCGTGAGGATAATCTGGGCATATTGACCCATCCATCCCGGGATCTCGTTCCCTGATCCTCACTCCATGCGCTTGAAAAACGAGGGGAAGAACTCCCTGCGGCCCGGGATGAAGATGGCGGCCTGGTACTCCTCGATGAAGTCCAGGTCCACCAGCAGGTCGTGGTAGACCATCCCCCGGGCGATCCGGGCCGCCTCCTCCCGCCTCTCCAGGGAAAGGAGGGCGGCGTAGGCACCTCCCAGGGAGCCGTTGCCGATGGGGTGGACGGGGGCCGCAGGGAACTCGGGGAGTATCCCGAACCGGGTGACGCTGGAGAGGTCGGTGAAGGCCCCGAAGGCCCCGGCCAGGTGGACCCGGCGGATGTCCTGGATCGTCAGATGGTACTTCTTCAGGAGGACGCCCACGGCCCCGCAGGCGGCGGCCTTCGAGTCCATCAGGTAGGTCATGTCCGCCTGCGTGAGGGCAATCTCCCTCCCCGTGGCGGATGTATCCATGGGTACCAGTACGTACTCAGGCCCGTCAGGACCCGGCCGGACGAAGGGCATCCCATCCTGGACCCGGCCCGAGGGATCGATGATACCGGCCGCGAACATGCCTGCCGCCGCATCGATGATCCCCGAGCCGCAGATGCCCCGGGGTGCGGTGCCGCCGATGACGGTCCAGGTGGCTGCCCCCGTCGCAGGATCGATGGCCACATGGTCGATGGCCCCCCGCATGGCCCGCATCCCTGCACGGACCCCGGCCCCCTCGAAGGCCGGGCCCGATGCGCAGGAAACCGATGCCAGGAATTCGCTGTTGCCGATGACCATCTCGCCGTTCGTGCCCAGGTCGATGAGGAGTTCAATTTCGCGCGCACGGTGCATCCCGCTGGCCAGCACGTCCCCCACCGCGTCCCCTCCCACGAACCTGCTGACGTTCGGCAGGGAGTAGCACCAGGCGTCCGGATGGACCGCGAGGCCGATCCCCGCCGCCCGGGCCAGGATCGGTTCCCGGGGGACCGCCGCATCCACCATCTCCAGGCCCGACGGGTCGATGCCGGCCAGGAGATGGTTCATCACCGTGTTTCCCCCGATGGCCACATCCAGGATCATGGCGGCGGGGAGATCCGCGGCGGCTGCCAGGGACGCGATGACCCTGTTTGCACTCTCCGCCGCCGCCCGCTGCAGGAGGGCGGTGCCCCCCTCCCGCTGGCAGAAGGCGATCCGGGTGATCAGCTCCTCGCCGTAGGTGATCTGCGTGTTCAGCCCCGAGGCCCTGGCAAGGATCCTCCCGGTGGTGAGGTCCACGAGCAGCCCGGCGACCGTCGTGGTCCCCAGGTCCAGGGCCAGGCCCAGGAGGGGGGTGAGGGTGGCGGCAGGGGCCGCGGCGATCACCTCGGGATACCCCCCGGTCCGGGAGATCGCCGCGGCGGCACCCTCCCCCACCCGGCAGGCGGCCCGGGCGATCTCACCGCTCACCCGCGGTCGCGGGCCGCTGTACCCTGTGAAGCGCACCGAACGGACGTTCGTGAAGAGATCATCGCAGGAGGCCGTGTCGATGGGATGGCAGGTCACCGCGGGGTCCGGGCGGTCCACGGACCCCTCCACCGTGATCAGGATCTGGGGGCTGTCGATCCGGCTCTCCACCGGGACGGTGATCTCCACGTCGCGTTCCGCCCGCGAGAGGCAGGCCAGCCGGTAGCCTGCCGCGATCTCCCCTTCCGACAGGAACTTGCGCTCTCCCGGAAGGAGACCGCTCACGCCGGCGGCCGGGGCAATGATCCGGCACTTGCCGCACTGGCCCTTCCCCCCGCAGATGGACTCGATGGGTACCCCCGCCGCCCGGATGGCATCCAGCAGGCGGGTTCCGGGCTCCACTTCCTGAACCCGGCTGAAGGGGAGGATGAGGATCCGAGTTATTGGGTCCATGGCGTGTTCCCCGCTTCGCGGGATGCGGATACCGTCGCTGTGCCCCTCACGGGGGCGCTACCGGGGGCCACTTCGTGGAGAGGAACCCGGGCAGGCCCGACGAGTCCTTCGGGCCCACGAGCACCCTCCAGCCGGTCGCCTCCTCGGTCTCCCCCGACAGGCGGGCGGCGAGGCCCGGAAGGACCAGGTACCGGTGGTCCACGGCACGTTCGACCTCCGAGGACTTCACGGCACCGGCAATCGTCGCGGCGGTCAGGTAGCGGCCTGCCACCGCCGACTCCACGCTGATGCCGCCCGTGTCCACCACCAGGAGATGGCAGTCCGCGTGCCCCCCCTTCAGGTCGGATTCCACCGTGAAGAAGGTCAGGGCATAGTTGGTGGTGATGATGATGGGCGAGGACCGGTCCGGGTTCCCGACGGGACGGAGGCCGGCCTCGACGGAGACCGGCCTGCGGGGGTCGGTGTACAGGTTGAACCGCCAGATCAGCTGCGGGAGGAGGGTCCACCCCTCCAGGCTGTGCATGACGAGCATGTCGGCATAGCGGGTGAGGAGGAGCGCCGCAAGGCAGGCCTCCTTCCACTGCACCAGTTCCGGGGCCATCTCCTCCCCCAGCCATACGGCCATCGGCACGCCCAGGAGGGGATAGCCCAGGAGCCCGTCGCTGCCCTCGAAGGCTGCCCGCCGGATATCGGTGAAGGCCTGGACCGTTGCCGCAAGCCCGTCATCGGTGAAGGAGCCCGGGTCCAGCACCAGATCCTCGATGCCGCAGGATCGCAGGGTCTGCACCAGGCTCCGGAGGAGGGCGATATCGCCCGGTGCGATGGCAACCAGGGGACACCGGTGCGTGATGGCCAGGTCTGCCATCGCTTTCCAGTTCCCCTCCGTGGCACCGTAGAGGAGCGGCCGGCGCGTGCCGGCCTCCTCCAGGCCGGCGGCCATCACCTTTGGGTCCAGGGTACAGAGGATCAGGGGACGATCCGTGAGGGATGCGACCTGGTGCACCGCACGCCGGAAGGTATCGGGATCCCCGGAGGCAGCTCTCACGGCGATGGCGTCCAGGGTGAGGTCCCGGCCGATGTACTGGTACGAGAAGGAGGAGATGGCCTTCACCCGGTCCTCCCGCTCCTTTTCGGGCAGGGTATCGGCCACGTCCAGCACGATGGGAGCGGGGTGGGAGTAGGTGAACTCGTGCCGCTGCAGCACGTACTTCCCGCCGGCCACGATGGCCCGGTCGCCGGTACCGATGGTGACCGCCCGCACGGGCGGGGCCAGGAGGAGGGAAAGGGCGGCGTACGCCTGCACCGATTCCGGCTGGAGGATCGGGGGGCATGCCTCGGGGAGAACCTCCCGGTTCACGAGGCGCGTGGCAAAGGCCATGCAGTTCGTCTCCCCGCAATCCCCGCAGTTCGTCCGGGGCAGCCGCAGGTAGACATCAATGGGGCTGACCTCCCGGATGGACTTGCGGTGTTCGGCCATTCTCCTCCCTTCAACCCTGGATCTGCACCGTGGTCCAGCTGCAGTAGCGATCAGTATCCGGCGCTGCCAGGCGGTGGAGTTCCCCTGCCATCTCCCGCACGGTGCGGATGGCAGCCGGGTGCATCATCATGAAGAGGTCCACCCCTGCCGAGAGAAGGATCAGGGCGTTCAGGGTCTCCCAGAGGGGGCCCCGGATCTCCTGGGGCCCGTAGGCGGGGTCCAGCTGCATCCAGGCCTCCCGGGCCGCCCATGCGTTCGTGCATCCGGAGGCGGTGGGATGCGCAAGCTCGGGGTCGCCCATCAGGGCGGCGTGGCGTGCCCGCTCGTGGATCGTGAAGGAGTACTCCAGGCCGTACCCGAGGGCAACGGTGGTGAGATCCATGACAATGCTCTCCGGCGGCAGGTAGTCGTAGAGCCGCCGGTTCAGCTCCCGTGCGCTGTTCAGTTCCAGCGGCGAGAACGCGATGACCCGGTGCCCGTGGGCCTTCGCCGCCCGGGCCACCACCTCCAGGGTCCGGGCCTCTGCCATCTCGTGGGTCACCGAGTTGAGGAGGAGCCGCTCCCCGTCGGCCATCGCTGCCACCTCCGAGAAGACGGCCGCATCCTTCTTCGGGTCCCCGCAGCCCCCGATGATCAGCGGTACATCCACCGCCTGGAGGACGGTCTCCACCGTCTTTGCCGCGGCGGCCGGGGAGGTATTGCGGATCAGGGGATCGGTGGAGAGGAGGTGGACGGTGACCATCTCGGCCCCGTACCGGTCCACCAGGCGCTTCGCCCACTCGCCGGGATCATCCAGGACATCCTCCACGTGCCGTTTCAGGACCTTCGGGAGGGGGACCCGGTAATCGAAGACGTCCATGGCAATGACGGGGAGGTGGGGCGGCGGGGTCTCGAGTCCGGTGTACGCCGGCCCGGCAGCCCCCCCGATGGTGACCGTCGTTCCCCGTGTGCCGCCTTCGGCCTTCGTCGCACCCAGGACCACCTCACGGATCCGGGCCGGGTATTCCGTACGGACCGGCGTGAACGTCTCGCGGATCAGCTCCCGGGGACCGGGCGGGAGCGGTGCCGCCGCTCCCGTACCGGCACCGCAGCCGGGGGCAAGAACACCCGTGGCCCCCAGCGGGATGAAGAGCTCCAGGTCGCCGATGTCCAGGCTGACCTGCTCCAGTTCCACCTGCTTCACCCGGGTGAGCATCTCCCGGAGCTGGGGGAGCAGCTCCAGGAGCGCCTCGACGCCCTGTTTCCGCGGCTCGCGCTCTGCCCCCATCGCTAGGCTCCCTTCTCCTCCTTCCGGGGGATCACCGGCTGGATGATCACCCGGTCGGCATGGATGCGGGCGTTCTTGAAGATGATCCGGACCCCCCCCGCGGTGACCGGCAGGTCGCCCGCCGGAAAGACCGCGGACCTGGGGATCTCCCCCGGGCGGGCCGGTGACCCGCCAGCCATCCACCGGGCGGTCACCGGGTGCTGCACCTTCGCCAGGTAAGCCTTCAGGTCAGGGACCGTCTTCGCCTCCCCGTCAGTGGCGATGCAGCCCCGGATCTCCTCGGGAATGAAGGCCCCCACACGTTCCTTCAGTTCCGCGGGCATCCAGACGACCCGCCCGTACCCCCCGTCCGCCTGGAGGAACTTGGGAGACCGCATGTACTCGATGGAGATGCCGTGGAACCCGTCCACCTGGCGGCCGCCGGCAGTGGAGTCGGCCAGGGTGGAGAACGGGAGGCCGTTCACCGTCACGTCCTTGTATCCCCGGTCCACGATCCCGAAGCCCTCCACCTCGGGGATGTAGAAGGCGATGGCCTCGAAACAGCCGCAGGACGTATGGGGGTACCCGAAGCCCGTGTACAGCCAGACCCGGTGCACCGATCCCATGGACCCCTTCTTCGCGGCCTCGTTCACGCCTCCGTACTCCCCCTTCACGGCATCGGTGCACTCGCCCTTCGCGATGGGGTAAATCGATCCCTTGGGATCGATCCGCGCCGCAGCCCTCCCGTCGAACCAGCTGATGGCTCCGCAGTTGGGGAACCGCTGGGGCGTGATGATGCAGATGTGGCTCGGGGCAAAGGACTGGCAGAGGGCGCAGGCGTAGAAGGTGTCCACCTCCTCGTCCGAGAGCCCCCGGGCCCGGGCGTCCCGGGCATCGTAGATCTGCCTCGCCTCGGCCGCCATCCCGCTCACCTTCGCCGGGTCCGTGAGGAAGGTCACCTGGATCCGGTCGATGATGGAAAGCTCGCTCTGGAAAAGGCGGATGAGGACCTTCCCGATGGGAACGAGGGAGGTGAGCCCCTTCTGAAAGGACTTGCGGGAGATGCGGATCCAGATATCGTAGCGCTGGTTCAGGTGCATGACCCCTTCGATGTAGTTGCAGTACTCGTGGATCCGCCGCTCGAAGACCCCCTCCAGGTCCTCTTCCAGGGCCGGCCCCGCCACCTCCACGAGGATCCCCAGCGGGTAGGCCTTTCCCTGCTCCATCTCCGAGAGATCCGGGCCCTCGATGGAGATCTTCCCCTGCTCCACCCGGTCCATCTCCCGTACCCGGACCAGCTCGAACTTGTCAGGGATATCGGGCCCTCCCAGCTCGACCTGCATCTCTTTCCTGCGGATCCGCTCGCCCTCGTGGACCAGCCCCACCTCGACAGGGATATCGGAAAACATCTCCATCCTGTCTCACTCCTCGAAGTGCTCGATGAGAGCCCCGAGGTGCTCTGCCCACTCCTCCTCGCTCAGGTTGGGGAAGGAGAGGGACGCCTGCGGGTGGTACACGTTGTCGATGGTGATCGTCTTCAGGTGCGGCGCGAAGTGCTTGAGACCCGAGAGCACGGTCCATGCCATCGGGTAGGGCAGGCCGATGAGGAGCACGAGATCGCTCCCGCCCTTCCCGTCAATTCCCGTCCAGGCGGGATCGGCAAGCCGGTTCGCCGCGTCCATGACAGGCAGGCAGGCGGCCGGCGGATACCGCCGGCCGACCAGGGCCGCCGCGGCCTTCCCTGACGCGATGATCGGGAGTGCGGCCCCCTTCGAGAGCCGGATGACCCAGTCGATCAGCGGGCGGCCGCCCAGGGTAATCTCGGCGGCCCGGTGGCCCACGAGGAGCAGCGGGCGCTTCGCCCGCCGGATGACCGCCATCGCCACCTCGGCCTGGTTCAGGACCGCCGCTTTCTTCGGGCCTGCCACCTCGGCCGTCTGCCAGGGGTCGGCACGGGCCATTGCGCGCTCCTCACCCCTTCCCCGCGCGGATCATGCGCAGGAGCAGCGTCGGATCCGGGATGGTGGTCTCTTCCCAGCCCTTCTCGGCGAGGATCCTCTGGACCTCATCCTTCATGGTGATGGGGATGTCGGCAGGTGTGCGGACAAAGAGGTGCAGATCTTCGGGAACCATCCCGTAGTGCCGCCGGTGCAGGTCCATGTAGTGGGTCAGCTTCAGGGCCCGGCCCCGGGTCGTGTCGTTGGGCCTCATGCAGAGCTTGGCCGTGAGCACCATCGCCTCCTCCCGGGTCTCGGCGGCACAGAAGAGGTGCTCGGGTACCGGACCCACCTGGACCTTCTCGCCCGTCCGTGCATCATAGACGCACCAGTCTTCGGGCCGGTCTGCCCGCCCGAGGAGCATCCGGCGGTACTTGGAGCCATGGGGCCCGACGATCACCGGGATCCCCAGGCGCCAGAAGCCGGACGCAATGGCCGCCGCCTTCTGCGACATGGCGCCCCAGGCAACTCCGACCGCGCCGACCCGGTTGTAGACATAATCGGCGATCTCCTCGTAGTTGGCCCGCAGGTTCCTTCTCGCAAAGATGGAGGCGATCTTCACCGCTGCCCCTGCGATGTGGGCGTTTGCGACGCAGGAACCCACGTTCACGATCCCGCCCGCTTCAAACGCTCCCGGGAACATCTCGTACGGGGATTTCCCGTCGCCGTCCCGGTACATGCCGATGGACATGGCGGCGCAGCCGGAGGTCATGACAATATACTTCCGCCAGGCGAACTCCACGGCCATCTCCGCCACGTCGTTCCCGCCGCGCGGGTAGTTGGCGCAGCCCACGAAGGCAACGACACCCGGGATCTCTCCCAGGACGATGGGGCCACCCACCTTCCGGATCTCCACGTCCTGGATGGCACCCCGCCCCGCCCGCATGGTGAAGGTCTCGCCGGTCAACCGGTCGCTGCAGGCCGCGATGATGCAGCTGTGGACCGGTATCTCCCGCGGGCATGCCTCCTCGCACCGCCCGCAGCCGACGCATGCATCGTAGAGGGCCCCCAGAGGTTCCAGGTTCCCGGCGGCGGCCTGCTCCATAGCCTCAGGGATGGGGAGGTCGTTCGGGCAGGACCGCCGGCACAGGACGCAACCCCGGCAGCGGTCCGCGTCACCCGTGAGGGCCTGCAGGCCCGGGAGCACCCCCTGCTTCTTCCGTTCCGGTGCCACCCGGAGCACGGTCTCCACGGCAGCCGCGCCGGCCTTCTCCGGGTCGAGGATCAGGGCGCCGGGGAGCCTGCCCGCCGCCAGGTCAGCGGCAATCTGGTCCACGGCATCGTCCGTGCGGTCGGGGAGACCCAGGCAGTTCTTCTCTGAGGTCACGATCAACGGGGAACGGACCCGCCGGGCCTCTTCCAGGAGATCCGTGCGGACGCACTGCTCGTCAAGGACGATGACATCCGCGATGCCGCTCCGCACGTACCGGAGCTGCCAGGAGATGGGCCCGATGACCTTCGTACCCGGCGCGTACCGGGCCATATCCTGCGCAGAGCAGCAGATCCCGGTCACCTCCACGTCACGGGAAAGCCCCCGGTCGTGGAGGCAGTCAATGATCCCGACAGCCGGGGGCACGTTGTGCCCGATGACAAGGATCACCGGCTTCCGGGTATCCACCGTGCCCATCCCCAGGGGAACCGCCGGCGCATCGGCATCGGCCTTCGGGTACCCGAGGGCCGAGACCTGGGCGATGTCAGCCACCTCCATCCCCACCTGGTCGATCATGCCGGCATGGAGGACCTTGGACTCGAAGTCCAGCGCGTCCCCCTCCATCCCCGTGTGGGTGGCCGAGAGGAGCGCCGTCACCTGGCCCTCCAGGTATTCCAGGACGCGTTCCAGGTCCCCGAGGGTCTCGGGCCGCACACCGGAGACCAGGCGGGTGATGGGTGCCTCCACCTCCACGTTCACCCCGCCCACGTCGATCCGGTGCGTGGTACCGGAGCGGCCGATGCAGTAGGTCACGAGCTCCCGCGCGTGGCTGATGTGGGTGGCAGCCCCGATGCAGCTCGCGAGGAGCACGATGCGCGACTGCTGGGCTGCCATGTCAATCCCGCAGGCACCGCGCTTGCCCCCGGTGAGGTCGCACTTCCCGTAAGTGCAGAGGCAGCAGAGATCACAGAACGGGAGGTAGAACGGGCGGTAGCGCGAGAGCAGGAGCCGGTCCCAGGAGCGGAGCGCGGTCACCCCGGGGAACGGGGTGGGGCCCATCGTCTCCGCCCAGGTGTCCCGGGTGATCCGGCCGACCGTGAGTTCCAGATCCCTGATCTGCCCGACATCGCTCGCAAACTCACCGATCTTGAGACTGATACCCTTTCGGTCCAAGGAAACTCCTTCCGGCGGGCGGTCAACTGGTACTAGATAACACACCACCGCTGCTAGATAAGGATTATGTCTTATGTGCGCATTAATGGCCACCCGCGCCAATAACCACCGCCTGCTCACCGGCAGGGGTAGCCGGCCCTGGCCAGGATCTCCCCGACCGCGAGGACCGCGGGGGAACCGCCGGGGAGGTCCAGGAGGGATCCCCCGGAGAGGCCCAGGGCGGCGACCTCCGGATCCCGGGGAACCCTCCCCAGGTACGTGAGGTGGGGGATCCTGCGGGCTTCCTCCTCCAGTTCGCCCGGGAAGAGGTACCCCCCCACGCCCAGGAACCGGGAGAAGGAGATCCCCACCTCCCGTGCCACACGCCAGGCACGGGAGATATGGGCAAAGGATTTCCGGGACGGTCCCAGGATCTCGAAGAGGTCGTCCACCGAGGCCGTCACCCGCCGGTTCAGGTGTTCGAGACCGGCCGGCGCGTCGATGAGCACATGGCGATAGTTCCCGGCGATGGATCCGAGGGCCCCCTTCAGCGCGGCGTCCGGGAGACAGTAGCACCCCTCCACCCACTTGGTGCCCACGGCCAGGAAATCGAAGGACTCACCCTCCCAGAGCCCCTCTCCCCAGATGCGCGACTCGATCCGCTCCCGGGGCGCCACGCCGACGGTGGTGCCGCCCCCGCCGATGAAGGTATCGGTGACCAGTTCTGCGATGGTCTTCCGGCCTGCCCTCTCCAGGTCCACCCCCACCATCTCCCCCAGGGACTGGTCGGGGTCCAGGTCCACGAGCAGGATCGGTGTCTCTCCGCAGCGGATCAGGTGACGTGCCACGAGGGCCGTAAAGGTGGTCTTGCCCACGCCTCCCCTGCCCATGACGACGATCGTCCTCACATCCCCACGCTCCCGGGAACCGTGCGGGCCAGGAGGGCCTCTCCGAGTCCGGCGATGGCGGAAACCGCGGGGGACCCCGGATCGGCGAGAGGGGTCCTGCCCCCGATCTCGGCGGCGGGTACCGCGGGATCGAAGGGGATCAGGGCAGCCACGGGAATTCCCCTCTGCCTGCCAAACGCCCGGATGCTCTCTTCCTGGTCCGCACCCTGGACCCGGTTTCCGACAAGCATCACCCGCGGGATGCCTGCTGCCCTGGCAAGGTCCAGGATCCGGCCTGCGGCCTGGAGGGACTTCAGGTTGGCATCCGTGACCACCAGCATCGCGTCCACCCGTTCCGCCGTCCCCCTGCCCAGGTGCTCGACCCCCGCCTCCATGTCCACCACCACCGCCTCGTTCCGCTCCACGACGAGGGACCGGAGGAGGTTCCGGACCACTGCATGAGCCGGGCAGGCGCATCCTGCGCCGGGGGCACGGACGGTCCCCATGACGAGCAGGAAGGGGCCTGAGGGTGTTGACAGGGCATGGGCTTCGATGAGGTCGTCGACGGTGAAATGCAGCCGGTACACGCCGGGGTAGTCGGTCCGGGTCCTGGATTCGATCAGGTCCTCCCTCTCCGACAGGGGGATGATCGACTCCACCTGCCCCGGGGAGAGACCCAGGGTGAGACCCAGGTTCGGTGACGAGTCGGCATCGATGGCGATGGTCCGGATGCCCTTCCTTGCAAAGGACCAGGCCAGGGCACCGGCGACCAGTGTCTTCCCGACGCCGCCCTTCCCCGAGACCGCCACCTTCACGGAACCTCACCCCTCCCTGAACTGCTCTCTGGCATCTCCCCTATATGATAGCACTGCGGGGTGCGGGATATCTTCTCCCGGCTTCCTGTCCGGATCAGGACCGGCTGCCGGGGTGCGGGGAGCCCTCACTCGCTGTGCCGGAGCTGCTTGTTCAGGAGCGCCAGGCAGGCTTCCTCGTCCTCTTTCTTTGTGAAGATCGTGAGGGTATCCCCGGCACGGATCGTGACGTTCCCGCTGGGGATGATCACCTCTCCCCCGGCCCGCTGCACGGCAATGATCACGAAATCCTTCACCTTCATGTCCCGGATCTGCCGGTCCACCACCGGGGCGCCCTCCTCGGTCACGATCTCGAAGATCCTGCCGCCCGGAATGGTGGCCAGCTGCTGCAGCTGGGGGTTCAGGGTCCAGTAGTAGAGACGTGCAGCCACGAGCTCGTCCGGGTCCTCGCTTACCTTCACCCCCACCTCTTTGAAGAAGTCGGAGTGCTCCTTGTGGTTCACGATGGAGATGACATTCGGGACCTTCATCCTTTTTGCAAGCCAGCAGGCCATCAGGTTCACGGCATCATCGTGGGTGGTGGCAATGAAGGCCTCGGCGCGGTCGATCCCTGCATCCATCAGGATGGCCTTGTCGGTGGCATTGCCGATGACAGCCATCACGTCGTACTTCTCCAGGAGCTCGTTGCACCGCGCCTCGGTCCGGTCCACGACCACCACGTTGTCCCCGTGCTCCGCGGCAAGGGCGGTGAGGTTCCTTCCGATCCCACCCAGGCCCACGATGATCACATACATGGAGAACGATTCGCCTCAGGGGAAAGTAAACTTTGCCGGGGCG
>JAJRDA010000039.1 GCA_028678665.1 Methanomicrobiales archaeon | reverse complement strand
TCCTGGTTTCAGGAGAATGACTCGTCTGGCCATGGGTGGCGGGAGGGGGAGACCCCCTCCCGGCCCCTCCCCCATGAGGATAGTCAGTAGTTCGGTGGATACCTGGAAAGATTCAGCTGAGGGGAAAACACCGGCGGGGGATGCCCACGCGGCGGGGGCGGGGAGCCCCCGAGAGCGTCTCAATAGACGTACGCTGAAGGATAATACCGACGTGAATTGATCCATGAAAACCGCGAGCGTCGCAGACACTTTTTCTCTATCATCAGTCCCGGAACGGGATCTCCCGCATCGTGAGATCGGCAGGGGCGATGATCTCACCGGAGAAGTACTTCTTCGCATCCTGCAGGTGCGCAGCGGGGGATGTGTAGCGGGGGGAGAGGTGTACGAGGGCCAGGCACCGGGCCGAGAGCGCCTGGGCCACCTGGCCGGCTTCCCCGGCCGTGGAGTGGAAGACCTCGCGGGCGCGCCCCGTCTCCTGGTCATCGAAGGTGGCATCGTGGATCAGCAGGTCCGCGTCCCGGCAGAGGTCCCCCATCACGTCCGGTATCGGGCGGGTGTCGCCCGTGTACACCACCTTCCTCCCGGGCCGTGGTTCCCCCATCACCTCAGCGGGCCTGACCTCCACCGGTGACCCGTTTCTCATCACACGCACCGGCTCCCCCCGCTGGAGCTTGCCGAAGAGAGGGCCGGCAGGCACCCCCAGCTCGAGAGCCCGGTCCCGGTTGAACCGGCCGGGCCTCGGGTCCTCCACCAGCACGTAGCCCAGGCCGGGCAGGCCGTGTGACGCGGGGAACGTGTGGACGGCGTAGCCGCTGAAGGGCACCACCGCGCCGGGCCGGAGCTCCCGGGGCTCGATGGCAAACCCCGGGTCATTGCCGGCGATCTGATCCACCATGGCCACCAGCTCCCGGACCCAGGGCGGGCCGTACACGGCGAGGGGCCCCGTTCTCCCCATGAACGAGAGGGTCTGGACAAGGCCAAAAATCCCCAGGAAATGGTCGGCGTGCCAGTGGGTGACGAAGATGGCGTCCACGGTGAATCCGGTCCGCGCCCGCATCATCTGCTGCTGGGCACCCTCCCCGCAGTCGAAGAGGAGCGTGTCGGAGCCCCGCCGGACCATGATGCAGGACAGGTTCCGCTGGGGCGTGGGGAGCGCCCCTGCGGTGCCCAGGAAGTACACCTGCAGCGTCTCGCCGGTCACGGGAACCACCCCGCAATCACCGCAAGGCTCCGCTTCGCTTCTGCAAGGTTCCTCCCCTCGACGACGGCGATCCCCGAATACCCCCGGGCCACGGCAGGCCCCGCCTCCGCCCAGTCGATGGTGCCATCCCCCAGGGCCAGGTGCTCGTCCAGGCCGCCGTGGTTATCGTGGAGGTGCAGGTGGTGGGCGCGGGAGATGTGGGAGAGGAACTCCGGCACCTTCCCCACCGTGTGGGCATGCCCCAGGTCGCAGGTGAACCCGATCCCCTCGATCCCGTCGATCATCCCCAGGATCTCCTCCGGGTCCCGGCAGAGAAACTCCCGGATCCCCCCCATGTTCTCCAGGCAGGCGGTGACGCCCCGGTCCCGGGCAAAGGACCCGATCTCCCGCAGGGCATCCTTCTGCTGCTGCCAGACCTGCTCGGGGACCAGCTTCCCCACCGGGGAGACGTAGCCCGGGTGGATGGTGACCCGGTCGGTGAACCCGGCTGCCCCCTCGATGCACACACAGACCTGCCGGATGGACTCCCTCCAGATGGGGTGGTTCATGGAGGCCAGGTTCAGGTCACTGTAGGGCGCGTGCACGGTGGCGGAGAGCCCGGTTCCCGCCAGGAGCTCCTTCACCTTCGCGAGGCTGCCGGGCTGGTCAAAGGAGTACCGGCCGTCGGCCACCACCTCCCAGCCCCGGTAGCCGGCCTCCTCGATCCCGTATACCCACTCCCCCGGTTCCCAGACCTTGGAGGATGCGGAGAAGTAGGGGACGAGCGTCACGGGCATGCCCCCAGTCTCGAGAGGAGCGCCCGGACCTTCTCCTCGAATTCCGCCATGGTCCCCCCGTTCTTGATCACATGCTCCGCCTGCTGCAGCGCCCGTGAGAGGCCCCAGCCCCGTTCCCGGGCGTCGCGGAGCGTGAGAGCGGCCCGCTGCCCGGTATCATCGGCCCTTCCCCGGGCTGCCAGGCGGGCGAGCCGTGCCTCAAAGGAGGCCACGATGCCGACCAGCACGAACTCAGGGAACCGCTGGCGGAACGCCTGCACCTCGGCATCCCCCCGGATGCCGTCGATGACGACCAGCGGGGCACCGGTCGCCTCCACCGCGGGGATCGTGAAGCGGGCGATGGCATCCATCCCGTGCTCTTCCCGGAGCCGGTTTCCGATCCCGCCCAGGCGGGTATCGTCCTCCGGGATTCCCTCCTCCGCGGCCTTCCTGCGGATCACGTCTCCCATCACGACCACCGGAATCCCCATCTCCCGGGCGACGCGGGAGAACTCCCCCTTGCCGCTGGCCGGGAGGCCCACGATACCGATCACCCGCAATGGAGCACCTCCCCCTCCTCGCGGGTCCGGATCTTCACGGGGCGCCGGAGGCGTGCCCCCACCTTCCGGAGCTCGGCAGCGGAGAGCGGCGGCACCGTCCCCTCCACACCCTGCTGCAGCACCAGATCCAGCGTGCCCGCGGCCCGTGCGATATAGGGTACCTCATCCTCGTACCCCCGGAAGAGGGTCACCACCACCTCGCACTCGGGAAGTGCGCCGGACTTCACCGCCTCCTGGCAGAACGAAAGGGACTCCTGCACCGCGTGGGTGTACTTCTCCTTCAGCAGGCTGTCGTACCGCTCCCAGCGGGCCTTCACGTCCAGGGCGATCCGGTCCACAAGACGTCCCTCCACCAGCCGGCGAAGTACCTTCGGGAATATCCCGTTCGTCTGCAGGCCCACGGCGAACCCCATCTCCCGGCTCGCCGCCGCGAGGGCCGCGAGGGGTTCCGGCTGCATCGTCGGCTCCCCGCCCGAGAAGACCACGCCGGAGACCAGCAGCTTCGATGACCGTATCAGCTCCTGCACCTCCTCAATGTCCCGGTAGTCCTCCCCCTCCTGGATCGACCGGTTGTGGCAGTAGCTGCAACGGACCGGGCACCCCCGGAAGAAGACGGTGCAGACCGCCCGGCCCCTCCAGTCCACCGTGGAGATGGGGACAAACCCCCCGAAGTTCACCTTCAGACGATCACCGTTTGGAACATAATGGGGAGGCCGTTTTCATGAAGCTATTGGCCTGCGCGAGTGAAACCGGGCTTGTCCTAACGAAAACAAATTTACTTGCGGAGAAAACAAGCAAATTTTCGTCCTTTTTTGAAAAACAAGGCTTTATCAGGTTTTTCGTCCCACGGGATCTCCATGACGCTGCTGGAAGATGCCAAGAAAGGGAGGATCACGGACGAGATGCGGAAGGTGGCCCGGGAGGAGGGGGTCACCGACGAGTTTGTCCGCCGGGGAATGGCGGCAGGGCACATCGTCATCCCCATCTCGCCCTACCGGACGGTGAAGGTCTGCGGGATCGGGGAAGGGCTGCGGACGAAGGTGAACGCCTCCGTGGGCACCTCATCGGATATCATCGACATCGATATGGAGGTGGAGAAGGTCCGCCAGGCCGAGCGGGCGGGAGCCGACACGATCATGGAGCTCTCCACCGGCGGGGACTTTGCCGAGATCCGGAGGCGGGTCGTGGCCGCCACTTCCCTCTCGGTGGGCTCGGTGCCCCTCTACCAGGCCTTCATCGAGGCGGCCCGGAAGGACGGGGCCGTCGTCCACATGAAGGAGGACGACCTCTTCCGGATCACGGCGGAGCAGGCGAAACTGGGCACGAACTTCATGGCGATCCACACGGGGATCAACCGGGAGACCATGAAGCGGCTGAAGAACCAGGGGCGGCACGGGGGGCTCGTCTCCCGTGGCGGCGCCTTCATGACCGCATGGATGCTCCACAACGAGAAGGAGAATCCGCTCTACTCCGAGTTCGACTACCTGGTGGAGATCCTGAAGGAGCACGAGGTGACCCTCTCCATGGGGAACGGGATGAGGGCGGGCGCCGTCCACGATGCCACGGACCGGGCCGCCATCCAGGAGCTCTTGATCAACGCAGAGCTCGCTGACCAGGCCCATGCGGCAGGCGTGCAGGTGATCGTGGAGGGACCGGGTCACATCCCCATCGACGAGATCGAAACGAACGTGGTCCTGCAGAAGAGGGTCTCCAACCGGAAACCGTTCTACATGCTGGGCCCGATTGTCACCGACATCGCGCCGGGCTACGATGACCGTGTGGCTGCCATCGGTGCCGCCATCGCGTCCTCCCATGGCGCCGACTTCATCTGCTACGTGACCCCTGCCGAGCACCTGGCCCTGCCCACGCCCGAGGAGGTATACGAGGGGGTCATCTCCACCCGGATCGCAGCCCACGTAGGGGACATGGTGAAACTGAAGAAACGGGATGCGGACCTGGAGATGGGGCATGCCCGACGGGCACTGGACTGGGAACGGCAGTTCCAGGTGGCCATCAACCCCGAGCGGGCGAAGGCGATCCGGGCCGAACGGATGCCGGCCGACTCGGACGCCTGCACCATGTGCGGGGACTACTGCGCCCTCAAGATTGTGAACCGCTACTTCGCCTTCTAGAGGATGCGGACGAACCCTTCTTTTTTCATTCGTTCTTCGTGAACTGGTTTTGGGTAAACCGTTTCATACCGGTGGGACGCTCCAGCGGGGGACTGCGGTCCCCCCGCCGCGAGGGCGCCCCCCCCGGTGGGGAGGGGTTGATCTGTCGGTTTTTTCGCAATCCGTGTACGTGTCGGAGGTATCGACATGGTGCGGGAGGGGGCCTGCCCCCTCCCGGCCCCTCCCCCGCGAGGATTGACAGTTCGTCGGTATCCTTACCGGAGATGAATTTCCCCGGACCGGAAACCGGCGGGGGGTGCCCACGCGGCGGGGGCGGTGAGCCCCCGGGAGCGTCTCACCAGTTCTCCTGGGATGCTTGATACCGTCAGTTTCCACTCGGTGAAAACCTCAGCAGCCGCGGGGGTCAGAGCGCCCGCATCCGTCCCCGGACATCCGAGCGCACGGGATACCCCTCCAGGGTGGCGGGGATGCGGCGGGAGGTCCGGGGGCGCGGGCGGTCCAGCCCCACCACGATCTCCTCCCTCCCGTCGTTGCCGCGGCCGATCCCCACCGACACAACGCCGGGGAGTGAGAGCAGGTACTGCTCGTGCCGTGCCTTCACGTCGCGGATTGTCCCGTCCATCCTTCTCCTCCCATGGCCTGCATCCTCTCAGAGCCCGATCCCCAGCGCGTCCACGACGTGGCTGATGGGGTTGATCACCGTGGTCGTGTCGCTCCCGGCAAAGAGGAGGCCCACCAGGTTGTTCTCCAGGTCCAGGACTGCGGATCCGCTGTCCCCGCCGCTCGACATGGCGCCCGCCATGATCTGGTCCGTGAACCGGGCGGTGAGCCCTGCGCCGTAGGAGATGTCGGCCGTCACGTCCACCTGCAGGATCTCGCCGGAGGTGAGCCCGGTGGTCCGCCCGCTCTTCCTCACCGCGGTGCCGAGGCCGGCAGAGCCGATGGCCCGGATTGTGCCCAGCTCCAGGATCTCCGCCGAGAGGTCCGCGGGGTTCACCGGCATGGCCAGGGCTGCATCCACCCGGTTCTCCTCCTCCTGGAACCTCACAGCGAGCAAGCGTGTCCGGCTCCCCACGAGGTTCGCGAGGACATTTGCGAGAACCGCCACCGAGCGGGCCACGGTGCAGTCACTGGGTTCCGTGGAGAGGAACCGGATGGGTACAAACTCCTGCAGCACTGCGATCCGGTCCGCGGGATCGCTCCTGCCGTCATACGTGCCCGGCTGGAGGATGGGATCGCCGATGGCTGCCGCGTTCTCGGCCGCCAGGACATGGTTATTGGAGAGGATCAGGGTCTCCCCCCCCTTCTTTACCAGGCACCCAAGGGTGCCGGCGGTGATGGACGGGTGGCCGATGGAGACCCCGCCCGGAGCTGGGCGCCACCGGTCCGTTCTCGCCTGCAGCGCCCGGAGGTGACCTGTCTCCACCACGTCAGTGGGAATTCCCTGGATCTCTTTCGGGACCAGGTCGTCTGCCGCAAGGAGGGCCTCCGGCACTTTCTTCGCCACCGAGCAGATGATGGAGAGGGCATCCGTCCGCTTCCCGCCCACCGTTTTGTAGCCAATCCCCGCTGCCACCACGTGCTCCCGGGCCAGGAGATCCCGCCGAACACCGGCGAGGGTGGCCCGGAGTTCATCCAGTCCCCGGTTCATCCCGTTTCACTCCCCTGCAGATTGTCTCTTGTGGATGAGAGCACCTGCAAGGTGTTAAACATGACGCGGGTGGGGGGAGCCTGAAGGGAGGGTGACAGCCTTGGATGCGGATGGGGTGGAGATCGGCTGTCGTCGAAGCCTCTCCCACATGCCACGGGATACGCACCTGAAAAAACCCGAGGAAGGGACTATCCTCCTCGGGGGTGGGACGGGGAGGCGGGCAGGACCCCCTCCCGTCACTCTCCCGACGAGAGTGATCTCCGTGTCCCCTCTCTCCTCCCTCACTCCCGTTCCACCGCCGCCAGGATCACCCGCCAGCGGTCCAGGAGATCCGGGAGACGGTACCGGGCATTCGCCGGGCTGGTGGATGGCAGCACCGCGTACCGCACGCCGGCAGGGAGTGCATCAGGCCACGCAGAGCGGAAAAGCCTGCCAGCCGTACTGCCGTTCAGCACCACCAGCCGCAGGGTGCGATGGGCATGGACAAACCCGGGGATGTCATTGGGCACCGGGTCCCGGATCGCCCCGTCCCCGCTGCCCTCCCGCTGGCAGGTGGCAATCACATCCCAGAGGACCACGCCGCGGTGTTCCAGGCACGAGAGCCGTTCCCGGTAAGGGAGGGTGCGGTCAATCCCCAGCAGCTCCTCCATCACTGCCCAGAACCGGTTCCTTGGGTTCGCGTAGTACTCCCCGGCGGCCAGGGACTGCACAGAGGGGAATGAGCCCAGGATCAGGACGGCCGGATGGTTTCCCGCCGCTGGGGGAATCCCCCTGCAGGCTTTGGCCCTGCGGATCATCAGGATCATGTCGCCCGGCAAGGTATTTATCAGGGGCGGGAGAGGATGATGCAGGAGAAGGGAATGAAGATCTGTCCGGGCATGGCAAACCTCACCCCTGCTCAGCTCCGGAAGGTGATGGGCCTGGAATCGGAGCTGGGGGGCATCCTGGTGGCACATGACAGGATGCCGACGGTGGCAACCCTTTCAAAGGAGGAACTGGCGGCAATCCAGGCGCTGGAAAAGAAGACGGGCACCGTGCTGGTTGCCTACCGTGACGAAGGGGCGAATCGTGGACGGTGAAGCGGGAAACGTGGGGAAAACACCCCAGTGGAAGGTTGAGATCCGGATCCGGGCCCCTCTCGACAGGGTCTGGGATGCGGTTGAGGACATCTCTCTCATCCCGCGGTATCACCCCGAGGTGAGGCATGTGGAGCCCCTCTCCAGTTCCACACGGAGGGCACAGGGTGTCTCCTACCGGTGCGTGGTCCCCGACGGCCGGGCCGGGTGGTGTGTCGAGCGCGTGGTGGAGCATATCCCTCTCCGGAAGACAACCGTCGCAGTCCCGGAGGATTCCTGGGGTCTCACCCGGCTCATCGACCAGTTCCTGACCGAGATCACCGTGGAGGACGTGGACGGCGGTACCACCCTTGTCCGGATCCAGGCCTTCTATGTGCCGAAGACCTGGAAGGCCCAGGTATTGAACATCCTGCGGCTGCGGCCCAGGATGCGGCGGAGGGCCCGGCAGACCCTTGAGGGGCTCAGACGACTGCTGGAAAAACCCGAGGAGTAGACGTGCGGTGTCCCTCACCCGCCCGGCTCCCGAAGGTGATGGGCCTGAAGGCGAAGCGAAGAATTCGGTTGAGATGCGAGAGTGTGGGAGAGGTTACCCCCTTTCACCCGGCAGTGACCTTCCTCCCCCACGCAATCCCGCTCCAGACCCTCTCGTGGAAGTAGTAAGCGATGCTCGTGTACACGTTGCTCACAATCATGAATCCCAATGCCACCTCGTACCTGCCGGTCAGGAAGAAGACCGCCGCGAAATCCAGGACCAGGATGATGATACGGTAGGTGATGGCTTTTGTCAAAGACCGGATCCGGTATTCCAGGGGTTCGTGCCTGTCCATCGTGGATTCCTCTCACCCAGTCCTCTGCCCGGGTCCTGATAAAGGAGTGAGCCCCACCCGGGTGAAGCCACTGTCTCATGCCGGGACCCCGAGGTGCGGTGCAAGAAACATTTATATATTACAGCACCCTAACTTTAGGTAAACTCTAGGGAGTTACACGATGGCACCGCAGGATTCCTACGAAGTGACGGTAAAGGAGGCATTCCATGGCGATGCCGGCCGGGGCATGGCCCGCCTCTCCATGGACGTGATGAAGGCCCTGGGCCTCGTCTCGGGGGACATCATCGAGATCGAGGGGAAGAAGAAGGCCACTGCCGTGGTCTGGCCCGGCTACCCCGAGGACACCCGGAATTCCATCCTCCGGGTCGACGGCAACATCCGGTCCACGGCCGGAACCGGCATCGATGAGAAGGTGAGGATCCGGAAGATTGAGGTGGTATATGCAAGGAAGGTGGTGATCCAGCCCACCCAGCCCATCCGTCTGGTCGGCGGGGAGCAGTACCTGCTCCGGCTGCTCAGGGGCCGATCGGTCCAGGAGGGGCAGGCGATCCGGGTGGACGTGCTGGGCAACCCCCTCACGTTCGTCATCGCCAAGGTGGTGCCCAAAGGAGTGGGTGTCGTCTCCGACGACACCGAGATCGAGCTCCGGGAAGAGGCATACGAGCCCTCCAAAGAGAAAAAGGGAAAAGATATCCCTGACGTCCACTACGAGGACATCGGCGGCCTGGGCAAGGAGCTGCAGCTGGTACGGGAGATGATTGAGCTCCCGCTCCGGCACCCGGAGATCTTCGAGCGGCTGGGGATCGAGCCCCCGAAGGGGGTGCTCCTCCACGGCCCGCCGGGGACGGGGAAGACCCTGATCGCAAAAGCGGTGGCGAACGAGGTGGACGCATACTTCGTCACCCTCTCGGGGCCGGAGATCATGTCCAAGTACTACGGCGAATCGGAGAAGCAGCTCCGGGAGAAGTTCGAGGAGGCCCAGGAGAACGCCCCAGCCATCATCTTCATCGACGAGCTGGACTCGATCGCGCCGAAGCGGGCCGAGGTGACGGGCGAGGTGGAGCGGCGGGTGGTGGCCCAGCTCCTGGCCCTCATGGACGGCCTGAAGTCGCGGGGGCAGGTGGTCGTGATCGCGGCAACGAACCTCCCGGACCAGATCGACCCGGCGCTCCGGCGGGGTGGCCGCTTCGACCGGGAGATCGAGATCGGTATCCCGGACAAGAAGGGCCGCCTGGAGATCTTCCAGGTCCACTCCCGCGGGGTACCCCTCTCTGACGAGGTGAACCTGCAGGACTACGCCAACATCACCCACGGGTTCGTGGGCGCGGACATCGCGCTCCTCGTGAAGGAGGCGGCCATGCATGCCCTCCGGGACGAGCTCCCGAAGATCAAGATGGAGGAGACGATCCCGGCCGAGATCCTGGACGAGCTGAAGGTGACGAAGGGCGACTTTGACGAGGCGCTGAAGCACGTGGAGCCCAGCGCCATGCGGGAGGTGCTCGTCGAGGTCCCGGACGTGAAGTGGACCGATGTTGGCGGCCTGGAGGAAGTGAAGGCCGAGCTCTCCGAGGCGGTGGAGTGGCCGCTGCGGTACCCCGAGGTCTTCGCCGCCCTGCAGACGAAGCCCCCGAAGGGGATCCTGCTTTTCGGCGCACCGGGCACGGGGAAGACGCTCCTCGCAAAAGCCGTGGCCAACGAGAGCGAGTGCAACTTCATCTCGGTGAAGGGCCCCGAGCTCCTCTCCAAGTGGGTGGGGGAGTCGGAGAAGGGGGTGCGGGAGATCTTCCGCAAGGCCCGGCAGGCGGCCCCGTCCATCATCTTCTTTGACGAGGTGGATGCCCTCGTGCCAAGGCGGGGGATGTACATGGGGTCCTCCCATGTCACCGAGTCGGTGGTCTCCCAGGTCCTCACCGAACTGGACGGTCTCGAGGAGCTGAAGAACGTGGTGGTGCTGGCGGCAACGAACCGGCCGGACATGATCGACCCGGCGCTGATGCGCCCCGGGCGGCTGGACCGTGTCATCTACGTGCCGCCTCCCGACGCCGAGAGCCGGAGGAAGATCTTCGACGTGTACCTGAGGAACGCGGATGCGATCCTCGCAGGTGACCTGAAGATCAATGATCTCGTCGCAAAGACCGATGGCTACGTGGGCGCCGATATCGAGGCGCTGGTGCGGGAGGCCAAGCTGGGTGCCATGCGGGAATTCATCACTGCCATGGCAGGGAAATCCGAGCAGGAGCGGAAGGACGCGGCGGTGAACATCCGGATCACGAAGCAGCACTTCGAGGAAGCCCTGGGACGGGTGAAGGGTTCACTGGATGCGGATACCCTGGAGGAGCACGAGCGGCGTTCCTGGGAGATGATCTACAACGCGGAGCAGCGGAAACTCCTGGAGGCGGCGGCCGCCGCGGTCAAGCGGGCCGATCTCGCGGCCCCGGGTGCGGAGGGCGACGATGACCTGGCGAAGGCCATGGAGGACCTCCGGAAGAAGACCTTCGCCCGGAAGAAGGACTTCGTGGCCGTGAAAAAGGGTACTGCGGCCCTGGAGAAGATACTCGGGAAGAAGGAGAAGAAGTTCGAGATGACGCAGATGCTGACGGCGAGGTAACCTCGAATGGGTGACGACGACCGCGAAGACTACGAGAAGATCATGGAGATGGTGAAGCAGATGGTCCGCCAGGCCCTGGAGAAGGGTCAGTTCCAGCCCGGCATGCACGGGATCTTCATCATGATCCAGGGTGCTCCTGCAGAGGGGTGCGGGGGAACGTGCGGGCCGGGTTCGCCGGCTCCTGTCCTCGATACACCCGCGGAAGTCCATGAAACGGAAGACGACGTCCGGGTGCTCACCGAGATGCCCGGTGTCCCGGAGGACCAGCTGCACCTCCGGATCCGGGACGGGATCCTCTGGATCGTGGGGATCTCGGGAAAGCAGGGATTCCGTGCACGGGTGCCGATCCAGGGAGTGGAGCCGGAGCCGGTCCGGTGCACCTGCCGCCACGGAGTGGTGGAGGCGGTCTTCCGGAAGATACCGGCCCCGGAACCCTCCTGATCCCCTTTTCTCCGACGAACTCCCATATCAACATGTACATATAGAGAGACTCTCACCTACTATGTGGTGACCGTATGGTGAAGACCACCATCTCTCTGATCAAGGCTGACATCGGTTCCTACCCGGGACATTCCCGAATCCACCCGGAGCTGCTGGAGAAAGCGGCGAAGATGCTGAAGGCAGCGGAAGGCAAGACCATCATCGACTCCTTTGTCACCCACTGCGGGGATGACCTGGAGCTGATCATGACCCACACGAAGGGCGAGGACAACCCCGAGATCCACAAGCTCGCCTTCGATGTCTTCACGGCCTGTGCTGCCCGTGCGAAGGAGATGAAGCTCTACGGGGCCGGCCAGGACATCCTCTCCACGGCCTTCTCCGGAAACGTGAAGGGGATGGGGCCGGGGGTCGCGGAGATGGAGTTCGAGGAGCGGGGGAGCGACCCGGTCCTCTGCTTCATGGCCGACAAGACCGAGCCCGGCGCATGGAACTTCTTCCTGTACAAGATGTTTGCCGACCCGTTCAACACGGCCGGCCTCGTGATCGACCCGGGGATGCATGACGGGTTCATCTTCGAGGTCCATGACGTGATGGAGAAGCGGAAGATCCAGTTCCGGACCCCCGAGGAGTCCTACAGCCTGCTCGCCTACATCGGGGCCCCGTCCCGCTACGTGATCAAGTACGTCTTCCGCAAGGACGGCCTCATTGCCGCCTCCACGTCAACCCAGCGGCTTGCCCTGATCGCCGGCAAGTACGTGGGCAAAGACGACCCGGTCATGATCGTCCGGTCCCAGAGCGGCCTTCCCGCCGTCGGCGAGGTGATCGAGCCCTTCACGATCCCGGTGATAGTGGCCGGCTGGATGCGCGGGTCCCACCATGGCCCCTTCATGCCGGTGGGTCTCCCGGATGCCAACTGCACACGGTTCGACGGTCCCCCCCGGGTGATCTGCATGGGGTTCCAGGTGAGTAACGGGAAGCTGATCGGCCCCGTGGACATGTTCGATGATCCCGGCTTTGACCGGGTCCGGTCCCGGTGCAACGAGCTGGCCGACACGCTGCGGGCCCAGGGTCCCTTCGAGCCCCACCGTCTCTCCATGGACGAGATGGAGTACACCACCCTCCCGCAGGTGGAAAAGACCCTGAAGGGCCGCTGGGAACCCATCAAGGAATAATCTTTTTTTCCGGTCTCGTATTCCAGTAGTATCCCCAAGTGGATACCCATCCTGAGGGTAGATGCCGTTCAGGAACGCTCAGAAAGGTCTGGTACGACGCTCCCGGGGGGGACTCTACGGCCTCCTGCCACGGGGAACCCTGCCGTGGGATGGGGTGGATCTTCGGTGTCTTCTGGTTCTTAACCCCAGAAGGCTTCCGAGATATGGTGCGGGAGGGGGCTCGCCCCCTCCCGGCCCCTCCCCCATGAGGATGTCCCACCACGTCGGTGTTCAACCGAAAATCGCCATATCCTCCCCG
>JAJRDA010000038.1 GCA_028678665.1 Methanomicrobiales archaeon | reverse complement strand
TCCTCCACGGGACCCGTGGATGACCGCATCCCCATCGTGAAACTCACCCAGGACCAGAAGGTGGTCCTGGAGGCGAAGGCCGTGATGGCCACCGGGAAGCAGCATGCCAAGTGGCAGCCCACCCTGACGTGCGGGTACAAGAACTACCCCGTCATCTCCATCGACGAGCGGTGCGACGCGTGCGGCCTCTGCGTGGAGGAGTGCCCCCGCGGGGTGCTCGCGGCACGGAACGAAAAGGTCGCGGTGGTGAAGTCACGGCTGGAGGACTGCTCGCTCTGCCGGCTCTGCGAGCGGGCGTGCCTTGGGGCGAGTATCGGGGGCGAATCCTCCATCCGGATCACCCCCGACGAGACGCGGTTTGTCTTCCAGGTGGAGAGCGACGGGTCGCTCCCCGTCCTCGAGATCATGGAGACAGCCCTCCACCACCTGCGGAAGAAGGCCCTGGACCTGGACACGATCCTCTCGGAAGTATCAGAAGGTGAACCCCATGCAGCGACGGCTTGAGAAGACAAATCCGCGCCTCTCCACCCTCATTATGAGGCTGAAGGAGGCTTCCCGGACCAACGACGTAGGCATCTGGCGCGAGATCGCATCGCGGCTCGAGTCTCCCCGCAGGAACTACGCAGAGGTGAACATCAGCAAGATCAACCGCTATGCGATCGGTGGCGAGACGATCCTCGTGCCCGGGAAGGTGCTGGGCACCGGCGTCCTGGAACAGCCGGTGGACGTGGCTGCGCTCAACTTCTCGGGGAGCGCCCAGTCCAAGATCCAGGGCGCCAAGGGCTCCTGCATGACCATCGAGGAACTGCTCCAGAAGAACCCGACGGGGAGCCGGGTCAGGATCCTGCGGTGATACCCATGACGGTCATTGTGAATGCCGAAGGATTGATCCTGGGCCGGATGGCGAGTCTTCTGGCCCACCGTCTGCTGGACGGGGAGGAGATCGCGGTGGTGAACGCGGAGAAGGCGGTGATCTCGGGGACAAAGGCCCGGGTCTTTGGCACCTACGACAGGAAGCGCAAGCGCGGCTCCCGGGAAGGCGGTCCGTTCTTCCCCCGCCGGCCCGACCACCTGGTGAAGCGCACGATCCGGGGGATGCTTCCCTACAAGCGCGAGCCGGGGAAGGAGGCGTTGCACCGGGTGAGGGTGTATGTGGGGGTTCCCCCGGAGTTTGCGGGGAAGGAGATGGAGAGCTTCCCGGAGGCCCATGTCTCCCGGCTCTCCTCCCCACGGTTTGTGACGGTGGGTGCCGTGAGCACGTTCATGGGAGCCAAGTACGGGAGGTGAAGGCGTGGACAAGATCATCAACACGAGCGGGAAGCGCAAGACGGCAGTGGCGAGGGCCACCCTGAGAACCGGAAAGGGGCGGGTGCGGATCAACACCGTGCCCCTGGAGATCTACTCCACCGAGCTGGTCCGGATGAAGATCTCGGAGCCCTTAACACTCCTTCCCAATGCTCTCGCGGACATCGATGTCTCCATCGATGTCCGGGGCGGCGGGATCATGGGGCAGGCGGAGGCGATCCGGACGGCCCTCGGCAGGGGGATCCTGGCATGGTACAACGACCCCAAGATCAAGGAGATGTACCTGGCCTACGACCGGACCCTGCTCGTCAACGATTCGCGGCAGAAGGAGAAGAAGAAACCCCACGGCCGCGGCGCGAGAAAGAAGTTCCAAAAGTCTTATCGGTAGGACAGGAAAATGATCGTGAGAGTTCGGTGGACATGATACCCGTACGGTGTTTTACCTGTGGGAAGGTCATCTCCACGGTGTGGGAAGACTTCAAGAAGCGGCGTGATGCCGGGGAGGACCCCGGCACCATCCTCACCGATCTCGGTGTGCAGCGGTACTGCTGTCGCCGCATGCTGCTGACGCACAAGGAGATCATCGATGATCTCAATCCGTATCAGTGAGGGGTCGTGGGGTAGCCTGGACCATCCTACGGCGTTCGGGATGCTGTGACCTGAGTTCGAATCTCAGCGACCCCATTTCGGGAGAACAAAGGAATATTTCGGGGGCGGAGAATGGAATCGTATACTCGGTATGAGCGGGCAAGGATCATCGGTGCGAGAGCACTGCAGATCTCGATGGGTGCACCGGTGCTGTTGAAATCCCAGCGGATCGATCCTCTGGAGATCGCCATTGAGGAGTTCAATGCCGGTGTGATCCCCATCACCGTAAAGCGGAAGGTGGGGTCGCTGTGACCGCCACCTGCGAGAAGGTGGTCCCCGCGACCACGTGGATGGCAGGGTTGGTCCCCGTGACCATTCGAACGTCGAGGTGGACCGCATGACCACTCGAACGTCGAGGTGGTCCCCGTGACCACCATCCAGTCGATCAGGCTCCGGACGATCCTGGACAGCCGGGGCAACCCCACCGTGGAGGCAGAGATATGGACCGATCACGGGTTCGGCCGTGCCGCGGCGCCCAGCGGGGCATCGACAGGGATCTACGAGGCGAGGGTCCGGCCGGTGAAGGAGGCCATCCCCCTCGCAGAGGAGCGCCTGGTCCCCACCCTGATCGGGGAGGATGCGGAGGACCAGCTCCGGTTCGACGAGATCCTGCGGGAGATCGACGGGACTCCGGACTTCTCCACCATCGGCGCCAACGTGGCCGTGGCCCTCTCGCTGGCCTGTGCCCGGGCAGCGGCCGATGCGCTGGGCATGGACCTGTTCCGGTACCTGGGCGGGATCTTTATGACCGCACCCCCGCTCCCCCTGGGGAACGTGATCGGGGGCGGAGCCCATGCCGAGAACGCCACCGAGATCCAGGAATTCCTGGTGGTGCCGACCGGTGCCGCGGACGCCGAGGAGGCGGTCTTTGCGAACGCGGCGGTGCACCGGAAGGTGAAGGAGATCCTGGTGAAGCAGGGGATGGCGTGCGGCAAGGGTGACGAGGGGGCGTGGGCTCCCCAGATCGGGGATGATGCGGCCTTCGAGATCCTCCGCCAGGCGGTGGATGAAGTCTCGGACGGCCTCAAGATCTCCATCAACATGGGCCTGGACGTGGCGGCGAGCCAGCTCTGGGACGGCGGGGCGTACCGGTACCGGAAGGGGTCCCGGTCCACCGCGGACCAGGTGGTGTACATGGCCGAGCTCATTGACCGTTACTCCCTGGTCTACGTCGAGGACCCGATCCGTGAGGACGACTTCGAGGGGTTCGCGGAGCTGACCCGGCAGGTGAACGACCGGTGCCTGATCTGCGGGGATGACCTCTTTGTGACGAACACGGAGCGGATCATGAGGGGGATCGAGACGGGTGCCGCCGACTGCGTGCTCATCAAACCCAACCAGGTGGGCACGCTCACCGACACCCACGAGGCCGTGCAGCTGGCCCAGCGGCACGGGATGGAGACGGTGATGAGCCACCGTTCCGGGGAGACCAACGACGATTCCATTGCGCACCTGGCCACGGCGTTCGGCTGTATCTTTTTGAAGACCGGCGTCGTCGGCGGTGAGCGCACGGCAAAACTGAACGAACTGATACGAATCGAGGAGCTGATCTGATGCAAGCACAGGCACAGCCACAGGCAAACGAGGCAGAGATTGAACTGAAGGAACCGCTGGTCCCGGTGGAAGAGTACCTGGCGGCCGGGGTCCACATCGGTACCCAGCAGAAGTCCAAGGACATGAAGCGGTTCATCTACCGGGTCCGGGGCGACGGGCTCTACATCCTGGACATCCGGGCCACCGACGAACGGATCAAGACAACGGCCAAGTTCCTGGCCCAGTACGCCCCGCCACGGGTTCTCGTGGTGACATCCCGGCAGTACGGCCAGTACCCGGCGAAGAAGTTCGCCGAGACCATCGGCGCCATGTCGGCGACCGGCCGGTTCATCCCGGGCATGCTCACGAACCAGAACCTGCCGGGATACCTGGAGCCGGAGGTCGTGATCGTCACCGATCCCATCGGCGACGCCCAGGCAGTGACCGAGGCGATGCAGAACGGGATCCCGATTGTTGCCCTCTGCGATACCAACAACATGACCGGCTTTGTGGATCTCGTGATCCCCACGAACAACAAGGGGAGGAAAGCCCTCTCCCTGATCTACTTCCTCCTCACGAAGGAGATGCTGCGCTTGAGGGGTATCGCCACGTCCCTCACCGTCGAGGACTTTGAGACCGAGATCTGACACGGTGCCTGCACACAGGGGTGAATCCGCATGAAGGTGCGCACCTGCAGCGTGGCGGGGCAGTTCTATCCCGCGGAGCCCAGCCACCTGGAGCAGCTGCTGGAAGGGTTCTTCCGGAAAACTGCAGACGGGAGGGACGCCCGCGGGATCGTCTCCCCCCACGCCGGCTACATCTACTCCGGGAGGACGGCAGCCCGGGCGTTCTCGGCCATCAACCCGTCCTTTGACGGCACGTTCGTGGTCCTGGGCCCCAGCCACCGCGGATTCCTCACCTGCGCCTCCGCGGTGCCCTGGGAGACCCCCCTGGGCATCCTGGAGACCGACACGGAGTTCGTGAACCGGCTCGAGGTGGCGATGGACGAGCTCTCCCACCGGGACGAGCACTCCCTGGAGGTCCAGATGCCCTTCATCAAGTACCGGTTCCCCCGCTCCCGGGTGGTTCCCGTGATGATGGGGCCCCAGGACCCTGCCAGTGCCGCGCACCTGGCGGAGCGGATCCTGGAGGCCGTGCACCGGACCGGCCGGGACGTGCGGATCGTGGCCTCCAGCGACTTCTCCCACTACGTGCCGGAAGCGGAGGCCCGGCGGGACGACCTGGCCGCCATCGAACCGCTGGCCACGCTGGACACGGACGGGTTTTACCGGAAGGTGCGGGACCTGGGGGTCAGCGCCTGCGGCTACGGACCCATCGCCGCCATGGTGCTGGCCGCAAAGGGGCTGGGGGCACGGAAAGGGGAACTCCTCCAGTACACCACCAGCGGCGACGTGACCGGCGACCGCGGCCAGGTCGTGGGGTACGCGGCCATCGCGGTGATGTAGGTGGCCACGTGGTCTGCGCCGGGGAAGGTCTTTCTCTTCGGGGAGCACGCCGTGGTCTACGGGAAGCCCGGCCTCGCCATGGCCATCCAGCCCCGGGTCCAGGTAACCGTCCGGAAGGCACGGCACCCGGCCAGGCCCCGCTCCTCCTACATCCAGGAGTGCTTCCGGGAGACGGGGGTCCGTGGCACCGTCTACGTCCGGTCCCAGCTCCCCAGCGCCTCGGGCCTGGGGTCGTCCGCCGCCGTCACCGTGGCCACGCTCTCCGCCATCAACGAGGAGTTCGAGAAGGGCTACACCCGGGAGCAGGTCGCGGATCTCGCCTTCTCCATCGAGAAGAAGGTCCAGCACGGCCTGGCCAGCCCCACCGACACCTACGTCACGTCCTTCGGCGGCCTCGTGCTGATCCGGGGTCCGGAACGCCTCAGGCTCCCGCCCCGGAACATCCCGCTCGTCGTCGGGAACAGCCGCGTCTCCCACAACACGGGGAAGATGGTGGAGCGGGTGGCCCGGGAGCGGGAGGTCCGGCCCGCGATGGTGAACGCGGTGCTGGAGGCCATCGAGGCGGTGACAGAGGAGGCCGTGGGCGCCCTGCAGAACCCCCCGGAGCTGGGCCGGCTGATGAACATCAACCACGCGCTCCTGGAGGCCATCGGCGTGGGCCACCCGGCGCTTTCGCGCCTGGTGCTGGCGTCCCGTGCCGCCGGGGCCTACGGCGCCAAGATCACGGGGGCGGGCGGTGGCGGCTGCATGATCGCCCTCGCCCCGAAGCGGGCCCGGGGCCGGGTGGCCGGGGCCATGGAGTCCTGCGATGCCCAGGCCATCGTCACCACCATCGACACCCAGGGTGCACGGAGGGAGGCGCATGCCTGACCGCGTCATCGTGAAGCTGGGCGGGTCCGTGATCACGGAGAAGAGCGGGCCCTGCCGGATCGACCGGAAGCGCCTCTCTGAGGTCAGCCGGGCCATCTCCCGGCGGAAGGGGATGCTGCTCACCCTGGTCCACGGTGCCGGCTCCTGCGGGCACCCGCAGGCAGCGCGCTACCGGATCCAGGAGGGTGTGGACGGGTCGAACCGACAGGGTATCACCATCACCCACGCCGCGGTGGCCGGCCTGAACCGGGCGGTGGTGCAGGCACTGCGCCGGGAGGGCGTGGATGCCATGGGTCTCCACCCCCTGCATCTCTGCGTGGCCGAGGACGGGCGGATCGCCTCCTTTCCCCTCGAGCCCCTGGAGCGGCTGCAGGCTCTCGGGATCACCCCCGTCCTCCACGGCGACGTGGTGGCGGACCGTGCCCGGGGGGCATCCATCGTCTCCGGCGACCAGCTGGTGACGTTCCTGGCCGCCGGCCTCGCGTGCTCCCGCGTGGGGGTCGCCACCAACGTGAAGGGCGTGCTCGGGCCGGACGGGAAGGTGGTGCCCCGGATCGATGCCGCCTCGGTCCGGGACCTTCCCCTCGGCGGGTCGGGGGCCCGCGATGTGACCGGCGGGATGAGGGGGAAGGTGGAGGAGCTGCTGCGGCTTGCCGGGCAGGGGATCGAGTCCCACATCTTCCACGTCTCCCGGCTCGGGGCGTTCCTGGACGGGAAGGACCACGGCGGCACCATCATCGGGAAGAGGTAACGGGAATGGCAAAGGACGAGTACACATCGCCGAGGAAACTGGACCATATCCGGATCTGCCTGGAGGAGCAGGTGGAGGCAGGGAACCCGGGGTTTGCCGACGTGCACCTGGTGCACTGTGCCCTCCCCGGCGGGAGCCTGGACCGGATCGACACGTCGGTCCGGTTCCTGGGGCACATCCTCCGCTCTCCCCTTTTCATCGCCGCCATGACCGGGGGCCACCCCTCCACGACTGCGATCAACCGGAGGCTCGCGGCCGCCGCCGAGCACTTCGGGATCGGCATGGGCGTCGGGTCCCAGCGTGCGGCGCTGGAGAACCCTGACCTGGAAGGGAGCTTTACCGTGGTCCGTGAGGAGGCGCCCACGGCGTTCCTCTGTGCCAACCTGGGCGCCGTCCAGCTCCGTGACCACGGGATCGAGTGGGCGGACCGGGCGGTGGAGATGATCAGCGCCCAGGCGCTCTGCGTGCACCTGAACTTCCTGCAGGAGGCGATCCAGCCTGAAGGGGACCACGACGCCAGCGGGTGCCTGGAGGCCATCCGGGACCTCTGCAGCGACTTCCGGGTGCCGGTGATCGCGAAGGAGACGGGTGCCGGCATCTCCCGGGAGACGGCGGACCTGCTCTGGGGCGCCGGGGTCGCAGCCATCGACGTGGGCGGTGCCGGGGGCACCTCCTGGGCGCTCGTCGAAGCCCTCCGGGCAAAGGATGAACAGGCGGCACAGCGGGGCCGGCGGTTCGCCGGCTGGGGGATCCCCACGGTGGTGAGCCTCTGCCAGGTGGCTGGAAGCGGTGGTCCGGTGATCGCGACCGGCGGGATCCGGAGCGGGATGGATATGGCAAAGGCGGTGGCTCTCGGGGCCGACCTCTGCGGGATGGCGCTCCCGCTCCTGCGGCCGGCCGTTGAGGGCGGGGAGCAGCTCTGTGCTGCCATCACCGGCCTCCAGGAAGAGCTTTACACGGCGATGTTTCTCACAGGTTCCCGATCGGTGGCAGAGCTCCACCGGGCACGCACCTGGATCACGGGGAGCACGCGCCAGTTGACGAAAAAGAAAAAAGGAGATTAACAGATATGGAAATCGAAATTATAGCAGTGGGCGGGTACGAGGAAGTGGGACGGAATATGACCGCCGTCCGCTGCGGAAAGGACATTGTCATTTTTGACATGGGGCTTCGCCTGGACCAGGTGATGATCCACGAGGATGCCGAGATCGAGAACATGCATTCCCTGGACCTCATCCAGATGAAGGCGATCCCCGACGACACGATGATGAACACGGTGGAGGGGACGGTGAAGGCGATCGTCTGCACCCACGGACACCTGGACCACATCGGGGCGATCCCCAAGCTCGCCCACCGGTACAACGCCCCGATCATCTCCACCCCGTATACCATTGAGCTGATACGCCAGCAGATCCAGGGCGAGCAGAAGTTCGGGGTCAATAACAAGCTCTTTGCGCTCCGGGCCGGGCAACGGTACACGATCTCGCCCACCCTCACCCTTGAGTTTGTCCGGGTGCAGCACTCCATCATCGACACGGTGATGGCGGTGCTCCACACCCCCCACGGGGCCGTCGTGTATGCGAACGACTTCAAGCTGGACCGGACCCCGGTGATCGGCGAGCCGCCGGACTTTGCCCGCCTGCGTCAGATGGGGAAAGAGGGGGTGCTCGCCCTCATCGTGGAGAGCACGAATATCGATGTGAAGGGGCGGACCCCCAGCGAGCGGATCGCCCGGGACCTGCTCCGGGACGTCATTACGAGTTACGAGGACGACAAGTCAGCGATCCTGGTCTCCACCTTCTCCTCCCATATTGCGAGGGTGAAGACGATCGCCGAGTGCGCCCACGAGATCGGCCGGAAACCGGTGCTCCTGGGCCGGTCCATGGAGCGCTACTCCTCCACGGCCGAGCAGATGAAGCTGGTCGCCTTCCCCCCCAGCCTCTCCATGTTCGGGAACCGGAGGACAGTGGAGCGGACGATGCGCCGGATGATCAAAGCCGGGAGGGAGAAGTTCATGCCGATTGTCACCGGCCACCAGGGAGAGCCGGGTTCGGTCCTGAACCGGATCGCGCTGGACGACACCCCCTACAAGATTGAAAAGGGGGACAAGGTCCTCTTCTCCGCGAGAGTGATCCCGAATCCCATGAACTTCGGGCAACGCTACCTGGTGGAGACCCGGCTGAAGATGAGGGGGGCCCGGATCTTTGAGGACCTCCACGTCAGCGGCCACGCCCAGCGGGAGGACCACTACGAGCTTCTGCAGCTGCTGCACCCCCAGCACGTGATCCCGTCCCACGGGGGTCTGAACTTCACCGGGAGCTACGCGAGCTTTGCCGAGGATGTGGGCTACCGGCTCGGGAACGACATGCACATCCTCCGGAACGGACAAAGGATCCAGGTGGCCAAGTAAGGGGGTCGGGAGATGGAGCTGCAGGAATACCTGAAGAACGTGGCCCAGGAAATCGATCTCATGATCATCCGCTACTTCGGCCACCCCTACGGGCCGCTGCAGGAAGCCTCTGCCCATCTCCTGTCGGCAGGGGGGAAAAGGCTGCGCCCTGCCGTCTGCCTCCTTGCCGCCGATGCCGTGAAGAAGGGGTCCTCCTTTGACGTGGCCCCCGCGGCCCTTGCTCTCGAGCTGATCCACACGTTCACCCTGATCCACGACGACATCATGGACCGGGACGCCGAGCGCCGCGGCGTACCGACGGTCCACACCCTCTGGGACGAGCCCACCGCCATCCTGGCCGGGGACGTGCTCTATGCCCGTGCCTTCGAGTTCCTCTGCCGCACCCCCGCCCCCGACAGCGCCCGGGTGCGGGCGGTCTCCCTGCTCGCCGACACCTGCAACGACATCTGCGAGGGGCAGCACCTGGACATGTCCTTCGAGCTGCGGGACGATGTCACCGAGGTGGAGTACCTGGACGTGGTGCGGATGAAGACGGGCGCCCTCTATGCCGCCTCCGCGGCCATCGGGGCCATCATGGCCGGGGCAAAGCCGATGCACGCCGATGCCCTGTTCCAGTTCGGCATGTCGGCCGGGATCGCGTTTCAGATCCAGGACGACCTGATCGATCTCATGGTACCCTCCTCGGTGAGCGGCAAGGACCGGGCCTCCGACATCCGGCAGGGGAAGCAGACCCTCGTCTCCATCAAGGCCCGGGAGGCCGGGGTCGACCTGGCCCCGTACCGGAAGGCCCTCACGGACGCCGAGGTGGACGCCCTCATCGCCCGGCTGGAGGCGGCCGGAGTGCTTGCAGAGGTGCGGGAGATTGCCGGAAACATCCTGGATCATGGCCGGTCCACGCTCGCCCTCCTGCCCGGGAGCGATGAGCGCCGGCTCCTCTTCGAGCTCGGCGAGTTCTTTGTCACCCGGGGGTCCTGAATGGAGGAGGACCTGCGGGAGATCCTCTTTCGCTACGCTCTCCAGAACGCCGTGAAGTACGGCGACCTCCCCAAACCCACTACCGTCCTTGCGAAGGTGATGGGCACCCACCCGGATCTCCGCCCCCGTGCGAAGGAGATCGCGAAGCTCCTGCCGGAGGCCATCGCCCGGGTGGAGGCGATCGCCCCCGGGGAGCGCCACGGCACCCTCGCGGCCCTCGCCCCGGACCTCATCCATGAGCTCTCCGGGACCAGGGAGCAGAAGAAGGGCCTCCCGCCCCTGGAGGGTGCCGATGGCGGTGTCGTCATGCGCTTTGCCCCCAACCCCAGCGGCCCCCTCCACCTGGGGCATGCCCGGGCCGCCCTCCTCAATGACGCCTACGTCCGGCGCTACGGCGGGAAGTTCGTGCTCCGCATCGAGGACACGGACGCAAAGCGGGTGGACCCGGCCGCCTACGACATGGTCCGGGAGGACATTGCGTGGCTCGGTCTCGCAGTCCACGACGTGGTGTTCCAGAGTGACCGGCTGGATACCTACTATGACTACGCCCGGCATCTGATCGAACGGGGCGGCGCCTACCTCTGCACCTGCGAGGGGGACATGTTCCGGGACCTGAAGCTCGCAAGGAAGGCCTGCCCCTGCCGGGAGCATACCGTGGAGGAGAACCTGGCCCTCTGGGACGCGATGCTGGCCGGTGAGTACGCCGAGGGGACCATCACGGTGCGGGTGAAGACCGAGCTCTCCCACCCGGACCCTGCCATGCGGGACTTCTCGGCCTTCCGGATCGTGGCCTCCCCGCCCCATCCCCGGGTGGACGCCCTCGTCTTCCCGCTGATGAACTTCTCGGTGGCCATCGACGACCACCTGCTGGGGATCACCCACGTGATCCGGGGCAAGGACCACATCGCAAACACCGTCCGGCAGAGCTATATCTTCGACTACTTCGGCTGGAAACCACCGGTGTACCGGCACTACGGCCGGATGGGGATCGAGGGCGTGGTCCTCTCCACCTCCCAGATGCACAGGGGAATCGATGAAGGCACCTATACCGGCTGGGATGACATCCGGCTCGGGACCCTCCGGGCCATCGCCCGCCGGGGGATCTCATCCGAGGCCGTGAGGAATGCCATCCTGGAGATCGGGATCGGCGAGACGGACATCTCCTTCTCCTGGGACAACCTGTACGCCAAGAACAGGGACCTCGTGGACCCGGTCGCGAACCGCTACTCCTTTGTGCCGGATCCCGTGGAGCTCACCATCGAGGGAGCCCCCGTACGGATGGCCCAGGCGCTCCTGCACCCCGGTGACCCGGCCCGGGGCTGCCGGCTCCTCCCCTTCGAGGGGAAGGCACTGGTCCCCCGGGCAGATCTTGCGGGTCACCGGATGATCCGGCTCAAGGACCTCTGCAACATCACCGTGACCGGCTCCGGCAGCAGCTTCTCGGCAGCCTATGCCGGCGACGCCCTGGAGGATGCCCGGAAGGTGAAGGCCCCCATCGTACAGTGGCTCCCCCCGACCTCGGCGGTCCCCTGCGTGCTCCGGCACCCCGAGGGGGACATGGCAGGCTCCTGCGAGGCAGTGGTGCGCTCCGAACTCGGGAAAGTGATCCAGTTCGAGCGGGTCGCGTTTGCCCGGATCGATGCGGTTACTCCGGACGGCGTCGAGGCGTACTTCACGCACCGGTGACACGCAGGAGACCTGTAATCTCTGTGGGGCAAAATCCCCACTTCATTTTTTTCAGGTTTGGTACGCGGCGATTTGACCGTATCAAGGGAGTATCAACCTGCTCTCGTTGATGGCAGGGCCGGGGCTGAGTGCATCACTGACTGCAGAGCACTACCATTATTACCTGCGATACCGAGACGCATCATAGCAGACGAGGGTGTAACATTCCATGGCTGCCGAAGATAAATGTGTCCTCCTTTTTACGACTTACAAATTCCGGAGCGGTACGAACCTCACCGTACGACGGGGAACACAACTGGCATCGAAAATGACGATGGGGGACACCTTCTGGCTGCAGTCACGCGAGGGAGGGTAGCAGCGAAAGGCACTGGTGACCGGATTGAAGGTAAAACGGTTCCGGGATATCCGGGAGCAGGATCTGTCCGTGGAACATGATCCCCAGTGCCGGAGCTGGAACGATCTTTTCGCCACCATGAAGAAGCTCTACGATGATTTTGACGAGATGGAAATCGTCACCATGATTTATTTTACAATAGAAGAAGGGGAATAGCCCCATCGCTTCGGAATGGACGTTTCCCTTGCTCCGGTGAAATCCAGAATCCGGAAACTTATGCTCGCGGTGGTATCCCCGGTCTCTCAATTTGAAGGAATTGGATTTTGGTATTCGTACTGAACAGTTCCTCTCCCGGATCGAAACGAATTTGATACCCGGGACCACGGATCAGGTGAGGGAGAGCCATGGAAGAACCTACCGAGACCATTTACCAGGAGGCACTCCAGCTGCATGAAAAGCACCGGGGAAAGCTGGAGATCCACTCCAAGGTCCCCCTGGAGAACCGGCGGGATCTCTCACGGGCATATACCCCCGGTGTCGCGGCGGTGTGCAGGGCTATCCAGAAGGACAAGAATCTCGCCTACCGGTATACCCTTAAGGGAAATTCTGTGGCCATTGTGACCGATGGATCCGCCGTCTTGGGACTGGGGAATATCGGTGGCTATGCAGCCATTCCTGTCATGGAAGGCAAAGCGATACTTTTTAAAAAATTTGCCAATATCGATGCCTTCCCCCTCTGCTTTGAGAGTTACCACACCGGCTTTGTGGATGAGGTGCGAAACATCGCCCCGGTCTTTGGAGGGATAAACCTGGAGGATATTGCCGCACCCAAATG
>JAJRDA010000037.1 GCA_028678665.1 Methanomicrobiales archaeon | reverse complement strand
GTAAAGCCGTCGATGTATGCGGCGATGAGGAGACGGAAGAGAGAGGTGGCGTCGCGGATCCCGGCAAGGTCCAGTTCCTTCACCCGCTGGACCTGCTCACCTGAAATGCGCGACGAGATCAGCAGGTTGCCATCGGGCTGGACGGAGATGGCGAGAGGGTCGTTCTTCTTGATCTTCTGGGCTTTTGCCCAGTCCTTTGGAAGGGAGATGATGTAAGAGGAGCCACCTGTGATCTGGACCTTCCGGATATCCGTCATGCTGTCAGACAGGGAGATCCGGGCAGGTGAGACAATATATTTTTCTATATATCTCTAGCATCTAAAGATAATATATATATTAATATAATTTCCTTCGAATATCCCTTTAAATCCTTACTGCCAACCGTTGATCCGGTGAATCGATGAAATTACGACCCGTTCTGAATCATTCACTCCCTGCGATCCTGGTCGGGCTCCTCCTCATCGGGGTCTTCGCCTGCGGGTGCACGGGCACTCCCGAACAGAAGCCTGTGCCCACCACCGTGGTACCGGGCCAGACCACCGCGCCGGTCACACCGGTTTCCGCCACGCCCGGGCCGGCGACTCTCCCCTACCAGGTATCCCAGATACCGGGCACGATCATGGTGAGCGGCTCCACCACCGTGCTCCCCATCGCCCAGGCTGCCGCCGAGGCCTATATGGACAGGAACTTGGTGGCTGACATCCAGGTGGCCGGCGGGGGTTCCAGCGTGGGTGTCCAGGCCGTGGGAGAGAAGACCTCGGAGATCGGCATGTCCTCCCGGGACCTGAAGGCCGAAGAGAAGACCAAGTACCCTGCCCTCATGCAGCACACGGTGGCCAAGGACTGCATCGTGGTCATCGTCCACCCGGAAAACCCGGTCTCGGTCATGACCCTGGACCAGGTGCGGGGGATCTACAACGGCTCCATCCAGTCATGGGAAAAGGTCGGCGGGACCGCCTCGTCCTTTGTCGTCATCGGCCGGGACAGCGCCTCGGGAACCCGGGAATACTTCACCGAGCATGTCATGCAGAAGGAGAAATACCGGTCCGACATGCGGGAGATGAACTCCAACGGGGCCATCGCCACCTACGTGGCCGGTAACAGGTATGCCATCGGTTACGTAGGCCTGGGGTACGTGAGCAGCGACGTGAAAGGGATCAAGATCATGAGCAGGGGCACGGCCGTCGAACCATCGGTGGCCATGGTGCTCTCAGGTAGTTATCCCATATCCCGGTCGCTGTACATGCTCACCAGTGGTGCTCCATCCGGGCTCACGAAGGACTACCTGGACTTCCTGATGAGCACCGAGGGCCAGCTGATCGTGACACGGGAGGGGTTCGTCCCCCTCGTGTGACCCGGAAGGGTGGAATATACCCCCCCCTTCCACCACTTTCCATATTCAGGTTAAGGCATGCACGAACGGGAACCAGGGTGCGGGACCGATGCTGACAGGAATATCCCTGGTCCCCGTATACCCACGAGCCCGCCTGGCAAAACAACGGCCGGAATCCTCCCTGCTTATCCCCGCGGCTCCGGAAAGGAGGGGGTGATCCGGGGTCTCCTCTTCCTGGCTGCCATCTCCTCGGTCATCGCCGTTTTCTTCATCATCTTCTTCCTGGTCCGCGATGCGTACCAGATCTTTTTTACGGTGAGCCCCGCCGAGATTCTCCTGGGAGACCGCTGGGACCCCACCGGGTATCCCCCGGAGTTCGGCACCCTCCCGCTGTGGGCAGGTACGCTCCTCGTGACCCTCGGGGCGATCCTCTTTGCCGTTCCCCTCTCACTGGGCACCGCCATCTTCATCGCAGAGGTGGCACCGCTGAGCCTCCGTCTGAAGCTGAAACCACTCGTTGAGCTTCTTGCGGCGATCCCGTCCGTCGTGTATGGTTTCTTCGGCCTCGCAGTCCTCACCCCCTGGCTCGCGGATGTTTTCCAGCTGCTCTCCGGCCAGTGCTGGCTGGCCGGTTCATTGCTCCTCGGGGTCATGGCCCTCCCCACCATCGTCTCGGTCTCAGAAGACACCATCAGCGCGGTCCCCCGTGAGCTCCGGGAGGGGTCACTGGCCATCGGAGCCACCCGGTGGCAGACCATCACCCGGGTTGTCACCCCGGCAGCCCTCTCCGGGATTACCGCGGCGGTGATCCTGGGGATTGGCCGCGCCATCGGGGAGACCATGGCAGTACTCATGGTGACCGGGAACGCTGCCGTCATCCCTTCCCCTCTCTGGGATGTCTTCTCCCCCATCCGGACCCTGACAGGCACCCTGGGGATCGAGATGGGAGAGGTTGCGATGGGGAGCACCCACTACCATGCCCTCTTCGGTGTCGCGATAATCCTCCTCGTGATCACGCTGGCCATCAACCTCGTCGCGAGGGTGATCCTGGACAGGGTCCGCCGCTCCCAGACCGGTGGCGGCACCCGGTCCAGGGAGATCCTTTCCCGGGAGGTGCGATCCAGAATCGGGAAGGTCGCCCTTGTGACGGTCGTGGTGCTGGCCCTCGCAGTGGCCTTCCTCATCGGCGGGATCACCGCCGCTGCAGTACTGGCCCTGGCCGGCGGCCTTGCGTGGGCTGCCCGTGGACGGCTCTCTCCCCGGACCACCCAGGGCCTGGCCCTGGTGCTGGTGGGCCTCTGTGCCGCCGTGGTGCTCTTTATCCTCGGCGTGATCCTCTTTGATATCATCGTGAACGGCCTTCCCGCGATCTCCTGGGAGTTTTTGACCACTGGCCCGAGAAACCTGGGCCGGGACGGGGGCATCTACCCGGCCATCGTGGGCACCCTGTTCCTGGTGGCAGGGGCCATCGCCTTTGCCCTCCCCCTGGGGGTCGGTGCCGCCATCTACCTGGTGGAGTACACCCGGGGCGGGAGGGCCGTCAATCTGATCCGGACGGGGATCGATCTCCTGAACGGAACCCCCTCCATTGTTTTCGGCCTCTTCGGGTTCGCCTTCCTGGTCCTGTACCTGGGATGGGGGGTCTCGCTCCTCGCCGGCCAGGTGACCCTGGGGCTGATGGTGCTCCCCACCATCATCCGGACCACGGAGGAGGCGTTGAAAAGTGTTCCCCAATCCCTGCGGGAAGGGAGCCTGGCCCTGGGGGCTTCATGGTGGCAGACGATCCGGCAGGTTGTACTCCCGGCGGCCATGGGTGGCGTCGTTACCGGTACGATCCTTTCCCTGGGCAGGGCGGCCGGTGAAACCGCGCCCATCCTCTTCACGGCAGTGGTCTTCTCCCGCCGGTTCCTCCCATCATCGCCCTTTGAACCCGTGATGGCCCTCCCGTATCATCTTTACATACTGGCCACCAACGTGCCAAGATCAGAGGCCCAGCAGTACGGTACCGCGCTTGTGCTGCTGGTCCTCGTAGGGGGGCTGTACCTGGTGGCCATCCTGATCCGGAACCATTACCGGAAAACCGTCCGGTGGTGATCACCTGTGAACAACAATGGAACAATCATTGAGACCCGCGGCCTGAACCTCTGGTACGGGGACTGCCAGGCCCTGGTGGATATCACCATGTCAGTCCTCAGGAACCGGGTCACGGCCCTGATCGGACCGTCCGGCTGCGGCAAGTCCACCCTAATCCGGTGCTTCAATCGGATGAACGACCTGGTGGACCATTGCCGCACCGAGGGCTCCGTCTTCATGGACGGCCTGGACATCTCCGGGCCGAAAGCAGATGTGGTGGCTGTCCGCAGGAAAGTGGGGATGGTCTTTCAAAAGCCCAACCCCTTCCCCAAGTCCATCTACGAAAACGTGGCCTATGGCCCCCGCGTCCATGGCGTCCGGGACACCGGCGAGCTGGACCGTATCGTGGAACAGAGCCTACGGCAGGCGGCCCTCTGGGACGAGGTGAAGGACCGGCTCAATGACCCGGCGCCCGGGCTCTCCGGCGGCCAGCAGCAGCGGCTCTGCATCGCACGCTCCCTGGCGGTGAATCCCGAAGTCATCCTGATGGATGAGCCCTGCTCGGCCCTGGACCCCATCGCGACAGCGAAGATCGAGAACCTGATCGGGAACCTGAAGCAGCGCTACACGGTGGTGATCGTGACCCACAACATGCAGCAGGCGGCCCGGGTCTCGGACCGGACCGGGTTCATGTATCTGGGAAGACTCATCGAATTCGGCGAGACCACGCAGATCTTTGAGAGACCGGTACAGGAGCTGACGGAAAATTATATCACCGGACGGTTTGGATAGGTGGATGGCATGGTGGAGAAATTCCATGATGAACTCCAGCGGCTGAAGGATGACATGCTCACCATGGGCTTCCTGGCGCTGGAGATGCTCTCCCAGTCCCTGGAGGCCCTGGAGAAGCAGGACGCGGCGCTGGCAAGGTCCGTGGTCGACAGGAAGAGGGAGCTGACCGGCTGGGACGAACGGAACGAGGAGGCTGCGCTCCGCCTGATTGCCCTGTACCAGCCGATGGCCGGCGACCTGCGCACCATTGCAACGAGCCTGAAGATGGTCACGTACCTGACCCGGATCGGGAGCTACGGAAAGGACATCGCAAAGGCGGCCGAACGGCTCGCTGAAGAGCCCCAGATTGGCGGTCTCCTGTCCATCCCCCACATGGGGGAGATCGTCCGCGGGATGATCGGGGGGTCGCTGAAGGCCTTCGAGACCGGTGACCTTTCCTTTGTGAACGGCATGTCGAAGCGGGATGACCAGGTGGACGACCTCCGGACCACGATCTTCCGCGAGTCTGTCACCCGGATGATGGAGGATCCTGCCACCATCAGCCGGTGCACCGACTACGTGATGATCGCCCGCTACCTGGAGCGTTGCGGCGACCATGCCTGCAAGATCGCAGAAAAGGTTCACTTCATGGTCACCGGCGAACGGGTGGAGATCACCTGAGGAGCCGGGTATCTCCCTGTCACAGCTCTTGGGAGTTCTTCGGGAGTACTGCACCCGCGAGCCGGCAGCCAGAATTCCCGCTGGTAACCGCCCCGAAGAAAGGCATAAATCCAGAGCCACCGCAGATTCCGGAAGCACGAGCTCCGGAGCACTCCTCCGAGGACACGACGGTGGCGCACCCCGATACCCTTCCCGGCCGATCCGGGTTTCCCGATCCCCCCAGCGCCACGGGAGGTTCCGTTCCCGGGACCTGCACCCCTTTTCCGGTTTTTTCCCGTACAGGAGTTGATGGTCGGTGGTGAGGAAAGGACAGCAGGATACCTTCAGCGCGGGTTCCATCCATCTCAGGCACATGGGCCGCGAGACCCACGTGATCAGCGAGGACTACTCCTTCAAGACCGAGACCTACTACCGGATCGTGAGCCTGGAGGTGGAGGGGAAGACCACCGTTCCCTCCTCCTGCGAGACGCTGGAGGCATACGTGGTACCGATCTGCCTTGCCCGGGCGGAGGGGGCCGGGATCCCGGTACTCCCCTGGGAGATCTCGGACCACCAGGTGCCGCTCCCGGCGATCCTGTACGGGGTCCACTACTTTGCCGATCCCTCCGAGTACTCGGTGGTGAGGGACCCGGAGACCGCGGCGCGGGTGGTCCGGTTCATCACGAATGGCGGCAAGTACCCCTTCTGCTACCAGCCCATCGGCGAGGAGACCGGGATATTACCGGTGACCGCCATCTTCGGGAAGACCGCGCAGGCCACTGACGCGGTGGGCTCCCTCTGCGCCGAAATCTACCGGGTCTTCCGCCTGCCTCTCGTGAACTGCATCTTCGCGCAGACGGGAGACCGGTTCGCCCTCTCTGCCCTTACCCCGGTCAGGTACTCCAGCCTGGCACGGGAGGAGCGGGACATCCTCACCCGGGTGATGGAGGAGAAGTGCCATGGGTAGCCTGGGGATCTTCGTCGACCGGCAGGTGATGGGGAGCTCCGAGCAGCTGACCGCCCTGATCCGGCTCCGGGACCAGGCCGAGGCCATGGGCCATACCGTGTACTTCATCTTCCCCGTTGAGGTGCGGAAGGTGGCCCGGGTGGACGGGCTCTTCATCCGGAGCCGGACCGACCCCCTGCATATCAGTTACGTGGCTGCCAAGCTCGCTGTCTTCCACGGCATCCCGGTCATCGACGACCCGGTCTCCATCCAGGTCTGCTCGGACAAGGTGAACATGTACCTGCACCTGATGAACCGGAATGTGCGGATACCGGAGACCCGGTTTCTCTCGAAGCGGGAGATCACGAGGTCCGGTGCAGAGGAGGTCTTTGCCACGCTTGGGAGACCCTTGATCCTGAAGGAACCGTCCACCTCCTTCTCCCTCCGGGTCGAGAAGGTGGAGACCGTGGACCAGTTGCTGAAGGTCGCGAAGCGGTTCATCAAGCTCTCGGACTGGATCGTGGCCCAGCAGTACCTCTCCAGCAGCTATGACTGGCGGATCGGCGTCCTGGACGGAAAACTCCTGTATGCAGCCCAGTACATCATCCCGTCAGAGACCTTCAAGATCCAGGACACGGTGAACGGTCACCTGGTCTACTGCGCCGTACGGAGCATCCCTGCGGCGGAGGTCCCCCGGCCCGTCATCGAGACCGGCGTTGCGGCGGCGCGTGCCATCGGCCGCGGGCTCTACGGTGTGGACATCAAGGTGTGCGACGATACGCCCTACGTCATCGAGGTGAATGACAACCCGTCCCTGGAAGGGGGCGAGGACACGTCCTACCCGGACCTCTACCACCGCGTCGTGGCCGCACTGGTAGGCGAGGGGCCCGGGTAACCCAGGCAGGACAGGACCGCGCCATGCAGACTCCCGATTCACCCGGAACGGGCCCTGTTCCCCGCGTCCCGCAGACGCTCCATGAGTTCTCCCTGAACGATCCGCTCCTGCACCCGCTCCCGGAGGCGGATCAGGCCATCAAGGAACTGGGCAGGGACCCGGTGCAGGGAGCTCTCCTGTACGGTACCCGGATCCTCCGGAGACCCCCGCTCCATCTCCTGGGATTCCGGGCCGAGCCCCCCGGGGAGACCCTCACCGGGCGGGAGCAGCAGCTCCTGGGCGGGCTCCAGGCGATCCAGCAGGCCAGGAGCGGCCGGTATACCCTGCTGGGCCTGGGCATGCACCCCCTCCTCTCCGGGGAGGTCGGGAAGGGGAACAGCCAGTGCCTGCAGATCCGGATCGGGTACACGACCGATGAGGAGGGAGAGGAACTGTACCGGAAGATTCTTGCCCTGCTCCCGTACCTGGTGGCAGTCTCCGCCGCCTCTCCCTTTGTGGAAGGCAGGCTGGAACCGGCGGCCGATAACCGGCTCCTCCGGCTCCTGGGCACCGTGGAACCGGGCCCCGGACCTGCGGGAGGAGCAGGAGGGGGGGCACCCCCGGACCCGGCCTCCCTGGTTCACCGCCCGGCACCGGGATACCTGGAGATCCATGCCCTGGACGAACAGGAGTGCATCCACTCCGACCTGGCGATGGTAGCCTTCCTCTCGGCCCTGCTCCGGCACCCGGAGCCCGGTATCGACCGGGACAGGGAGGAGATATCCGGCCTGCTGGGGACGGCCATCCAGTTCGGCACCTCCCGGTTGCAGCCGGAGCTGGAGCGCCTCCTGGAGGCGGCCCGGGGATCTGCCAACCGGGACGAGCGGCGGTTTCTCCCGGTGGTGGCACGCCGCATCGAGCAGGGCAGCCTGGCCGAGACCCTCCGGGACCGTTCCATCGGCGGCGAACCACTGGCAGATCTCCTTTCGGACCTCGTGTTCTGCCTGAAGACCAACCTCCCCTCCGGCATGGTAGGTTGAGGGGAAACGGGGGGGAGGCGGTGGCCACGTGACCGGGGGAGACCTGACTGCCCTCATCCCCCTGGCCGTCGTGGTGCTGGTCTTTGTCGCCATCGCCGTCCGCCAGGTGGGGAGGTACACCCTCCGGATCTGGCAGATCATGCTGGCCGGGGCGGTGGTGGTCCTCCTCACCGGGTCCATCTCCCCCTCCCAGGCCCTCGCTGCCATCAATCCGGACGTGATGCTCTTCCTCTTCGGTATGTTTGTCGTGGGGGAAGCCCTCCAGGCCAGCGGGTACCTCTCCCACCTGGCCCACCGGCTCTTCAGCCGCGCTGGGACCTACGACCGGCTCCTGCTCCTCCTGATCCTCTCCTTCGGGCTTTTCTCGGCACTCCTCATGAACGATACCCTGGCCATCATCGGCACCCCGCTCGTCATTGCCGTGGCACGGCGGAACGGGATCCCGTCCCGGATCCTGCTGCTCGCACTGGCCTTTTCCGTGACCACCGGTTCAGTCCTCTCGCCGATCGGAAATCCCCAGAACCTGCTGATCGCCGTCGAGGGACCGGTGCCCAATCCCTTCGTCACCTTTCTCGTCACCCTGGGCATTCCCACGCTCCTTTCTCTCGCGCTCTGCTACGGAATCCTTCGGTGGCTGTACCCCGGTGACTTCGTCCACCGGGCCTGTTCCATTGACGAGGGGAGCATCACCGATCCAGCCCTGGCACGGCTCTCGCAGGTTTCACTCCTCCTGATCCTGGCACTTATCGGCCTGATGGTGGCCACCGTCACGCTGAGGATCCCCGCCGGGCTCTCCCTCCCCCTCATTGCCCTCGTGGCCGCCCTGCCCCCCCTGCTGGCCAGCCCGCGCCGATGGGAACTCGTGAAGGGGGTGGACTGGCCCACCCTGGTCTTCTTTGCTGCCATGTTCGTGCTCATGGCATCGGTCTGGTCCACCGGCTTCTTCCAGGCACTGGTGGGACTGGCCGGGCCTGCTCTTGATAGTACCGGTGTCATCCTGCTCCTGGGGATCACCATCCCCCAGTTCCTGTCCAACGTCCCGTTCGTGGCCCTGGTGCTGCCCATCGTCAGCTCCGGGGCAGAATCCACGATCCCGCTGATGGCCCTGGCAGCCGGGTCCACCATCGCCGGCAACCTGTCGATCCTGGGGGCTGCCTCCAACGTGATCATCATCCAGAATGCAGAACGGCAGGGCGAGACGCTCACGTTCCGGGACTTCCTCCGGGCCGGCGTGCCCCTCACGATGCTCCAGGCCGGGATCTACTGGGTATTCCTCACCCTGTGGTGATGCACGGAGTGCCACGTCTCCGGAGGATTCGTCGACTGAAAAGGAGCGTTGTCGTGTCTACGAGAACTGCTACTGGAACGCTCGTGGAGGCTCCGCCCCTGCCGCGTGGGCATCCCCCGGGGAGGATGGGGTGATCATCGGAATAACACCGGCCTGATGGGACATCCTCATTGGGGGAGGGTCCGGGAGGGAGCTTGCCCCCTCCCGCATCATGTCTCTGAACCCACCTGTGGCCAAGATCCAGATGAAACCCTGAATCCCTCCATCCTCCCGGGAGGGGGGGGACGCCCACGCGGCGGGGGAACCGCCGGGTTCCCCCTGGAGCGTCCAATCATCGTACCGCTCAGAAAAACTATCCAGTGATTCTGGATAAGTCGGAGTACTTTTTCAAGAGGGAAAACGATACGGTTCGGGGCAGGAACCCGGTTTTCTGCCTACAGGTTCTGGAGCGCGACGATATCGGTGACGCCCGTCAGCTTCCAGACAATGGAACGCTCCTCGCTGGCAATCGCCTCGATGGGATCGGTGGGCATGTGGCCGAGGGCAGCCATGATGTTTTTTGACAGATGCTTCTTCCGGATCATCTCCACGAACTTCTTCCGGATGATCTTCTTCTCGATGGCGTCCTCCACCTCCTCCAGATGCCCCTGGAGCGTGACGAACGTATAGCTGGAGAGATCGCCTGAGTAGCGCTCCACCTCGACAGAGACATGGGGATTCTGGCGGAAGAAACGGATCTTCTTCCCGTACCGTGTTGAGAGGAAGTACATGAAGTTGCCGTCAAAGACGTAGAGGAACGGGGCAATGTACGGATACTTGTCGCCGATGAACGCGATCCTGCTCACGTACCCTTCCGAGATGAGGGCATCGTATTCCTCCTTCTCCATCCGGGGGATCTTCACAATCTCCAATCTGTCCACCGGACGAAGGTATCCGGTCCGGTTGATAAGGCTTTCCTAATCGCCCTGCGGATCGCTCCTGGAGTCCTCCCTCAGGAGATTCCTCCCCTGGAACGACGGACAGGATGCCCCTGTTGCGATCCCGCACCATCGCAGATACGGATCCTGCCGTTCGGGATCCTTTCCAGGAATCCTTCCCTCTCCATCTCCGCAAGGATCCGCTCCACGCGGGCGGGTGTGCACCCGGTTGCGGCTGCAGCCTCCCCCTGGTCCAGGATCCCTTCGCGGAGGAGGATCCGCAGGATCTGCCCCCGGATCTGGCGGTCTGACCCGTCGAACGGCGACTGGGGACGGTACGCCGGGGACCTCCGGTTGGGATTGTCGGGCAGCCGCCGGAGCTCTGAACCCAGGTCCATCAGCGCCCAGTACCATTCCCGGGGATGGTCCCGGTCCAGGGTGGCCTCCACCAGCGGAAGGATCTCCCGGTCCGGGACCAGGTTCCTCCCCGGGAAGAAGTGGTGGAGGAAGACGCGGCGGATATTCGTCTCCAGAAGGACGACCGGCCGGTTGAAGGCAAAGGCCATGACCCCGGCCGCCGTCGAGGGCCCCACGCCCGGGAGAGAGAGGAGGGCGTCCCGGTCGGCAGGGATTCGGCCGCCGTATCGCCCGACGAGGAGGGCCGCTGCCCGGTGCAGGGCCACCGCCCGCCGGTTGTAGCCCAGGCCCTGCCAGGCGGCCAGTACATCGCGGAGCGGTGCGCGGGCCAGGGTGGCGGCATCCGGGAACCGGGCCATAAAGCCCGGGAACATCTCCTCCACCCGGCCCACCTGCGTCTGCTGCAGCATGTACTCCGAAACCAGGATCGCGAAGGGGTCCCGGGTCTCCCGCCAGGGAAACGTCCTGCCGCGCTCCCGGAAGAAGGTCCACACGGAACGGCGGAACGCTTCCCGTTCCCGCTTCCCGGCGGTGCGGGTACCCGTGCGGGGGTTTCCCTTCTGTCGCGGCCGCTTCCCCGTTTCCGGCATCGTACCGGAGAGGTGGGGCGGCAGCCAGGCATAAGACCACCGCCGCCCCATGCTGGGGGGAGTGGGGAAGCGGTGAAGATCGGGTACCCGTGCATCAACCGGGGCATCGGCTGCTCGGCGAACCGGACGTTCCGGCTCGCGTCCTACTCCGATGAACGGCTCCTCTCGACGGTGCGGGGGAACCTGGAGTGCCTGGAGCGGATCCTCTCCTTCAACCGCGCGTCCGGCCTCCTCTTCTTCCGGATCACTTCGGACCTCGTGCCGTTCGCCTCGCATCCCGTCTGCAGGGCCGACTGGCAGGCAGAGCTCCGGCCCCTCTTCGCCCGGGCAGGTGAACTGGCGAGAAGAGGGGATGATCGGATCTCGATGCACCCGGACCAGTTCGTCGTGATCAACAGCCCGGACCGGGGCCTCGTCGAACGGTCCGTCGGGGAGCTCTCATACCATGCAACGGTGCTGGACCTGATGGGGCTGGACGATACGGCGAAGATCCAGATCCATGTCGGAGGGGTGTACGGGGACCGGGAGGGCAGCCGGAACCAATTCTCCCGCGCGTACGGGGACCTGCCGGAGCCCGTGATCCGCCGGCTGGTGGTGGAGAACGATGACCGCCGGTTCACCATCCGGGACTGCCTGGAGATCCACAGGGAAACAGGGATCCCTGTCGTGTACGATCACTTCCACCACCGGTGCCACGGGAACACCGGGGAGATCCGCGGGATCCTGGAAGAGGTTGCCGGGACCTGGGCTGCCCGGGACGGGATCCCCATGGCTGACTACAGCTCCCAGGAGCCCGGCCGCAGGACAGGAACCCATGCCACTGCCCTGGACCCGGACGATTTCCGGCAGTTTCTCTCGGCCTCCACCCCCCACGACATGGACGTGATGCTCGAGATAAAAGACAAGGAGCGATCCGCACTCGCCGCGGCGGTGATCGCCCGCAGCGACCCGAGGTTCATCCACGGGCCCCCCCGGTCCCCGAAGACGTGAAACCTGTGGCTGCACCTCCTCACAGGATACACGGTTTCGCCGGGAAGGAGGACCATCCCCCTGTCGCGGTTCACCGATAAGGCGGCTATCCTCAGGGGGGTGGGTCCGGGAGGGGGTATTCACCCCCCCTGTCCTCGGGAGGCCGGAAATTCCATCCTCCCGTCTCCTGATTGCCGGAGATGATACCCGATATCGAGAACAACTTTTAACCATGTGGAGATGGGGTGCCCCGGAAGGTATTTTCCGTTCCACCCGAACCGGTACTGCAGGGAGCAGAGCGGGAGGCGTACTCCAGTGCAGTTTGTCGTGACAGGGGGTGCAGGGTTCATCGGATCCCACCTGGCCGGTGAACTCCTGCACCTGGGCAGGGTCACGGTGGTGGACGACTTCACCACCGGGTCCCTCGGGAACCTGAGCCACCTCCCCCCGCAGGATCTGCAGGTGGTCCAGGGGAGCGTCACCGATCTGCCCTTTCTCCGCCGTGTGTGCGAGGGTGCCGACTGCATCTTCCACCTGGCGGCCATCGCCTCGGTTCAGAGATCCCTGGCCGACCCGGACCGGAGCCATGAGGTGAACGCCACCGGCACCCTGAACGTTCTCTCGGCAGCCAGGGACGCGGGGGTGAAGAAGGTGATCTTCGCTTCGTCTGCCGCCGTGTACGGGAATGCCGCTGGCCCCCCCGTGGACGAATCCCGGTGCCCTGCACCCCTGACACCCTATGCTGCGACGAAAGTGGCAGGCGAGCACCTCTGCGCCGTCTTCACGGCCAGTTACGGCCTCGAGACTGCCGTGCTCCGGTACTTCAATGTGTATGGTCCCCGCCAGGACCCGTGCGCCGAATATGCGGCCGTGATCCCGCGGTTCCTGGTCCGGGCCCTCGCAGGCAGGCCCCCTGTCATCTACGGTGATGGCAGCCAGACCCGGGACTTCGTGTACGTGGGCGACGCCGTAAGGGCTACGATCCTCGCCCTCCAGCGGGATGCAGCCGGGGTCTTTAATGTCGGCAGCGGGATCGCGACCCGCGTGTGTGACCTGGCCCGGCGGGCGGTGGAAGCGGCAGGATCGGGCGGTGACCCGATCCACGACGCAGCCCGGCCCGGGGATATCCTCCATTCCGTGGCGTCCATCGCCCGGGCACAAAACCTCCTGGGGTACCGGCCCCGGTGGACCCTCGCACGGGGGCTCGCGGAGACGGCGGCCTGGTACCGGGCCCATCCGCCATCCGGGACCTTCTGAACGGAATCACGTTTCCCTGGCCGGGCCCGGCCCTGATGAGCCTGTGCGAGCCAGCTGCCATCCTCTTTGCGGGGCGGGGCCCATTGCCGACGGGGGCGAGCGGTGCGTTTATGAGGTGTCTCCCCCAAACGTGTAAAGAAGGAACAATGCCCGCGCGGGATCGCAGGAAGGAGTTCAACCGCCTCTACCAGTCCTCC
>JAJRDA010000036.1 GCA_028678665.1 Methanomicrobiales archaeon | reverse complement strand
CACCGCCGCCGTTACCCGCGAGCACCCGGTCATCGGCGTCACAGTCTCAGAGAGCGGGGGCACCATCCGGGTCTTCCGGGAAGGCGAGGTGAGAATCTCCATCCGCCCCCACGAGCGACGGTCCCCCACCGGCGAAGGGTGACTGGCGTCACCCTGGATCCTGTCCTCATCCTTTTTCCTTGCGATGCAATCCAATAAGGAGAGCAGTTGCGCCTCTCTGCCGGGATTGATGACGGGAGGGGGGCCAGCCCCCCTCCCGGTCCCACCCCCTGTGAGGATATTCCCTTCTTCGGTGTATCTCTGATTGTGACCGGCCGGTATCAGGATAACCTCGGATCAGACTATCCTCACCGGGGGAGGGCGGCGGGAGGGGGCCGAAGCCCCCTCCTGCTCTGCAGGCACTCCCCGGAGGATATCGTTTTAAGATCTCCTCCCCTTATCTACTAGGACGGAAGAGCCCGGACGAGAGGAACCAGATGAGCAGGAATATCCGCGTGGAGAACCTGGACCAGACGCCCATCGAACAGCAGCGCATCGAACTCGTGGAACGCAAGGGGATCGGCCACCCCGACAGCCTGATGGACGGGATCGCCGAGTCGGTGAGCCGGGCGCTCTGCAAGGCCTATTTCGAGGAGTGCGGAGCCGTGCTCCACCACAACACGGATCAGGGCGAGGTGGTGGGCGGGGAGACCATACCGGCCTTCGGCGGCGGGAAGGTGATCCGGCCCATCTACGTGCTGCTGGTGGGGAGGGCCACCAAACAGTTCAACGGGATCCACATTCCCACGGATGCCATCGCCATCCGGGCTGCCCGGGAGTATATCCGCCAAACCCTGACGAATGCCAACATGGAGCAGGACGTCATCGTGGACGGCCGTCTGGGGGAGGGATCCACCGACCTCCGGGACGTCTTCCGGCCCTGCCAGGAGAACATGCCACGGGCCAATGATACCTCCTTCGGTGTCGGCCATGCGCCCTTCTCCGAGACCGAGACGATCGTGAAGGCGGTCTCGGACTTCATCGACGGCCCCCTCCGGAAGAAGTACCCTGCCATCGGCCAGGACGTGAAGATCATGGGCCTGCGGGACAGCGATACCATCACCCTCACGCTGGCGGCCGCCATCGTGGGGCGCTACTGCTCCGGGATCCGGGAGTACCTGGAGCTGAAGCAGCTGATGGCCGACGAGATCAGCAAAGTGGCGAGGAAGCACACCAGCCGGCAGGTGAAGGTAGACGTGAACACTGCCGATGACCCGGACAAGGGGTCGGTGTTCCTCACCGTGATCGGCACCTCCGCCGAGATGGGGGACGACGGGTCGGTGGGGAGGGGGAACCGGTGCAACGGGCTCATCACCCCGAACCGGCCCATGTCCATGGAGGCGACCAGCGGCAAGAATCCCATCAACCACATCGGCAAGATCTATAACCTGCTGGCCACCCAGGTGGCACGGGACTGCGTGGCCCAGGTGGACGGGATCGAGGAGATCTATATCCGGATCCTCTCCCAGATCGGGAACCCCATCGACCAGCCGCTCGTTGCTTCAGCCCAGATCATCCCGCAGGATGGCGTGAAGTTCAGGACCGTGGCCCACGAGGTCGAAGGGATCATCAATTCCTCGCTCGAAGATGTCACCTGCATCACCGGGAAGGTCATCAACGGTGAGCTCTCCACCTTCTGAGCGGGTCCGGCTGGCGATACCTTCCAAGGGGAGGATCGCGGCTCCCACCCGGGAGCTCCTGGAAAAGAGCGGCCTCCACGTCGGGGAAGGGAACGAGCGGCGGCTGATCGCCGGCACCTCGGACCCTCAGGTAGAGGTGATCTTTGCACGCCCGGCCGACATCCCCGAGTACGTGGCCAACGGGGTTGCCGACCTGGGGATCACCGGCCACGACATGGTGAGGGAGCGCGGTGTCCAGGTGGACGAGATCCTGGACCTGCAGATCGGGGGTGCCCGGCTCGTCCTCGCAGTGCCGGAGGAGTCCCGGGCCCGGGCCGCGGAGGATCTCCATGGTGCCAGGATAGCCACCGAGTTCCCCCGGATCACCCGGGAGTTCTTCGACGGCCGGGGCGTGGAGGTCCGCGTGGTCCAGGTGGGCGGTGCCTGCGAGGCGACTCCGCACCTGGGGGTCGCGGACGCCATCGTGGACCTGACCGCGTCCGGGGATACGCTGCGCACCCACCACCTGCGGGTGGTGGAGGAGGTCCTCGCCACCTCCACGCACCTCATAGGAAATCCCGCCTCCCGGCAGGCGAAACGGGAGAAGGTGGACGAGATCGTGCTGGCCCTGGAGTCCGTGGTCCGGGCGCGGGGACAGTGCTACCTGATGATGAATGTCAAACGCTCGTCCCTTGCCCGAATCAGGAAGGTGCTCCCCGGCCTCTCGGGCCCCACGGTGATGGACGTGGCCTCCGACGAGGACCTGGTGGCCGTGCACGCGGTGGTGGAGGAGGACCGGATCTACGCCCTCATCACCCAGCTGAAGCGGGCCGGAGCCCGGGACATTCTCGTCATGCCCATCGACCGGATGGTGCGGTGAGGATGGGAACCACGGTCTTTCCTGCGGTTGACATCCTGGGCGGCACCTGCGTCCAGCTGGTCCAGGGCAGGCGGGAGACGGCTACCTCCTACGGCGACCCGCTGGCCTGCGCCCGAAAGTGGCTGGAGGAAGGCGCCCGGGCGCTCCACATCGTGAACCTGGACGGCGCTTTCGGCGATGCGGCCAGGAACGCGGAGGTGATCCGCCGCCTGGTCCGTGAAGAGGAAGTGTTCCTCCAGCTGGGCGGCGGGATCCGGTCCCTGGAGGATGCCCGGGGCTGGCTGGAGGCGGGGGTGGACCGGGTGATCCTCTCGACAATGGCCATCCGGGACCCGGGCTCCGTCACCCGTCTCGCCGCCGAGTACGGTGCCGAACAGGTGATGGCCGGCGTGGACGCCCGGCACGGACAGGTGGTGGTGCGTGGGTGGCAGGATCCTGCAGGGGATTACCTGGAGTGGGCAGGGAAGCTTGAAGCCGCGGGCGCCGGATCCCTCCTGTACACGAACGTGGACGTGGAGGGGCTCCAGCAGGGCATCCGGCCGGAACCGGTCCGGCGGCTCCTTGAGGCCACCCGGCTCCCCGTGGTGGTGGCCGGGGGGATCTCGTCGGCGGCCGACGTGGCCCTCCTCCGGGACATGGGCGCCGCGGGGGTAGTGCTGGGGTCCGCCCTGTACAGCGGGAGGATCAGCGTGCGTGAGGCGATGGAAGTATGCCGGTGAGGAAGGCTGCGGTGGAACGAAGGACAAAGGAGACCGGGATCATGGTGAACCTGGTACTGGACGGGGAAGGGGAGTGCAGGGTAAAGACCGGGATCCCGTTCCTGAACCACATGCTGGAGGCATGGGCCACCCACGGCAGGTTTGACCTGGACGTGAAGGCAACCGGGGATCTGGCCGTGGACCCCCACCACCTGGTGGAGGACCTGGGGATCGTCCTGGGCGAGGCCGTGAGAAAGGCGGTGGGGGACGGGAAGGGGATCGCCCGGTTCGGCTTTGCCGCCATCCCCATGGACGAAGCACTGGCACAGGTGGCCGTGGACTGCGGCGGGCGGGGTTACCTGGCATGGGCAGCCCCCCTCTCCCTCCCGGAGACGGGGGGGATTCCGTCCGATCTCTTCGAGCACTTCTTCGCGAGCATGGTGGTGCATGGCGGGATCACCCTCCATGTGACCTGCACCGGCCGGTCCGACCACCACCGGATCGAGGCGATCTTCAAGGCATTCGGGCGGGCCCTCTCCCAGGCCGTGGCACTGGATCCCCGAGTCCGGGGGGTCCCCAGCACGAAAGGGACCTTCTGAGGAGATAACGGGGTACACCTCCTCTCTCCCCCGATTCGTGATCTCCCTCTCTGAGAATACAGGAAGGATCGGGCTATCCTCATGGGGGTGGGACCGGGAGGGGGCGCTGCCCCCTCCCGTCGCCCTCCCCCGATGAGGAGAGGATGGCCTGTCCTCAGACACTTTTCTGGAGAGTAATAATCACCGGAAAAAAGAGAGATTCAGGACTTGGCGGCCAGGTCCACGTCCTCTTCCTTGATCGTCTTCCTCCCGGCATGCTGGGCAAGGCGGTTCGCCTCCTTGGTCAGGTTGGCGATGTAGGCCTCCGCCTTGGCCACCAGTGCCGCGGCAGCATCACTGCCCACCCTCTCTGCACCATTCTTCTTCGCGATCCGTACAACCGCAGCAATCGGTAAATCAGCCATTCTCGATTTCACCTCAAGATTTATGGTAGATTCGCCAGTATTTAAATCTATCTTTCAATTATCTCAAAAAATAACCCCTGTATCCCTCGACGGAGCCGTCTGCGTCCGTCTCTTGCCATACCAGCTCCAAATTGACCGTTGAGAAAATAAAGGATTAAAATGGCTATGGAAGGAATCAAAACCCGCTACGTGCTTTTTTCACGTTTTGCGAGGGATGCCGCCAGATTTATCGCCCGGGCATAATCCGGCGTGGCGCGCGAGGTATCCACAAAGGTTCTCCCGACATTCACGACGGGGGCACCGTGCCCGTGTCCCCCGCCCAGGAGTACCAGGGTCCGGAAGATCAGGTTCCCGCTGATCCCGTCGGGGGCCAGCACCATGCCGAAACGGCCCACCGCATCCTCAATCAGGATCTCCCAGGGGGTTGCCTTCGTGAGCCCCGCCACCCGCTCTGCGTCGGCCAGGCTCCGGTCCACCTGTTCGTGCCTCCCCAGGTCCCCCTTCCGGCCACCGGAGAGGACCGCGACAGTGGGAGGGAGGCCGACCGCGGGCGCCATCTCCCGTCCCCGTTCCACCATCTCCACCTTCTCGTCAATGGTCCAGCCCTCGTCCACCCCCACGGGAGCCAGGAGGAACCTCCTGCCGTCCGCTGTCTCCAGGAGGGCAATCCGGACCAGGTGCGTCACACCCGCAGCCCTCTTCAGGCAGGCGAGGGTGGTGGAGGAGGGGAGGGTCCCCCGGACGGCCGCGTCGATCTTCCCGTCCATCAGCGCTCGGACCAACTGTTCCTCAGGCTCCCCGTCCTCTCTCACGGTGACGGCCACCGTACCGGGTGGGATGGTGCCGGGGCGGGCGAAGAGTTCCACGCGGATGCCAGGCGAGACGGAGGCGAGGCTCGCAAGGACCTTCCCTGCACCGGCCGCAACGCCGATGCCCACCGTCAGGGGAACGACGCGGAGAGCCATGTGTCGATCCCCATGATGCTCTCTCTCCCCAGGTCAAAGACCGACGATTGCTCCTCCCGGTACTTGATGCAGAGGTGGCGGTCCCCGTTCACGTGGCCGATCGTGGCCGCGGTCATGCCGACCTTCTTAAAGCGCCTGCGGACCTCTGCCACGTGCTCCTCTTTCGCCGTGAGGATGAAGCCCATGCCGGGATACATCCGCACCCAGTGCTCGAAGGAGAGGTGATGCTTCATGAGGTTCGGCTTCGGGATGACGTCCAGGTCGATCACCGCACCCTTCCCGCTCACCTCGAGAAGCATCCCCAGCGTGCCCAGGATCCCGGGGTTGGACACGTCCTTCCCCGCGGTGACCAGGTGGGCCTCCCCGATCTCCTGCATCACCCTGATCTGCGCCCTCACCAGCTCCGCGGACTTCATGGTCACCGAGTCCCAGTTCATCGCGCTGGACGGGTGCACCCGGCCCTCCAGGTCCACCGCGGCGATCACGTGGTCGCCCGCCTGTGCCGTGTGGCTGTAAATGACCGAGTCGAGCTTCGCGATGCCCAGGATGGCCACGTCGATGACAGAATAGGGCGTATCCGGGTGCAGGTGGCCGCCGACGATGGGGACATTGAACTTCTCGCAGGCAGAGAGCATCCCCCGGGTCACCTTGTCCCGGATCCGGTCGTCCGAGAGGGAGAGGATGTCCACCATGGCAAGCGGCCGTCCCCCCATGGCGGCGATGTCGTGGATGTTGACGAGCACCGAGCAGAACCCTGCCCACTCGGGATCAGCCTCCATGAGCCGGCTCCAGATACCGTCGGCAGCGAGAAGCAGCGCCTCATCGCCGTGGCGGATCACCGCGGCATCGTCCCCGAAGGATGCGATCACATCGGGGGCATCGATCTTTAAGGACCTGATCATCTCCCCGATGGCATGCTTGCGGGTCACCCCCTCGTACTCCCGCACCGACCGGGCCACCGCATCACTGGAGCATATCCGTCTGCCCATGCCACCCACGCCGTTCCATGGAGCATCCGCGTTCATGAGAGATAATTTATTTCATTTCGGCCCCATGGATGCGTATGGACTGGGCTGAGAAGTACCGTCCCGAGAGGCTGCAGGACATTGTCGGGAACACGGCCGCGGTCCGGCAGATCTTCGAGTGGGCGAAGGGCTGGACCCGCAGGTCAAAGCCCCTTCTCCTCCACGGGAAGCCGGGGACCGGGAAGACCTCCTCCGCCCACGCCCTGGCCCGGGACTTGGGCTGGGAGATTCTCGAGCTGAATGCCAGCGACCAGCGGACAAAGGCGGTTATCGACCGGGTGGCGGGATCTTCCAGCACCACGGCATCCCTCTCGGGAGCGTCCCGGAAACTGATCCTCCTGGACGAGGCCGACAACCTGCAGGGCAACGCCGACCGTGGGGGTGCCCGGGGCATCATCGACACGATCCGCGGGTCCCGCCAGCCCATCATCCTTATCGCCAACGACCTCTATGGCCTCCCGCCCGAGCTGCGCAGCCTCTGCGAGCCGGTCCGGTTCCGGGCTGTCCAGGCACGGTCCCTCGTCCCCCGCCTGAAGTTCATCTGCACGATGGAGAAGATCCGGTGCAGCGAACTGGTGCTGGTCCAGGTGGCCGCCCGGGCCGGGGGCGATGTCCGGGCTGCCATCAACATGCTCCATGCCGCTGCCACGGGGAGGGAATCCCTGGGGGAGGGCGATCTCCTCTCCTCCGAGAAAGACGACCGCCCCAGCATCTTCGACCTGATCACCTCCGTGTACCGGGGCACCGATGACCGCCGGCTGATGCAGGAGTACTACGGGTTCGATGAACCCCCCTCGAACCTGGTCCAGTGGATCGAGGGGAGCCTCGTGCACCTGCCGGACCTCCCGTCGCGGATGAAGGCCTACCGCTGCCTGTCCCGCGCCGACGAGTTCCTGGGGCTGACCTTCCGCCGGCAGTACTTCCCCCTCTGGCGGTACGCGAGCGCGCTCCTCCTGCTGGGCGCCATGGATGCCGCCGCAGGAAGGGGGATCCATGCCCGGATCACACCCCCCTCCCGATGGCAGCGGATGGGCACGGCCCGGAAGCAGAAAGCCATCCGGACCGGCCTCCTCCGGCGGCTGTCAGGGATGACCCACCTCCCGGAGGATGCCCTCCGGGACGAGTACCTGACCCTCCTCACACTCCTCGTGGAGCGGAATCCGGAACGGTATGCGGACCTCCTTTCCCTGGATACCGACGAGCTGACGCTCTTCCTCCACGACAGGACCCGGGCCGAGGGCGTGGCAAAGGCGCGGGCAAAGAGGGAGAGTGCTCTCGAGCAGCAGGAGAAGAAGGGGAAGCCGGCCGGGGAACCGAAGCCCGGGAAGACGGCCGCCGGCGGTCAGTCCTCCCTCTTCTGAGCGGTATGGTACCGGTGGAGCGTGACGCCGCAGTCCACGATCTCGCCCCCATCCCCGTAGATCTCGTTCCCCAGGTGGTACACCAGCAGGTCGGCATTGACCCTCTGTGCCAGGGCCACGAGAGGCGGGACCATCTCCACGCCGGGCCGGATGGCATAGAGGAGATCGGCACCCCGGTAGAGTTCTTCTCTCGGGGTGAAGATGTCGTCCCGTAGTACCTCGACGCCGTTTCCCCGCGACGGCCGGATGTCGGTGGCCGTTACCCTCATCCCCGCGGCTGCAATCAGCCGGGCGGCCTCAGGGGCGTTCCCGATCCCCACCTCCACCACGCGGTGGTAACGGGCCGCAATATACTCCCCGATCTGCCGCTCAATACGTTTATACGGGGACATTACCAGACATATGGTAATGCGCATCAAAATCTTTTGGGATCCGCAGGCACCCGTCGGCCTGCAGCGCCCCGCGGTGCGGGGCCTCTCCACGCTTCTCGCGATGCCCGTGGAGATGGCCGAGCACCGCTTCCTCCTGAACGGGTTTGACCCGTCCCGGAACCAGTACGATGCCCAGAAGATCCTCTCCCGCATCCAGCTTTTCAAACGGCAGCACGGCATCACTGAACCGGTGCTGCTCGTCGTCTCCCAGGACCTCTGCATGCCCCACCAGGATTTCGTCTTCGGCCTGGCCCGGGAATCGGTGGGTGCCGCCGTGGTCTCCATGGCACGGCTGGAGAACCGGTTCTACGGCCGCGAAGACGACCACGCCGACCTGGTGGGGCGCCTCGTCCGGGAGGGGGCGCATGAGATCGGCCACCTCTTCGGGCTGGAGCACTGCGCGAGCCGGGAGTGCGTGATGTACCCCCCGGCCACCCTGGGGGAACTGGACCGGAAGAAGGTGGCCTTCTGCGGGTCCTGCCGGGCCAGGCTTACCTCGGCGGAAGGAATCGACCGGCTCTGACCGGCACGCCGCGGGAAGCCCTCCTCACTTCTTTTTCCGGAAGAACCGCTGGGGGTCCAGGTAGCTCCGGAAGAACCCGCCGGGACGGACCGGGTAGACCCCTTCGGTGGCTGTCCTGACGTCCTCCACCGAGTAGAAGGCATGGGGGTTGAACTCCTTGATGATGCCCACCACATGGGGCAGGTCCTCCCGCTTCATGACGGTGAAGAGGATTGTCACCGGGCCCTGGGCCCCTTCTGCGTCCAGCATGGTGAGGCCGTAGTGTTCCGCCCTCAGCTTCTCGATGAGCGGCGAGCAGTCCTTTTTCGTGATGACCCGGAGGATCACCATGCCCAAGGAGAGGCGCTCTTCGAGAGTGATGCCCACAAAGGTGCCCATGGCAAACCCGCTGGCGTAGGCAAGGTAGGCTGCCACGTTGTTCAGGTTCCGCATGATCTGGCCGATGGCCATGAGCCAGATGGAGATCTCGAAGAATCCGAGGAGGGGTGCCAGGTACCGGTACCCTCGGGAGACGAAGATGACCCGGATGGTACCCAGGCTCACGTCGCAGATCCGGGCCATGAAGATCAGCGCCGGGAGCATGATATAAGCGAAGACATCGGAAGAGAAGAATGCCAGGGCGTCCATCGGTCCTGTCCCCCTGCAGGATTGCAGTTCCCTGCAGATCTATCCGCCTTTCAGGAATTTAATGGTCTGGGGACCCAGGGGGAAAACCGGATACGCCGTGCCCCTTCTGCTAGCTCCGAAAAGCATTCCACGAGATGTTACCCGATTCAATGATGATTACGGGGACGCTCCTGGGGGCTCCGCCCCCGCCGCGTGGGCGTCCCCCGAAGAGGATGGGGTGAGCTTCGGTTTTACGCAGACCTGGCGGGGCATCCTCACCAGGGGAGGGGCCGGGAGGGGGGCAGAGCCCCCTCCCGCACCCTGTCATGGACTCCTGCGTTCTGTGAATCCGGATGGAACCAGTTGTTATCCATCCTCTGAAAAAGAGAGAGGAGGATATTCAGGGCTTCGGTGGTACCGGCGCTTCAGCAGGCTTCGCCCCGGCAGCCTTCGCCTTCTCAAGGGAGGAGAGGGCCTCGGTGGCCGCCTGCTGTACCTTTGGATCCGGGTCATTCTTCGCTTCCTGCAGGGCAACCACCACCTTTTCACCGCCGATCTTCCCCAGGGCCCAGGCTGCATTCTTCCGGACGTCTGCCTTGGGATCCTTCAGCAGCCGTATCAGGGGCTCGGCAGCGCGGGGATCTGCGATCTTGCCAAGTGCCCACGCAGCGCCCTGCCGGAGCCACTTGTCCGGTGACTCCAGGGCCTTCACCAGGGGCTCGACGGCACGGGGGTCCCGGATCTTCCCGAGCGACTGGGCGGCAATCCAGGTGACATCCTCGAAGGGATCCTGCAGCGCCTGGATCAGGGGCTCGACGGCACGGGGGTCCCGGATCTCCCCCAGCGCCTCCGCCGCCTTCCACCGGAACTGGAGATCCGGGTTGAAGAGGAGTTCAATCAGGTAATCCACATGGTCCGCCTGCTTTGCCTCTCCCACGCTCTCTGTCGTTTCGGCCGGCTGCCTCTCGTCTGCCATCCGCGGTCTCCCCTGCTACCCGGGGATCTGGTTCCTGCAGGTATAACTGTTTGGATCGGTGGGAAGACCGGCTGTTTTTCCGGATGACGCGGTGCCGTTCGGAAGCGATGGCTTCCCCCCGACACCCATGCTGCTGTCGGATACCACTGCCGAAACTGCCATATCGCTGCGGGGATCACCTCTCTCTGATATCCCGCAGGGGCGGCCCTGCGGGGAACAGGGAGGAGACAGGCGGATGGGCGTGGCACGGCGGCGCCGGTGGGCAGGGTTCCTGCGGGAGTACGTGATCCTGCTGGGTTTCCTCTCGGGGCTTTCCCTGGCCATCGGGTTTGACCTCCAGGAGAGCATCTGGAAGGGTGCAGGTGCGGCCCTCGAGGCCGCGCTGGGGGTGGCAGGGATCGGCACGCTCTTTGTCATACTCCCCACCCTGCTCCTCGCGTACTCGGTGTGGCGGGCGTACCGCCGCGGCGGGGTTCTCGGGCTCGGGGCGGTCTTCTGCGGATTCCTGGGCGGGCTCCTCCTCTTCACCCTGCCCCTGCACGCAGCCGCGCTCCTCGGCATGGCCGTGCTCCTGTCCGTGGTGGCGGTGGAAAAGAGGATCTTTCTCTGATGCACCGGCCCCGTCACTCGGGGGCCGGGCTCACCTCCAGGCTCACGTCCAGGGACCGCACGGAGTGGGTCAGCCGGCCGATGCTGATCCTGTCGGGACCGAGGGCCGCGTACCGGGCGATGTTCTCAGGCGTGATCCCGCCCGAGACCTCGATCCCCACCCGTTCCCTGGAGCCCCGCTCCCGGAGGGTGGCGAGGACGGTCCGGATGGCGCCCGGGTCCATGTTGTCCAGCATGATCATATCGGCACCCAGCTCTGCCGCTGCCAGGGCATCGGCGACCGTACCGACCTCCACCTCGATGGTGGTCCCGGCCCTCCGGGCCCTGGCCCGCCGGATGGCCTCCGCGAGGGGGACCAGTGCCAGGTGGTTGTCCTTGATGAGAATCCGGTCCGAGAGCGTGGCCCGGTGGGGATCACCCCCTCCCAGCACCACGGCCTTCTTGTCCAGGTGGCGGAGGCCGGGGGCAGTCTTCCGGGTCGCTGCCACCCGGACGGCAGGGTTCACGCGATGTGCCGTCTCCACGAGAGTGCGGGTCATGGTGGCGATACCGCTCATCCGGGCGACCAGGTTGAGCGCAGTGCGCTCCACGAGAAGGACCGCCGCCGCATCCCCTTCCAGGGAGAGGAGCGTGGCATCCGCCCCCACCGCCATGCCATCCGGGACGGCACAACGGACCGTCACGCCGAAGTGGGAGAAGAGGGCTGCGGCCTCCTCAACCCCCGCCGCCACGCCCGGTTCCCGGAGAAAGACCCGTGCACGGCACCGGCCCAGGGGGGCGAGCGTATCCGTGGTGAGGTCTCCGTCGGGAGCGTCCTCCTCGATGAACCGGAGGAGTTCCGGAAGGGGGATCATGGTCGCCGCCCCACGACATCCATCATCCGGAGGACCGGCTGGCGGGCTGCGGGAAAGAGGGCCCCGGGGAGCTCCACGCAGGGCCCGCCGGTGATCAGGCTGCGGTACAGGTCCGGTAGCGTCGTCTGCCTCATCACATGGCAGATCGTGCCGTGCAGGGGCAAAAAGCCTCCTTCCCCCGGGGCATTCCCGGGGTGGGCAGCTTCCTCCTCCTGCAGGGACCCACCGGTGTGCGCCGTGCGGGCTCCACCGTCAGGTGAGCCCTCCTCTCCTCGCGCAGAACCGAACTGAACCTCGTGGATCTTCTTTCCCCCTGCCCGCGCTTCCGAAAGGACGGCCGGATCCAGTCCCGGGAGGGCCACGAGCACATGATCCTCCTCAAGGGATGCCACCACCTCCGCGAACGTATTTGGCGTGGAGGTGATGTCGGCGAGCACCTTGGATTCCAGCGGGCTCCTCACGTCCACAACAAGAGCGGCACCGGGGTGCCCGTGTCGTGCCGCCAGGAGATCCGCGGGAGTAATCTCCCGTTCCTGCTGGCAGGTGGCCTCCGGTACCGGCAGGATGACCCGGGCATCCGGGAGGAGCAGCTGCACCGTCTCTGCCAGGACGCGGGGCGCGCAGACCACCAGCTCCCGGGCGCCCGATGCGCCTGCCGCGAGCAGCAGGGCGATATCATCCCCCACCACATCGGCGGTCCCCTTCACCGCATCCGGCTGGTTGCAGTGGACCAGGATCAGCGCCTTCCGCTGATCCTTGAGACGGCAGATCTCCTCGCGGAGGAGGATCTCCCCGAACCGCTGCGCCACCCGGCACGGCGTGCCCCTTTCTTCCTTCACCCGTCATCCCCCTGTTCAGGAGACAGCCGGCGGTGATCATGCCCTCCACCGGCGCGCTGCGACCCTCCCATGTGCGGTCCACCGGCGGCCCCATCAGGTGCCGACCACCAGCGGGTCCTCCAGGTTGCGCAGGAGCGTGAGGATGGAGAGCGCAGCCAGGTAGCTGGTGGCCATGTTGTCCGGGCTCGGGACGTTGCTGACCCGGATGTATACCTCGCCGAAGGGCCCCCTTCCCTCGATCTCGTGGATGTTTCTCGTGGCAGCCGGGTCCACCCATATCTCCACGTCCGCATCCCTCCCCGCTGCCAGGCTCAGGGCTACGGCCACGTTGATGTTTTTGGGGAACTGGCGGATGCAGTCGTTGGCCTTCCCGGAGAAGATCATCATCTTCCGGTCGGCCTGGATCTTCAGGGATGAAGGGTGCTTGGTGGTCCGGAGCAGCAGGTGGTCCAGGGGGACAATCCTGCCCACCTTCAGGTTGTCCAGGCCCATGATGGCCCCGCTGGGGATGTAGATCCTCCTCCCCTCCTGGCGTGCCCGCTCCACGATCCGCTCCCGGAACACGGGGTCCGCCATTGCGCCGACGGAGAGCATCACCAGGTCCTTCCCCCGGGCCAGGATCTCTTCGCCATACTCCTGGACGGCTTCCACCGACGCGGCCTCCACCACCAGGGTGATGGGGGCACGGATAAACGACGCGAAATCCGAAAAAGCCTCTCCACCGCAGGCCCGTGCCAGTTCCTCCGCCCGCCCGGGGATCCTGTCGTACAGGGCCGTGATCTCCACGCCGCTCTGGTGCGTGGCAATGATATGGCCGACGTTCCCGCATCCCATCAGGCCGACCCGGATCATCTCACTGTACCCGTGGCGATGCCCGTTGTTAAGCGTTATGCTCCGCTCCCCCTGAAGGTGAGGAGATTCCGGTGCGCTTTCAACAGGAAGGCCATTTTGGTTTATCCCGTGTGAGAGGGGTAAGGGGCGCCCTCCCCCCGCGTGGGAATAGGTGAATCTCCGGCTACCTCCGGGTTTCCGCCACAGGCATCTTTCAGGGACATGGTGCGGGAGGGGGGCAGGCCCCCTCCCGGTCCCTCCCCCCATGAGGATAGTCAGTCCTTTGGTCGATGGGAGAGGATGGACACCGGTTCACAGGACACTGGCGGGGGGTGCCCACACGGCGGGGGCGGTGAGCCCCCGAGAGTGTCCCGGTAGAAGCACGCGAAGAGAAAACCCGCTTTTGCATCGATCGGTGCAACGCTCAGGGGCTGACACGGCTTCCGGAAAAAAAGATGCGTCAGGAAGCATCAACCACTACAAGGGATGGCATTTGTCTGCGCCCGGTGCGGGAGCTGCTGCATGTACCTGGGCGACTACCTGGTGATCGAACGGGAGACCGCTCCCTTCGAGTTTGCCTGCTGCGCCGTCTCGACCGGGACAGAATTCACGGCCCGGAT
>JAJRDA010000035.1 GCA_028678665.1 Methanomicrobiales archaeon | reverse complement strand
TGTTCCGCGATGGCCTCGCCGTCCAGGCCCACCCGGGGCCGACCGCTGGTGCTGAGCCGTACCGGATCGGTCTCCAGGTGTCCCCCCAGTTCCTCGAAGTCTGCCCATGACTCCATCAGGATCAGGTGATGGACCCGGTCCCGGTCCTCCACCTCGCCGGTGGGGACCACCAGGATCCCGGATCCTGCGTCCGGTGACTCCTGCCACATCCGCCTCCAGCCGGGATGGAGCCCGTCGCCGCTCCCCAGCACCTGGAGACCCTTGATCCGAGAGGCCTCCCGGAGCCGTGCGGGAACCATGTCGCGGGAAGAGGCGATGGAGAAGGGAGAGTGGATATGGAGGTCAGCGTTGACCTGCATGCTACCCGATGTAGGAGAGCTCATCATCCTGGCGTGCCTGGTGGATCTCGGCCAGGCGCTCGATGACCTGCTCCATCTCCGCCGCCCGGTCCTGGAGCTGGGTGCTATCTACCTCTATCCCCAGGAGGGCCGAGAGCACCCGGAGGAGGCTTGTCGCCGATTTGGGGTCCACCAGGTACCCGGAGGTCTCCCCCATCAGGCAGACCGCGTCCATGGACCTGCGGTGGGCAAGCCCCAGGAGGAGCCCGGAGGCCCCGATGATCCCTCCCGCCGGTTCATCCGCATTGAATTCTCCCCCGGCCGCCTCCACGTCACCGCGGAGCTCCGGCCGGTTCACCGCGCAGAGCACCCGGGGGACCTCCACCAGGTGGCCGACCCCGTATCCTCCCAGCGCGTAGATCCGGCGGACCTCCATCTGCTGGGCCACGTCCAGGTATGCCTCGGCCAGCACGTAGTGACCCTCTCCGGAGGTGCTCTGGTAGTCCCCCACCAGGAACGCGGTGGGGTGGTCTCCTCCGGCCAGGTACACCTCGTTACGCGCGAGGTGTGCCACCCCGTTTCCTTCAATGATCACCTGCGGGGGGAAGTAGCAGGAGGTGATCTCCGCCACCTTCCGGGCACCCAGCTCGTGGATCAGGTGCTCGGCCACCAGTTTTCCGACATGGCCGATCCCCGGGAGGCCCTCGATAAGGATCTCGGCCCGGGAGGTCCTGTCGTCGAAAAAATCAATAGTTACCGCGTCCATCTCCTCATCACCCTGCGGAACGGTGCATGGCGGTCATGGGGGGAGAAACGGGCCGGGTGCGGCGATACGGTGGCCCCCCCGCAGGCAGGGCAGGTGGGGGCAAGGGTGTAGGTCAGGTCGCGGGGGCACCGCCGGATGCGGCCGGCCATGCTCTCAACCGGCCTTCTGCTTCCGGACGAACTTGCCGAGATCGCCGGTCTTCTCCATGGTCTTGATGGCAGAGTCGGCAGCCTTCTCGATGGCCTTCTCCGCGGTCTTGTAATCCGGTGCCGTGACCTTGATCCGGTACACCGGTGCACCCACGTAGAGGAGCTCGATATCCACGTCAGGGATCTTGGGCTGGGCACTCTTCAGTGCCCCTTTTATGATGTTCACGCCGTCCGGCTTCTGGGAGGTGAGGTGGAGGAGGCCGGTGATGGTGACCCGCGGCTTCCTGATGTTCTCCTGTGCCACCTTCAGGAAGGCGTCCTTCACTGCCCCGTCCAGGTTCACCTTCTGGATTCCCGCGATCCCCTCGATGGCCACGTCTTCGAAGGCCCGGTACAGGAGGCCGTATTCCCGGTGGAGCGACTCCTCGATCTGCTTCCGGTCCGTTCCCGTGGCCTCGGCGACAAAACCGATCCACTTGTAAGCCTTCTGCTCGTTCTTCCACTCCTGGATCTTCTCACGGCGCTGGTGTTCGTTCACGTCCCGGAGGGAGAGGTCGATGTGGCCCCGCTCCCGGTCCACGTGCAGGACCTTGCAGACCACCTTCTGCCCTTCCCGGACAAAATCGCGGATATACTTGACCCAGCCCTTCGCCACCTCGGAGATGGGGATCAGGCCCTGGCGGCCGCCGTACTCGTCCAGGCGCACGAATGCCACGAAGTCCTTGACCGTCTCGACACTGCAGATGACCAGTTCGCCTTCCTCGGGCCAGGAACTTTCGGGCATCAGTCCCTCACTCGACCTCAGAGAGGACCTCGGCCTTTACCTGGACCCTGCCACCGGAGGGCTCGGCCAGGACATGGCCGCAGACGATGCAATCCACGACGGTGGACGCCTTGGAGAAGATCAGCTGCTCGTTCTCACAGTCAGGACACTTCACCCGGAGGAACTTGCTCCGGTTCTCGCGGTTCAGCCGTACCATTCCTCTCACTCCGTCAGTTCGAACTTCCCGGCCCGGAACCCGGCCCTGAGGTGGGCTTTTTTGCATGTCTTGCACCGGTACCGGAGGTTCACCTTCTTCGTGGGCTTGTCCCCGCCGGGCACCTTGGAGAACTTGCCCCGGTTGCCCACCCAGCCGCGCCGCGCCTTCTGGCGGTCGATCCAGTGCAGGCCGTATTCCTTCCCCTTCTTTACCTTCTCCACCTCGTGCTCCGTGTGCTTCCTGCAGAACGGGCAATAGGTCCTGAATTTCGTTGGCATCTTCATGGAATGCTCCCTCCGAGGGTACGGTCGAGTATCACTATAATGTACCGGGGGTGATATTTAAGGCTATGTTGCGTTCCACCAGGACGTCGGCATTTCGGGCAGGGAGGGTGACCACGTCCTCCTTATGGAGAGCATAGACCCTGCCGTCCATGCCGACGAACGGATCAATCTCCTGGAGGATCCGCACCAGGCTGACCGGGGCCGCTTCCACCGGCCCGCAGCCGGCATCGGCCACGGCCGGGACCTCCGCACCCGCGTCTGCAGGGGATTCGCTCTCCGCACGGGGAGGCATCCCGGACACCATGCCGTGCCGGGCCGTTTCGATCACCCGGGCAATCTCGTCGTACATCTCGCGTTCGGCGGGGAGCATCTTCCGGAGCTCGTCCCGGTCGGCGATGTGGCTCTCGGTCTGGAGGGCTGCGAGGGAGAGGACCTTCCGGGACCGGATCCGGAAGATGTCCCGGATCGTCTCCCGCATCGCCGCCACCTCCTCCATCAGGGTCTGGGCCTGGTCCGACAGGGGATCCCTGCAGGCATAGACCTGCTCCTGGAGCCCCTTCAGGTGCTCATACACCTTCCCGTACAGGTCCAGGGGCATCTCCGAGAGCCTGCCGGTCTCCCGCTCGTTCAGGACGATGAGGCGGAGTTCGTCCAGCTTCATCCCCGGCCCCCCCCCGCGATCTCGGCGATACCGCGGCAGCAGAGGAAGACGGCGAGGGCTTCCGGCACGGTGGCAGGCCCCTTCTCCAGCGCATGGGTGGATCCCAGGAGGGGCATCGTCACCTTCAAGGACAGGTCCACCCTGACCTTCCGGTCCCCGAAGACCACCGCGTCCACCAGGGGGTCAAAGCCGCCGAGATCGGAAAGGTCCAGCGGGGTAACCCGGAAACCGCTCCCGCCATGGAGCGACGTGGGGAGCCGGATCAGCCGCTTCGTATCGGTGGTGACCGGCTCGTCGGCCAGGGCGGCCCCGGCCCGCACCAGCTCGGAGAGCTTCCCGGTGCCCGCGGCGGCAATGGTCCGGAACGCCCGGTACTGCAGGAGCGGGCCGGGATCACCGGCTTCCAGCGATGACGTCACCCGGTCCAGGTCCTCCATGAGGCGGGCAGCCCCCTCCTTCCCGACCCCTTCGTACGCTGTCAGGTGTGCCATCGCCTCCTCCCTGCCTGGGCCCCCCAGCCACATCAGGTACTCGCGGACCGCTCTCATATACCTGCCCTTCCAGCCCGGAGCCCTGGTGGGAGCATGTCCCAAGACCGCCCGGGGATCCAGGCCGGTGCCGCAGACGTAGTCCACGAGTTCCCTCCTCTCCTGGCTCCCCCACCCGCGGACCGCCAGGTCCCGGACATGGATGTGGTACCCCCGTCCCCCGGAGAAGACCAGGTGCAGGTCTCTCCGGTGGAAGCCCAGCTCGTCCGTGAGCATGGCCAGGAGCTTCTCCGTCTCCTCCTTCACCCGTGCGAGCATCCGGTCGTAGGGGCCCCGCATCAGGTGGTCGGCATCCAGGTCAAAGATCAGATCTGCACCCGTCCAGCCCTTCTCGCCCATCGTGGACGCCGCCGGGGCCGCGTAGTACGCGGCGGAATAGAAGGCATGGGCAGGGACGAGCGTGCGGAGATACTCCGTCACCTCTCCCCGGGTCCCGAAGGCCAGGTGGCGGCGCATCGCGGTCTTCTGGGGATCCGGATCCAGGAAGATGAACCCCCACTCCCGCTGCTCGAGCCCGGGCGGGACGGAGATGCGGCTGCGACGGTAGTACTCGGAGAACTGCTGCTTCACGAACTCCAGGGTTGCAGGCTTCATGCCAGGTGCTTCTCCAGGTAGGGTGGCCGGAGGGAATATCCGAGCCGGCGGTAGTAGGGGCGGACCCCTATCCCGGAGAGGACGGCCAGACGGTGGTACCCCGCATCCCGTGCGATGCGCTCGGCTTCGGAGAGGAGTCTCCGGCCGTACTCGCGGTGCTGCCACTCCCCGCCAGCGGGGGCTGCACCCAGGGGTACCAGGTTCCCGTACACGTGCAGCTCCCGGATCAGCGCCGTCTCCTCATCAACCCTGCCCATGCACCGTGAAGGAAACCGCAGCCGTGTAAAACCGATCAGTGCATCGCCCGAGACCATGGAAATGAAGTGCTCCTCTCCCCCGCAGCACCGGTACCGGTCAATGGACAGGACCGGCTCGCCCGAGGTTGCCATCCGGCCCGCCTCCCGGCAGCGGATGCACCGGCAGGAGAGGCCCTGTGCTTCCAGCCGCTCCCGTGCCAGCTGCCGGAAGTTACTGTGCCGGGACCCTGCCGTGATGAGCCAGGCAGGGATGTCCCGCTGCACCCGCTGCAGCCTCACCCAGGGCGGCAGCAGCGACTTGGCACAGGCCACCAGATCCACGAGGTCCTCTTCCGCGTAAGGCCGGTATTCCCCCCGCTGCCAGAGGGTCTCGATCTCGGATCCCGGCGTGACCAGCGTGGGATAGATCTTGAGGAAGTCCGGCCGGAAACGTTCGTCGGAAAAGAGGTCATGGAACATGGCCCGGTCATCCTCCAGGGAGGCGCCCGGGAGGTTGGGCATCACGTGGAATCCCACCTTCATCCCCCGGTCCCGCAGCAGCCGGTTCGCTTCCACGGTGTCCTCCACCGTGCATCCCCTGCGGTTCAGGGCCAGGATCCGGTCATCCAGCTGCTGCACGCCCAGCTCCACTTTGGTGACCCCCAGGTCCAGCATGAGGTCCACGTGCTCCGTCAGGCACCAGTCGGGACGGGTTTCGAACGTGAGGGCCACGCACCGGACCATGGCCCGCTCCTGTGCCTCCGCAATCTCGGGGAAGGGACGGTCCGGGTATGGTACGTATCCGTCGTTCCGGTAGGCGTTCATGGCTTCAAGGCAGGAAGCCACGCACCACCGCTGGTACTCCGGCGGCCGGGCGGTGAGGGTGCCGCCCATGAGGATCAGCTCCGCCTTGTCCACCGGGTGCCCCAGGGCTTCGAACTGTTCCAGGCGTGCCGTCACCTGCCGGAACGGGTCGTAGCCGTGGTCCCGGGCGCGGAGGGCTGCCGGCTCCTCCCCGGTGTAGCTCTGGGGGGTGCCGAAGGGGTGATCGGGCCCGCCCGGGCAGGGCAGGCATTTCCCGTGGGGGCAGGGTGCCGGCGAGGTCATCACGGCCACGGGGGCCACGCCGGACCGGGTGCGGGTCGGCTTCAGCTGCAGGAGCGGCCGGAGCCAGGCCCGCTCCGCCGGCGTTGCAGCGGCAAGGATGTCAGAATTGCGCGGGATCGGCGAAGTCCCATACAGGCGGCAGACCTCGCGCTTGATCCTCTGGATCGCAGGTGCAGGAAACGGGGTAGAAGAGATACGGGATATGATCTCCCGCAGGACCCGGTCACTGTCCATGGATCAGTGCTGGACAGCAACCGATTCCGGGGTGGTGTCGGCACGGTACTCCACCACCGGCCCGTGCCCAAGCCGGAGGTGGTGGACGATCTCCTCTCCCAGGGTCAGGATCGCCCGCTTGTGAAGGATCTTGTTTTTATGGATGTGTACCGGAGAAATGGAAAGGGAATTGTATCGGTCGGTGAAGATCGTTTCGGAGGTGACGTTTTCATAATATTTCTTAACATGGATAAGAAGCATATGGAGATGGAGCAACTCTTCCTTCTGCACACTATCACCTTCAGTGAGTTTAAATTTCATTCCTAGATATATTTTACCGGTGATCTTTATATTGGAAGAAGCGCGCGCAGCCGGTCTGCTGCTGGGGCTCGCGGTGGGGGACGCGATGGGTGCGCCCCTGGAGGGTCTTCCCCCCCCGCCGCTGCCTGTCGTGGAGATGCGGGGAGGTGGCATCCACGGGCTCCCCGCGGGCTCGGTCACCGATGATACCCTGCAGGCCGCCGCGGTCGCGCGGTCCCTCAAAGCCTGCCGCGGCTATGCGCCCGGCGACCTGACCGCCCGTCTTCTTGAGGAGTACCTGCGCCATCCCGCCCTCTTCGGCCCCACCTCCTCAGGGGTCTTCACCCTCCTCCTGCAGGGAGTCCCGGCCGGCTGGGCACCGGCCGTCGTGCACCGGCTGCGGGGAGGGTCCCGGTCCAACGGCGCGGTGATGCGCGGCCTGCCGCTCGCCATCATGTTCACCCCGCCGGCCCTGGACGTGGTCTCGCGGGCGTGCTCCTGCATCACCCACCATGACCCGGTGGCAGGGATCGCTTCCCTGGCCGTGAACCGGATGGCTGCCGATCTCTCCCGCGGGGTGGACCGCGAACGGGCACTGGAACGGGCCACGGCTGCCTGCCCGCCGGGGGAGGTCCGGGAGGTGCTCTCCCGCTCCGCTGCCATCGAGCCGGTGGCATCCCTGGACGCGGTCGCCATGACTCACTGCGCGGTCCGGGTCTTCATGGAGGCGGAGACCTTTGAAGAGACGGTGATCCGGGCAGTGAACATGGGGGGCGACACCGACACGGCCGGGGCCATCAGCGGCGCGCTGGCCGGTGCCTTCTGGGGGATTGATGCCATCCCGCTGCGCTGGCTGGCCGCACTCCGGGAGGGTCCGTCCCTGCTCTCGCTGGCCCGGGCCCTCTGGTCCGCCTCCCGCCCCGGATGATGCAGAAAACGTGGTTTCTGGAGACCATCAGTCCACGGTTTTCCCGATAACATGCGTACTGGTGAGACGCTCCAGGGGGGGACCTGGCGGTCCCCCCCCCGCCGCGTGGGTGCCCCCCCCGCTATCGGAGGCTGGGGTGAGCAACGGTTTTCGGGATCTTCCTTTCCAGGGAGGTTTCAGGGCATGGTGCGGGAGGGGGCAGAGACCCCTCCCGGCCCCTCCCCCAATGAGGATAGTCGGTTCGTCGGTTTTTTCCGGAAGGAACTGGAATTCCGGATAACCGGCGGGGGGTGCCCACGCTCTCGGGAGCGGTAAGCCCCCGAGAGCGTCTCACCAGTACCTGTCGGAAAGCCGACGACTGTAGGGAACACTCACCCGAACCAGCCCCTGGGGACACCGCATCAAACGGGGCGGAGTTCCACGAGTTTCAGGGACCTGCCCTTCTCGCAGATGTCGGGGGCGTTCCCCAGGATCTCCCCCACCATGTAGCGTTCCCCGTCAATGACCCCCTCGGGCCGGCAGAGTTCATAGCTCTTGCACTCCACCTGCCGGCAGGAGCACTCGTACGGGATGCGGGAGTTCATAATGGCCATATCGGCGGGGATCAGGGCCACCACCGGCGACTCCACCACCTCCACCGCGCAGGACCCGGAAGCATGGACCTGGCAGTCGTGGGGGGCCGTCGTGCGGACCGTGACGATCCGGTACTTCCGCCCGGACTGGAGGTTGTTGCAGGCCTTCCTCACCTTGCAGGACTCGCACTCCGGAAGTTCGCCCTCGTAGATGAACTCAAGCCCGGGTTTTGCCAGCAGCTTCCCGATGAGGGTGACCTTGGGTTTGGCTTCCGCCATAGGCGATCACTCTTTGTACAGCATCGTAATTAAGGACTCCGCGGATTCACGTGTCAGGCCCATGTCGAGAATCGTGAACCGCTCGGGCCGGATTTCACGGGCGAGGAGAAGCGCCTCCACCGCCGTTTTGTCGTCGATCCCGATCTCGGACGGCGTGGTGGGGGCACCGATCCGGCGCAGGGAGTCCCGGATCCCCTTCCAGTCCCCGCCATGCAGGTACATGGTGATGATGGTACCGATCCCGCACTTCTCGCCATGGAGCCCCTTCCCCGGCGCCAGCCGGTCCAGGGCATGGGAGAACTTGTGCTCCCCCCCGCTGGCAGGCCGGGAGGACCCGGCGATGGACATGGCCACGCCGGAAGAGACCAGGGCTTTCGTCACGATCCAGGCCGACTCCTCCTGGTGCGGCCGGATCATGTCCGCGTTGCTGACAAGGATCTCGGCGGTCATCCGGGAGAGGGTGAAGGCATACTCCGAGACCGGTTCCCCCCGCAGGCGGTGGGAGAGCTCCCAGTCCAGCACCGCGGTGTAGTTGGAGATGATGTCGGCACAACCGGAGGCCAGCAGCCGGTGGGGTGCCGAGGCGATGATCCCCGTGTCGGCCACGATGGCTGCCGGGGGATGGGCCTTCAGGGACTGGGACCCGTTCCGGGAGGGCACCGTCGCTGAAGCAGAGGCGATGCCGTCGTGGGATGCCGCGGTGGGGATGGAGACAAACTGCCGCTCGAGATTGAAGGAGGCGATCTTTGCCGTGTCGATGACCCTGCCCCCACCCACGCCGATCAGGAAGTCGCAGCCGGCCGCCGCCTTCTCCGCCTTCCGGATGATCGACGGGTTGATCTCGTCGGCGATGAAGGTCTGTGCCGTATACCGGTCCGAGAGCAGCCTGAGCACGGTCTCACCCGCGATCTTCATGGTATGGGACCCGGCCACCACGAGCACCTTCTCCCCCAGCGACAGGTCATCGCAGACCGCGGGGAGCTGGGTGAGCACATCGTGTCCGATCACGACGTCCCGGGGGAGCTGCATCCATTTGGACTTGTCAAAACCTTTATTTCTGAGCAGGTCCATACCATTTCCGCTCATTTCGGATCATTCATGATTAGAGAGTTCCTCTACAAATACTACATTGATCCCATCATCCTTGGACAACCCTATAATCCCGTCGATACCCTCACCTACGCCCTCATCCTCCTCCTGGCTGTCTACCTGATCTACCGGTGGCTGGCCCGGAGCGGTATCCCGGTGGACCGGGACCTGGTGCTCTCCACCCTCCCGTACGTGGTGCTGGGAGGCCTGCTCCGGGTGGTGGAGGATACCGGTCTCGTCCCTGCCCCCTACCGGTACCTGCTGGTAACCCCCCTGATCTTCTTCGTGGTCTTCGGGTTCACCGCGGTGGCTCTCGTCCTTGCCCGCTCCCTGGAGATGAAAGGGCTGGTGCCCCGGTTCCAGCCCCTCTATGCCGGCGTGGGAGCCGGTGCCGCTGTTGGGGCAGGGCTCCTCCTCCTCTGGTTCGGCCTCACCCAGGCACGGGTGGATCTTGTCATCCTGATCTCGATCCTGGGCCTGGCCCTTGCCACCTCCGTGGCGCTAATGGTCCTCCTGGAGCGGGGCTTCGGCTGGAAGGATGCAGCTGACCCACTCTACCGGGTCCTCATCTTCGCCCAGATGCTGGATGCCTCGGCAACCAGCATCGGCATCGACCTGCACCCCCTCCGCTACGTCGAGGTGCACGTCGTGGGGTCGACGCTCATCGCCCTCACCGGCACCGCCTTCTCCATGTTTCTCCTGAAGATCGCGGTGGTGATCCCGGCCATCTACGTCCTCTCGGCCTACCGGAAGGAGGGGAACCCGGCGCTGTGGCACCTGATCCTCCTCGCCATGATCGTCGTGGGCCTTGCACCGGGTGTCCGGGACACGGCCCGGATGGTGCTCTATGTCTAGGGAAACCCTGGTCCGGCCTGCCCTCATCATGACCGGCGTGTTCATTGCCACTCTCGTCCTTGGGGTCCTTGTCGTCTCGCAGGATCCCGTGGTGGGGAAGACCCTGGTCCAGTTACTCCGGGACCAGATCCTGGGCAGCATCCCGTCAGGAAATCCCCTGCTCCTCTTCCTGGCCATCTTCCTGAACAACCTGCAGGCCTGCGTGCTCCTCTTCCTGGGCGGGGCGTCCCTCGGGGCCGTCACCCTCTTTATCGCCGGGACAAACGGCCTTGTCATCGGCGGGGTGATGGAGGTGGTCCGGCAGGAACAGGGGATCCTGTACGTGATGGCCGCCATCCTCCCCCATGGTATCGTCGAAATCCCGTCCTTCATCCTCGCCGGGGCGCTGGGACTCGCTCTCGCGGAAGCCCTCTGGCAGGAAGGGACTGGGGTCGGGGATGCTGCAGCCGTTGCCCGGGAACTGGGATCCGTGTTCCTTCGGGCAGTTCTGCCCCTTGTAGCCCTGGCAGCGGGAATCGAGGCTTTTATCACACCTCAAATCATATCTCTGGTCGCGCAGGTGTGACGGTGCCGACCGAAGAGGAACAGAGGACCCTTCCCCCGAAGCAGGACTTCTCCGGGTGGTACCACGAGATCCTCTGGCGGGCCGAGATCATGGACGTCCGGTACCCGGTGAAGGGGCTCTACGTCTGGTACCCCTTCGGGTTTGCCCTCCGGAAGCAGGTGTACGGGCTCCTCCGGAGCCTGATGGACCGGGACCACGAGGAGGCCCTCTTCCCCCTGCTGATCCCCGAACAGGAATTCATGAAGGAGGCCGAGCACATCAAGGGCTTCGAGAACGAGGTGTACTGGGTCACCCACGGGGGGACGACCCCGCTCGACGTGAAGCTGGCGCTGCGCCCCACCAGTGAGACGGCCATCTACCCGATGTACGCCCTCTGGGTCCGGTCCCACGCTGACCTGCCCCTGAAGATCTACCAGATCGTCTCCACTTTCCGGTACGAGACCAAGCACACGAGACCCCTGATCCGGCTCCGGGAGATCACCTCCTTCAAGGAAGCCCACACAGTCCATGCCACCTGGGAGGAAGCAGAAGCCCAGGTCGAGGTAGCGATAGGGCTCTACCGGGAATTCTACCGGACGATGTGCATCCCGGTTCTCGTCTCCCGGCGGCCCGAGTGGGACAAGTTCCCGGGCGCCGACTATACGATCGCCGTCGATACGATCATGCCGGACGGGCGGACCCTCCAGATCGGCACCGTCCATCACCTGGGCGATCACTTCTCCCGGACCTTCGGCATCCAGTACGAGGATACCAGAGGGGAGCAGCAGTACGCGCACCAGACCTGCTACGGGATCTCGGAACGCTCCATCGCGGCAGTCATCAGTGTCCATGGCGATGACCGTGGCCTGGTCTTCCCGCCAGCGGTGGCTCCCGTGCAGGTCGTCGTGGTCCCCATCATCGTGGGGAGCCGGAAGGAGGAGGTGCTGGCATCTGCCGATGGCGTGGCCGAAACCCTCCGGAACGACGGGCTCCGGGTGAAAGTGGACCGTCGGGAGATCCGGCCCGGTGCCAAGTACTACCACTGGGAGCTGCGGGGGGTTCCCCTGCGGGTGGAGATCGGCCCGAAGGACCTGGATGCCGGCGTGGTGACGGCGGTGACCCGGCTGGGTGCAAAGAGCCGGATCCCCCGGGCAGACCTGGCGGAGGGTGTTGCGGAGATCCTCAGGCAGCTGCAGGACCAGCTCCTGGCCCGGGCAGAAACGGATCTGAGGGGCCGGGTCACCTGCGCTGCCACCCTCGCGGAGACCGCAGCTGCCGTGAAGACGGGAGTGGCCCTCGCTCCCTGGTGCGGGAGCCGGGAGTGCGCTGAGGCTCTGGAGCAGCAGGTGGATGCCAGCATGCTGGGGACCGAAGTACGGGGATACGGGACCGAGGGGACCCACGGCCCCTGCATCATGTGCGGAAAACCCGGATCCCCTGCCCTCGTGGGCCGCTCATTCTGAACGACAGGCCCGGCAGGTGTACCGGACCAGGTCACCTGCGCGTGCGAGGTCCCCGGAGATGTGTTTTTCCCCTCCGATAACAAAGAGCCGCCCGCACGCGGCGCACCTCTTCACGCGGATGCGGTCCCTGAAGGTCATCGGCACCTCCAGGTCATAGGCGGTCTCCCGCGGGGTCGCTTCGCCGCTGAAGGACCCTTCGCACCGGGTGATCAGGTGGAGGATCTGGACCGGGCTGGCCCCCAGTGCCTCGAACTTCCGGTACAGGAAGTAGTGGAAGAGGAGCCAGGCCAGGTCCGAACGGTCGATCACGTCGTCAAAGCCGTCGCAGACCTCTTCCGGGTCCTCCAGCTCGCAGCCGCAGAGCGGGCAGCGGCCCGAGACCAGCTCCTCGAGAAAGACCTCCTGCTGGCAGCCGGGGCACGTGGTATGGCGGGCGTTGACACGGGGAGCCACTGGGGAACCCTCCTTGAAGAATACCGGCATACCGTTTCACGGCGTGCCGTGTGCTCTTTACTTCTTCGCGCTCCGGACTCTTAAACGTATGTTGGAATGCTCCCAACCACGACGGAGAACCGGAGGTGGAGAACCCTCCGGTCCCGGATCAGGGTCTCCGAATGAACCCCCCACCCTTTCCGGCGATACCGACAGGAGGGGGCTCGGCCCCCTCCCGGTCCCACCCCCCCGAGAGGATAACCACTTCATCGGTATTATTTTCGCCCTAGGTCATCCGCTCCCTTTGGCCATAGATCCATAATGAGGAGATCCGGCGTGGATCGGCTATCCTCACCGGGTGAGGGAGGCGGGTGGGGGCGTTCCCCTCCTGCTCATCCTATTCCCTGCTACGAGTCCCCCACCGGGTAGATCACCTGCAGTACCCTGTCGATTCTGCGGAGGATCCTGGTCGCTTCCCCGGCCGCTTTCTTCCCCATCCTGCCCTCCACTGCCCTCTCGTGAAGGATCGCGAGTATCTCTTCCAGGTGCCCCCAGGCTCCTTCCACGTCCAGGTCATCATCCATCCTCTCTGTGAATCCCCCTTCCAGGGAATGGATGAGCGCGGCCGCGCCGGAATCATCCCCCTCCCCAGGGAAATCCCCCTCCAGGGATGCTGCCATCTGCTGGACACGGGAGAGCCGGTCCGCCGCCTCCTTCAGGGATTCCCTGTACAGGTCCATCCGGTCCCGGTAGTGCCCCAGGATCAGGAAGAACCGGACCTGCTCCGGCGTGAACCCTTCGTTGAGGAGGGTGGCCGGGCAGACGATGTTCCCCCGGCTCTTGGACATCTTCTTCCCGCCGATGAGCAGGTGCCCGCCGTGGAGCCAGAAGCGGGCGTAGGGCTGATCCGTCAGCACCTCCATGATGGCCAGCACGTAGTCATGGTGCCGGGCCAGGTTGTCGATGCCCCCGGCATGGATATCAACAGCGGGACCCAGGAACGGGAGGATCATGGCCGGGTCCTGCACGTTCCAGGACGGCCTCCCCCTGCCGATGGCGGTCTCCCACACCACGGTGTCCCCCTCCTGCTCCCCGTGCCAGAGGATGAAGTCACCGAAGTTCCACCGGATGCCCGGATAGGTATCCTTCCGGAACCGCCTCCGCGTGGCCGGCCAGCGGGAGAGGTCAATCCGGGCCAGCCTCCCGAACCCCCGGTATTTCATCGGCTCAAAGAAGATGTCCCTGCCATCACGGTACGCGTAACCCTTCGCGAGCAGCGTCTGGATGACCCCGACCGCCTCATCCACCGTCGTGGAAGAGCGGGGATTGTGGGTGGGCGGGTGGATCCGCAGCATCCGGGCCTCGTCGTGGAACCGGGCAGCGACCCGGTCGGTGAGATCCTGCAGGGAGATGCCCAGCCGCCGCGCCTCGCTGATGGCCTTGTCTTCCACGTCGGTGAAGGGGAGAACCCGGTCCACACGGTACCCCTGGTACTGGAGGTACCGGTGCAGGATATCCTCGTACAGGAACGTCCGGTAATTGCCCAGGTGGGGAGGCTGGTAGATGGACGGTCCGCAGGTGAAAAACCGGACCACTCCCGGTTCCCGCGGGGTAAAGGGCTCCTTCTTCCGGGCCAGGGTGTTGTAGAGCCGCAGCATGGGTCCTCCCGTCACCCTCTCGGGAGGGAATGGCAGTCCCGTGCAGAGCCGCACGAGACGGCTGCCGCGCTGACA
>JAJRDA010000034.1 GCA_028678665.1 Methanomicrobiales archaeon | reverse complement strand
TCGTCCAACCCTGGCCTATGGACCTGGGCAGGAGAATGACATGTTTCTTCCCTCCCTGATCAGCTCTCTTCATCATGATCAGCCATTCATGATGACCGCAGGAGAGCAAACGCGAGATTTCCTCTATATCGATGATTTAATCGATGCGATCCTTCGTGTTCCACAACATCACCTGTCCCGTGGAAATATAATCAATATCGGCAGCGGAATCCCCACAAGAATTCTTGATATCGCATATCTGGTTGAGAAACTCATGAATAAAAAGAATCTCATTCAACTAGGTCAGATTCCCTACCGGGATAATGAGATAATGAATTATTGTGTTGATATCAATAACGCCAAAAAAATATTGCACTGGAAGCCGCGGGTACGTCTTGATGCGGGTTTAAAGAAGACAATTCACTCTATCACGAAGTGCTGAATCGATGAGACCGAGAATCCATTATTATTCGGATTGTCCATTTTTCGCAGGATGTGAGAATATGCTGGCCCTTTTTTTGAATGATGCACAATTTCACACATCTTTTGATATGGGGTTTTCGTACCGTGATAATATCCGGTACCGGGAGGGATTATCGAAAAGGGTAAAGATCTCACCAGCATATTCTCCGATACGAATATTTGATCATTACAATTTATATAATTATATTGATAAAACTTTCTTTCCTCCTTTACAAAAACCGATGAAAATTTTAATAAATTTGCTTTTAATTAAATATTTGTTTCTCATTATGAATACCGTGATTTTATATCGCCATTTTTCTCAGTGTGATATCGATCTCATCCACATCAATAATGGCGGTTATCCTGGCGCATATTCAACCATTTCAGCCGTTTTTGCCGCAAGATTGGCCGGTATCAACCGGGTCATTTATGTAATAAATAATATTCCTGCAGGGTACCATTCACCAGAACGATGGCTTGATTATCCGATAGACAGAGTCTTGATCTCTCTCGTAACCCAATTTGTGACAGGATCGGATTTCACGAGAAAAAAGGCCATCCAGATCTTAAAAATTCCGTCCGATAAAATAATTTTTATTCATAATGGAATCGTACCCCGGCCTGTCACCGAGACGAGATCTCAGGTTCTTTCAAGATTGGAATTACCTGATAAATCTTTTATTATTTCAGTTATCGCCAATTTGGAAGAGAGGAAAGGACATATCTATCTTTTCAAAGCGTTACAGTACCTGAAAGAAACACATCCAGAAATTGTATTGCCTCTTTGCCTCATCGAAGGAACAGGTCCTCTGGAGACACAATTAAAAAAATATGTTCAGGATATGAATATCTCCAGCCATGTGGTATTCCTTGCCCATGAAGAGCATATTTACAACCTCCTGAATGCATCGGATTGCATTATTCTGCCTTCGATAAAGGATGAAGATCTCCCGAACGTCATTCTTGAGGCAATGCAACTGGGTAAACCAATCATTGCGAGTTCCCTCGCCGGTATTCCAGAGGAAATTGAGACGAACTCTGGTATTTTGTTTCCTCCAGGGGACTCCAGGGAACTGGCAGAGGGAATTATGAGAATGATATCTGATGAATCCCTCAGAATAACACTGGGAAAAAATGCAAAAAATCGATTTAATGAGAAATTCACCCATGAAAAGGCGTTAAAAAATTATTTCACGCTCTATCTCGATTTACTGGAAGATCATGGGTCATAAAGACCGTTATTTGGGGATCTTCTCTTCCCTGTCCCCGCCCCGCTGGATCTGGTAGTACATCGAGTAAGTGGAACCCCGTGCCAGGAGATCCTGGTGCGAGCCGGATTCAACGATCCTCCCCTGTTCAATGACATAGATCCGGTCCGAATTCTCGATGGTGGAGAGGCGGTGGGCGATGACCACGATGGTGTAGCGTTTCCGGAGGCCGGCAATGGAGTTCTGGATGATCTTCTCGGACTCGCTGTCCAGGGAGCTGGTAGCCTCGTCCAGGAGCAGGATCTCCGGGTTCTTGTAGAGAGCCCGGGCCAGGGCGATCCGCTGCCGCTGGCCACCGGAGAGCTTCACCCCCTTCTCGCCAAGGACCGTATCGTACCCGCGTTCCAGCCCCATGATGAAGTCGTGGGCATTGGCCACTCGTGCCGCTTCGATGGCCTTATCCTGCGATACCCGGTCGCTTCCGTAGCAGATATTCTCCAGCACCGAATCGTTGAAGAGGAAGATGTCCTGACTCACCACCCCGAGCCGGGCATGCCAGGAACGGAGTGTGAACTCGCGGAGGTCGGTGCCGTCCACCCGGATGGATCCCTGGTCCGGGTCCAGCAGCCGGATCAGGAGGTCGGCGGCGGTGGATTTCCCGCCCCCCGATGCCCCGACCAGGGCTACCATTTCATTCTTGGGTATGGTGAGGGAGAGGTCCGAGAGAACCGGGGTGTCTGGCAGGTAGGAGAAGGAGACGCGGTCAAAAGTGATCTCCCGTGAGAACCCGGTAAACTCCCGGGTCCCGTCCCGGACACGGCTGGCGGCGGACACCCCTTCCATCACCTGGTGGATCTTCATGAAGCTCGGGATCTGCCGGGCCAGTTCGTGCCGCCGGGTGCTGAAGTCCCTCATCGGTGCGGTGATCCGGACCAGCACGAAGAGAAAGACCAGCAGGAGGGCGAGCTGGATACTGAAGAACTCTATAGAGAGGAAGAGAACGAGAACGGCAATGACAAAGATAATGGACTGGAAAAGGACCTCCACCAGAACGCCGAGAATCCAGTAGGTACCATAGGTCGCCTGCAGGGACTCCGCGATCTGCTGGAAACGTCCCTGTTCCCGGTTCTCCGCGGAGGTGGCCTTAATCAGTTTCAGCAGGTTGAACCGCTCGGTGAGGTACTCATTCTGCAGGGTATTCCACTCCACCAGCTTCCGGCCGTGAATTTCGGACCTCCGGATCAACAGGTTGAGGAGATAGAGGGTAACGAGCGAGATCCCCAGGCAGACGAGCGTCAGTTCCACCGAGATATAGAGGAGCATCACCGCGTACACCCCGATGAAGAGGATATCAGTGAGGAGCTCTGCGGCGGCGAAGATGCCATAGCCGGCGCTCTCCACCTCAGCCGTGATGGCGTTGTTGAAGTTACCGGCCCGCTGTGAATAAAGGAAGAGCATGTCGGCGGCGAGAATCCTGCGGTACAGCTCGTTCTTTATCTCCGTGGCAAACTGCAGCCGGAGCCGGATCTGCAGCACCTTCTTTACAAACAGCAGGACCTGTCCCACCAGGAAGAGGCACACGAGGAGCCCCAGAAGCGTGGCAAAGGTGAGCTCCAGCCCCACCATGCCGAAGAGGGATTCCAGCATACCCCAGAGAGTGCCGCCAGGATCACTCTGGTCCTCCATGATCTGGAGGAGAGGCACGAGGGCCCCGAGGCTGATGGCCTCAAAGAACGAGCAGACCACCGCGAGGACCGTAATCACCGCGAGGCGCATGAGGTACGGGGAGAGATACTGCCGGATGATCTGCAGTTCACTCTGGTTCATGGGTATCCTGTCCTCCCGCCCCTGCGGGGCAGAGACCTGGCCGGGGCAGATGTAAGTATACGGAATCTCTCCATGTGACCATAAAAATGGCGATGTGCTCACCGACGGCGGGGGGAATCCGGTTACCGCCCGTGCTCCTGCCCCCTGCCGATGAGGAGGGGGACCAGGTCCACCCCGTCCCTCATCCCGTAGGCTCCCCGGGCAGCCTCCCGCTCGGTAAGCCGTGTCGTTCCATCTGTGAGGAGACCACGGATGGCGAAAGGCACCGGGTCCGCGGTGTGGGTCTTCGCCCGGATGGGGGTGGGATGATCGGGCAGCACCGCGATCACGCCTTCAAAGGACTCCAGGATGGTCCCCACCATCCCGTCCACCCGCTCGATGGCCCGGACCTTCTCCTCCACGCTCCCCATGTGGCCGGCCTCGTCCGGTGCCTCGACGTGGAGGTACAGGAAGTCCAGCCGTTCGAGGGCTGCCACCGCGTATCGCGCTTTTGCCTGGTAATCGGTGTCCAGGTAACCGGTCGCCCCCGGCACCCGGATCACCTCCATCCCCGCGTACCGTGCGATGCCGTTCAAGAGGTCCACAGCGGCGATGATCCCGCCCGAGAGGCCGTACCGTTCCCGGAAGGAAGGCAGGGCAGGCCGCTTCCCGCCGCTCCAGGGCCAGATCATCGTGGCCGGCCGCTTCCCCTCCCGGATACGGGAACGATTCACTTCCTGGTCCTCGAAGATAGCGATGCTCCGTTCCATCGCCCGCCGCAGGATCGGCCCGTCCCACCCGAGGGGGAGGTGGGGATCGATGGGCATTCCGGTGATGTCGTGGGGTGGTGTGGTCTCCGCGCCCTTGCCCCGCTCCAGCACCAGCAGGTTCCGGTAGCTGATGCCGGGATAGAAAAGGGCCCCCTCCACCGAACCGTCCATGGCACGGATCAGCCGGGCACCCTCGTCGCTGGAGATGTGCCCGGCGGTGAAGTCCTCCATCACACCATCTTTCACTGTCACCAGGTTGCAGCGGTAGGCCACATCCTCCGGTGCGAGATCCACGCCAATGGAGGCTGCTTCCAGCGGCCCCCGTCCTGTGTAGTACCGCGCGGGATCGTACCCCAGGATCGAGAGGTTGGCGATGTCGCTCCCTGCCTCGAATCCGGGGGGGATCGTCCGGAGCAGCCCGCAGGCGCCTTCCCGGGCGATCCGGTCAAAGTGGGGGGTGCGGGCGTACTCCAGGGGTGTCTTTCCGCCCAGTTCCTCCAGCGGCTCGTCCGCCATCCCGTCCCCAAGGACCACCAGATACCTGCGATCCGTCATGGTGATCCTCCCATCATGGTGAGGATCCCCAGGGTGGGGAGGGCGATCACGAGTGCAGCAACCACCGCACCCAGGGCGATGGCAGGGAATGCGTACCGGAACGGGATGCCAAAGACAAAGGCCGCCGCGCAGCCGCTCCAGGCTCCCGTCATAGGCAGGGGTATCGCCACGAAGACGAAGAGTGCCAGGGCCCCGACCCGCTCCCGGCCCTCCATCTGCCTGCGTGTCCGTTCAAAGAGCCACCGGAAGAACCGGTCACAGGCCGATGAGTGCCGGATCAGGAAGTCTGAGATAGGCCCCAGCAGCAGGAGGAGGGGTATGATGGGGAGCAGGTTCCCTGCCAGGGCCAGCAGGAAGGCCTCCAGCGGCTGGTAACCAGCCACGATGGCAGCCGGTATGGCGTACCTGGCCTCGAAGAGGGGGATGGCGCCCAGGATCAGGATCATGACAGCCGAACCAGGGTCCACGGGTTATCCCCCCCCTGCCATGGCCCGGGCGGCAGCAACAACGCTCTCCCGTGATCCCATCTCCGGCTTCCATCCGATGGACTTCAGCCTTTCGATGGAGAGGAGCATCCGGGGCACGTCCCCGACCCAGCCCCGTTCGCCCCCGGTATAGCGGTACTCCACTTCGGAGAGGCCCATGGCCGCGACCACGATATCAGCGATCGCGGTGACATCGATCCAGTCCTCGGACCCGATGTTGAACACATTCACCGGCTCCCGTGCGTGCTCCACGGCAAAGAGCATGGCCCTTACGCACTCCGACACCTCCAGGTAGGACTTGGTCTGGGACCCGTCCCCCAGGATCTCGAGTTCGCGGGGATTCTCCCGCAGCTTGCGGACAAAGTCCGGGATCACCCCGTGGCCGCTCCGGGGGCCGATGATGTTGGCGAACCGGAAAGACGATGAGCGGATCCCGAAAGAGTGGGAGTAGGCGGAGATGAGGGCCTCGCAGGCCAGCTTGGTGGCCCCGTACACGGAGATGGGTTCCAGGGGGGTGTACTCCTCGGGAGTGGGGATCACCGATGCCTCCCCGTATACCGTGGACGTCGACGTAAAGGCAAGGTTGGGGACTCTGAATTTCCGCATCGCCTCCAGGACCCGGGTAGTGACCACGATGTTCTGCTGTACCTGGCGCTCCGGTGTGACCGCGCTCTGCCGCACGTCCGGGTCCGCAGCCAGGTGAAAAACCATATCCGCGCCCTCCATCTGGTCTTCCCATCCTGTCTCCAGGAGATCGGCCGTGAGAAGGGTCACAGTGCCCTTCTCCAGGTGCCCGGCCAGGTTTTCCCGTGTCCCGGCGCTCAGGTTGTCGATCACCGTCACCCGGTCCCCGCGGGCCACCAGCGCGTCCACGAGATGAGACCCGATGAACCCGGCCCCGCCTGTCACCACCACATCCATTGCTCTGAGATTGGCCCTCCGGACGTTAGAATTCAGCAGTATCTCTACACCCCCCGGGAAATCCGGATCCTGGGGAAGAGTAGAATCGTAAGGGATAAATAGCCCCCTGAAAAATTTCCACCTACCCATAAAAGGGGTTGTGGAATATGCGTCACGTCTGGAATATCCTCCTTGTCGCAGCGCTGGCCATCCTCGTGATGGTACCGCTCGGCACCGCAGCGGAGACACGGACCACCCTGGTTGACAGGACCACCACGCTCACCGGTTCCTGGCAGGGTGTAGAAGAGGCAATCATGCCCTTCAGGATCACGGACTTCACGGGATTCAAAACCGTGGAGATCTTCTACCAGGTACACGAGGAGACCGGCCAGGTACCCGGCGCCTGCGGGCTCATCATCATGATTACCACGGACGAGTATCTCCGTGCTGCCAGCGGTGGATCCGGCCTCATCTTCACCCGGCCCCACAACGTGCTCCTGTACGGGGAGGGCACCCTGACCTTTGATCCCCGGACCCTCTCGGAACCGGGCTGGATGACGGGGAATTACCGGGCGCTCGCCTACTTCCAGCCCGCAAACTGTGTCAATGAGGCCACCATCCGGATTGACCTGGTCACGGAAGGGGAGACCCCGGCCAATGGAGGGGGGGTGACCGGTACGCCTGCCACGCAGATCACGACCCCGTCCTCCCCCACGCCGGCGGGGGGAGCGACCGGTACAACGACTATCGTAACCACGGGTGCCCCGATATCACCGTCTCTCACCACCCAGGCCCCCAAACCCGCGGCCACCCGGGCCCGCACCCCTCTCTGGAATGCCATTCCCGTCCTGGCCCTCATCGCCGGTGCCCTGATCCTCACCCGAAAGTGATTCCCGGCCCTTCGTGAAGGGAGGGGGAGCGACGAGGGATCGCACGATCGGAGACAAGGCCAACGGACGGTAATATTATAGGGATCCGGAAGAGTACACGGTGAGAAGCAAGGGAACGGGGCCGGAACCGGCAGGTATGTCCTCCCCCGGGCGAATCCCTTACCGGTTCCCGCCTTCTCCTGCAGCGTCAGTCTGGCGGTGGACATGTTTATCGGGATCGACCACGGCACTACAGGGATCCGGTTCGCCTCTCCTGAAGGAGAGTTCCGGATCAGCCGGGAGGAAGCCTGTGAGTTCGACGTGGAGATGCTCGCGCGTCTCACCCCGCTGGACCGGATACGCCTCGTCGCCGCCACCTACTCCATGGGGGACAACTTCTCGGAGATCCTGCCCATCGGTTCAGTCACGAACCGCGGCCTGGTGAGCAGGGAGGGGGCTGGCAAGCATATCGGCGGCGGGACCCGGGTCTTTGACGCCATCGAGGGAAGCGGCCTTCCCGCCATCGTCGTGCCCGGTCTCCACCGGGCCTCCCCCACCGATCCCCGGTTCCGGGTCTACTCCCACCAGGCCAGCCCGGAGAAGGTGGGGATAGCCTACGAGGTCCACCAGGTGCTGGGGAATGACTTTGCGGTGGCCGACGTCTCCTCCAACACGGTGACGATCCTGGTCTCCGGCGGCAGGATCACCGGGGCCATCGATGCCTGCATCTTCGCGCCCGGGCTCCTGCAGGGGGCCCTGGATGTAGACGCCATCCGGAAGATCGACCGGGGCGAGTGCTCGGCGAACGACGCCTTCCAGCACGCGGGCGTGGAGTACCACCTGCCGGAGGGAGAGCGGATCCCGGCCCTCTCCCTTTTCGCTGCCATGGAGATCGCAGCGCTCCGGGTGCTCGCCCCGGAGGCGAAGGCCGCCCTCGCCGGTACACTTGGCCCGCAGGTAGCCCCGGAGGTGGAACGCCTCCTGGGAGAGCAGGTCACCGTCTTTGACGAGTGGTGCGCCTCACGGGGTCTCTGGAAGATCGCGCGGGACGTGGCTTCCGGATCAGAGGATATCCTGGGGATCCGGGTCCGGGTATAGGGTATCTTTCGATGTGACGGACCTCACCGACGGGAGGTTATCGCCGCATGGTGCGGGAGGGGGCCCGCCCCCTCCCGCTGAGGATGCAGATCACCGTCGGTTCTTTCATAATTGCGTACTGGTGGGACGCTCCAGGGGGGGCCGTACGCCCCCCCCGCCGCGTGGGCGCCCCCCTTCGGTTTTCCGGATCCGAGTTTCTCGCGGTTACAACCATATAGTGCGGGAGGGGGCTACTCACCCCCTCCTGGGCCCTCCCCCAGGACGGTAGTCCCGCCACGTCGGTAGTTTACCCGCAGCCGCTTCAGTCCTGATCAACCGGCGGGGAGTGCCCACGTGGCGGGGGCGGAGCCCTGGCGGAGCCCCCGAGAGCGTCTCACTGGTAGCCGGAGAATACGAGCTACCGATTCCTCATCATCGCAGGCTGAGTCCGCTGGAGCCGCGGCGGGGGGCGGAGCCCCCCAGGAGCGTCCCTGTAACAGTCTACAATCATGTAACACCGATTCAGGTTGCGACGAGATCCACTTCCGGGCTGCGCACTCGCGGGCTTAAGCCCTCCCGTTTCAATCCTCCGGAAGGTGCAGTCATGGACGAGATCACCTTGGTGAACGTACCGGCGCAGCAGGTGCTCGGGATGCGCCGGCGCGGGCATTACCGCATGATCCCCGAGCTCCTGATGGCGATCATCACCCATGTCATGGCGAATGGCATCGCCATCGCCGGCCCTCCGGTTTTTGTCTGCCACGAGACCTCGCATGAGGAGGTCATGGCTGCGGACCAAGCCGGGACCGCGGACGTGGAGGTGGCTTGGCCGGTCACCGGGAACGTGAAGGGAGCCGGAGAGATCCGTGCGTACATACTCCCCGGCGGGAAGATGGCGCGGATAGTCCACCACGGGCCCTACGAAGCGTGTGAGCCCACCTACCGCCGGCTCTTTGGGTGGATCAACGAGAAGGGGCTCAGGATCACCGGCCCCATCCGGGAAGCGTACCCGAACGATCCCCGGGAAGTGCCGCCGGAGCAGATCCTCACCGAGATCCTGGCTCCGGTGGAGTGAGGTCAGCGGAGGGAGAGGGAATCCGGATTCTTCATTGAGCATCTTAAAGTGGTGCGGGAGGGGGCCAGTCCCCTCCCGGTCCCTCCCCGTGAGGATAGTCCCACCATGTCGGTAGATAGTGCAGGATGGATCACCGGATCCCGGAAAACTGGCGGGGGTTGCCCACGCGGCGGGGGCGGTGAGCCCCCAAGAGCGTCTCAGTAATAATCAATCGATACGTGAACCCGGTACGTCACACATGAAGACTGCACCTGGGGGGCCGCAGCGGGGACGGAGCCCTCAGGAACGTTTCACTGGAAAACAGCGAATACGGGGAACCATCTTCTTGTTGCCAATGAATTCTCCTTCGTCATCTGCGTCGTTTGACAGCATTTATCTATGATTAATCATGTAAAATGATCTGGGATTTTTCTTGAGAGAGCTTCGCATCCACGGGAGGGGTGGCCAGGGCTCGGTGACCGCAGCCGAGCTGATTGCCACCGCAGCGTTCGAGAACGGGGTCTTTGCCCAGGCGTTCCCTGCCTTTGGCGTCGAGCGAAGGGGCGCTCCCGTCCAGGCCTTTGTCCGTTTCGCGGACAGGAAGATCCGGCTCCGGAGCCAGATCTACGAGCCCGACTACATCATCGTCCAGGACAGCACGCTGATCAAGGACGTGAACGTCTTCGGTGGCATGAAGAAGGGAGGGATCGCCGTCATCAACACCGAGAAGGGCGGCGCCTGGAATGTCCCGGAAGGGGTCCGGCTTGTCACCCTCAATGCCACCCGGATCGCCCTGGAGGCGCTGGGGGTCCCCATCACGAACACGGCGCTTATGGGAGCCTTTGCCGCGGCCAGCGGGGAGATCAGCATGGACGCCATGGAGAAGGTGATCCGGCACCGGTTCGGGAAGGATCTCGCAGAGAAGAACATCGACGCGGCGCGGCGTGCCTACGCCCAGGTGAAGGGAGGTGCCTGAGATGGCCCTCTCCGTGGGCTGCACCGCCCGCCCGGGGAAGTCCCGATCCAACCGGACCGGTTCCTGGAGGGTCTTCCGGCCCGTCTTCAAGCACGATAAGTGCACGAAGTGCGGCATCTGTGCGCTGGTCTGCCCTGAGGGCTGCGTCGAGCAGAGCGAGGACGAGTTCTACGAGGCGAACTACGAGTTCTGCAAGGGGTGCGGCCTCTGCTCCGACGAGTGCCCCGCAGAGGACATCGAGATGGAACAGGAGGAGAAGTGAGATGATGCAGTTCATGGAAGGGTCCCTCGCCGTTGCTGACGCGGTCCGGCTCTGCCGCCCCCAGGTGATCTCGGCTTACCCCATCACTCCCCAGACCCACATCGTCGAAGCCCTCGCCGACATGGTGGCCAACTGCACCCTGGACGCGGAGTACATCACGGTGGAGAGCGAGTTCTCCGCGCTCTCGGCCTGCATCGGTGCCAGCGCCGCAGGGTCCCGTGTGTACTCGGCCACCACCTCCCAGGGCCTGGCCCTCATGTTCGAGGTCTGCTTCAACGTGGCAGGGATGCGGCTCCCCATCGTGATGACGATCGTGAACCGGGCCCTCTCGGCACCGCTCTCCATCTGGAACGACCAGCAGGACTCCATCTCCCTCAGGGACTCGGGGTGGATGCAGCTCTATGCCGAGGACAACCAGGAGGCAACGGACCTCCACTACCTGGCCTACCGGGTGGCCGAGGACCACGAGATCCTCCTCCCCGCCATGGTCTGCTTCGACGGGTTCATCCTCTCCCACACCTATGAGCCCGTTGAGACGCTCTCGCAGGACCAGGTGGATGCCTACCTGCCGGCTTTCAGGCCCTACCAGAGGCTGGACGCCGCTGACCCCATCTCCTTCGGCATGTTCGCCTCGCCGGATTACTACATGGAGTTCCGGTACGAGATAGACCGGGCCCTGGAACGGGCGAAGGAGCGGATCGCCCGTGCCGGGAAGGAGTTCGGGAAACAGTTCGGCAGGGACTACTCAGCGCTCGTGGAAGGATACCAGCTGGAGGATGCCGAGACCGCTTTCGTGGCCATGGGATCTCTCTGCGGCACGGTCAAGGACGCCATCGACGAGATGCGGGCGCAGGGAAAGAAGGTGGGCCTCCTCAAGATCCGGTGCTACCGCCCCTTCCCCGGCCCTGATATCGCGAAGGCCCTCGCAGGAGTGAAGCGGGTGGCGGTGCTGGACAAGAACATCTCCCTGGGCTCCAAGGGCGCTGTCGGCCTGGAAGTGAAGGATGCCCTCTATGGCTCGGGGATCGCGGTGTATGACTACATTGTGGGCCTGGGCGGGAGGGACCTGAAGAAGAGCGACATCGCTGCGATCGCGGCCCTGGCCGAAAAGGGGCAGGGCGACCAGTTCTATGGCCTGAGACAGGAGGTGCTCAGGTAATGGTCGACAAGAGCCTGGAACTCTTTGACTGCGGGCACCGGGCCTGCGGCGGGTGCGGGCCCGCGATTGCCGCCCGCCTGATCCTGAAGGGCGCGGGGAAGGATACCATCGTTGTCTCTTCAACAGGGTGCATGGAGGTCTTCTCCAGCCCCTACCCGGAGACGGCATGGAAGGTTCCCTGGATCCACTCCCTCTTCGAGAACGCGGCGGCGGTGGCCTCTGGCGTCGAGGCGTCGCTGAAGAAGCAGGGCCGGTCCGAGAAGGTGGTGATCATCGGCGGCGACGGTGCCACCTTTGACATCGGGATGCTCTGCATCAGCGGGGCCTTCGAGCGGGGGCACGACTTCACCTACATCTGCTACGACAACGAGGCCTACATGAACACGGGCATCCAGCGGTCGGGGGCCACGCCCTATGCCGCCTCCACGACCACGAGCCCTGCAGGGCGCTGCTCCACGGGAAACAAGCGGCCAAAGAAGGATATGCCGCAGATCCTGGCTGCCCACGGGGCGCCCTACGTGGCCACGGCGTCGGTCTCCTACCCCGCTGACTTCATGCAGAAGGTGGAGAAGGCGGTGAACACGAAGGGGCCCTGCTACATCCAGGTGCACGCGCCCTGCGCCACCGGATGGGGCTTCGAGGGCAACCTGACCATGAAGATGGGGAAGCTGGCCGTGGAGACGGGCCTCTGCGTGCTCTACGAGATGGTCGACGGAAAGGTTACCCGGGTGAAGAAGGTGGTGCGCAAGCCCGTGGAGGAGTACCTCTCCACCCAGAAGCGGTTCCGGCACCTCTTCAAGCCCGCCCGGAAGGACGCGGAGATTGCCCAGATCCAGGCCATCGCGGACTTCAACGCCGAGAAGTACGGGATCGACATCAAGCTGAAGAAAGAACCGGCGAAGTGAGGATCGCCCCGGGGCGATCTTCCGCGATCCTCTCTCCCCAGCCTTTTTCTCCCATGCCTCCCGGCGGAAGGGGGCAGGGAATCATACCTGGCCACCGCGGAGCGGAGGTCCCGCCGGGCGACAGGCGGGAGAAGAACGCTAGCTCCCGTCCTGTTTTCTCCGGTGGACCAGCAGGAAAGGCACGAGGGCCACGACCACCGCCGAGAGCCAGATCGTCCCGAAGAGGTACAGCAACGTCTCCTGCCCACCGTCATAGAACCGGACCTCGACGGCACGGGTCTGGTTCCAGGTGACGGCGAGACTCCCGCCCTCCTCCGTCACCCTGGCCGTCGCGGGATTCATGCCCCCCAGGAGCGGACTGCGGACATCAAGCCCTGGGGGGAGCAGAACCGTGATGTTGTAGGGCTCGGAAAAGTAGGCTGACAGGTGGTTATCCGAGAGACCCGAGGCATAGTGCACCGTGTAGTTGCCCTCCGGGAAGGTGATGTGATAGTCCTCGGCGAAGCCGTAACTGCAGTTCGTGCAGTTCCCTGACAGGGAGACATGGTCCACCTTTTTCGGAATCCGCTCCCCCAGCGGGCCAAAATCCCAGAAAAAGAACTCGTTGCTCTCCTCCACCTGCACGCTGGCATTGAACCCGGCCCGGGAGGGATCCACCCGGAAGGTGGCGTCCAGGGCAGATGCCGGGAGGGCCAGGATCACAAGCGCAGCGCAGAGAGCAGCGACTGCATGTCGGCATCGATCTCGACGGGGGGAGCGCACTGTTTCACCACGGTCTCCGGGTCCTTCAGCAGGTGTCCGGTGACCACGCATACCACCCGCTCGTCCCGGTCAATGATCCCTTCCTCGGCCATCCTCCGGACACCGGCCACCGATGCCGCGGAGGCGGGTTCAATCCCGATCCCCTCCCGCGAGGCCAGGGCCTTCTGCATGGCCAGGATCTCGGCATCAGAGACAGAGACTGCGGTACCACCGGTCTTCCGGATGGCGACGAGCGCTTTCTCCCCGTTCACCGGTGCTCCGATGCGGATGGCGGTGGCCACCGTCTCGGGCGAGGGTTCGGGGATTACTTCGGGGAGGCCGTCCCGGATCGCTCTCACCAACGGCGCGGAACCCTCGGCCTGGACCCCGGTCATCCGGGGGAGATGGTCGATGAATCCCAGGTCCCGCAGCTCGGTGAGGCCCTTGTACACCGCCGAGATGTTCCCGGCATTCCCCACCGGGAGCACGATCCGGTCCGGGACCTGCCCCAGCTGGTCCAGCACTTCAAAGCCGATGGTCTTCTGCCCTTCCAGCCGGTACGGGTTCACGGAGTTCAGCAGGTACAGGCCGTGGGAGAGGCAGAGCTCGTGGACCATCTCCAGCGCACGGTCGAAGTTGCCCCGGATGGCGATGACCCGGGCACCGTGTATCAGCGCCTGGGCCACCTTCCCCAGCGCCACCTTGCCGGCAGGGAGGAGCACCACCGCCGGTATCCCTGCCCTGGCCGCGTACATGGCCAGGCTTGCCGATGTGTTCCCTGTGGAGGCGCAGGCCACGGTCCGTTTCCCCAGCTGGAGCGCCATGGAGACTCCCACCGTCATGCCCCGGTCCTTGAAGGATCCCGAAGGGTTCAATCCTTCGTGCTTGGCATGCAGGGACCGGAGGCCCATCTCCCTCCCAATCTGCTCCAGGGAGTAGAGGGGGGTCCCCCCTTCCCGGAGCGTCACCGGTGTGCCGGTGACCGGCATCAGCTCCCGGTACCGCCAGACCGAAAGCGGCCGCTTCCGCCAGTCCTTCCGGCTGACCCTGATCTCCTCCAGGGGATACCGTACCTCCAGGAGATGGCCGCAGCGTTCGCAGGTGTAGATGACCGCATCCGGCGGGTACCTGGCCCCGCAGTGGATGCAGGAGAGGTGGTACAT
>JAJRDA010000033.1 GCA_028678665.1 Methanomicrobiales archaeon | reverse complement strand
CCGGTGGGTTATCCGTCCCGGTATTGAGAGCATGACATTTTTAAGACGGGAGAACGAGATGGGTAACGAGAGATCGGAGCATCCCCGGGGCCTGCGCATGGATCGATATACACTCTCCGTCACTGTGGATATCGAGGATTGGTACCATATCCCCTCGGTGACAGGTTCCCCCTTCTCCGTGTACCGTGACACGGCTGAATTCTTCCAGCGCTGGGAAGGGCGGTATGATTACCTGACGGAACCGACCCTCCGCGTCCTGGACCTGCTGGAAGGTCAGGGAATCACCGCCACCTTTTTCGTCGTGGCCGACGTGGCGGACCGCTACCCGGGTCTTGTGGAAGCCATCGCGGCACGGGGCCATGAGATCGCCTGCCATGGCCTGCACCATGCCTGCACCCTTGATCCAACCACGAAACAGCCCTTCATACCTCCCCGGGAATTTGAGGAGCAGACCGGCACCGCGAAGGCCATTCTGGAGAAGATCAGCAGGTCCCCGGTCATTGGTTACCGCGCCCCCAGTGCCTATCTTGGCGGATGGATGCTGGACTCCCTGGAGCGCATGGGATTCCTCTACGACTCCTCGGTCTCGGTCAACTCGCTGTACAACAAGACCGACTCGGACCTGAACGGCGTGGGGACCACCCCCTACTCCCCGTCACCGGGAACCCTCGTCCCCGGCGGGAACCGGCAGATGGTGGAGGTCCCCTTCCCATACTGGCAGGCTATGGGCCTGCGGATCCCGTCTGCCGGTGGCCCCGTGCTCCGTTTCCTGGGATCCGGGGTGGTTCTCCGGGGGATCCGCCAGAGCCTGGCCCGGGGCCCCACCCTCCTCTACTTCCATCCCCTGGACATTGCCCGGGAGAAGTTCCCCGACGTGGGCAGGGGCAGGCCCCTGTACTGGGCGATCAAGGGGGAGCGGGTCGAGCGGAGGATCAGGGAGGTGCTGAAGGGGCTCAGTGAAGTCCCCCGGGCCACGCTGGGCGAGATCCGGAAGCGAATCACATGACCGCGCCGGTGACACATCGGGATATCTGATGGGGCGGCGAGGAAAGCCGTTTGGCAACACAGATAAACCGGTATCTCCCTCACAACAATGAGTTATCACACAGAACATCAGCGGGCGGGATGGGATAATGGCGTTCTTCTCTGAACTGGATCACCATGAGCTGGCCGACGCGGCGCAATCGCGGGGGATGACCCAGACCCAGTTCATCCTCCGTTTCCTGAAGAACTGGCTCCTCGAGCAGCTGGCCGACATCTGCCCGGTCCCCTCCTGGCGGGCTAATCTCCACCGTTGGCGGGGGGTACGCATCGGCAGGAACGCGTACATCGGGTACGACGTTATCATCGACCGCGTATACCCGGAGAAGGTTTCCATCGAGGACTTCGCCGTCGTCGCGGACCGCTGCATCATCACCGCACACGGGTGCGGGAGCTTCCCTCTTCAGCACCTCTATCCCCGCCAGGTGAAGCCGGTGAGGATCGGTCGGGGGGCCTGGCTCTCGCCTGCCAGTATTGTCATCATGGGTGTGGAGATCGGGGAGCAGTCCGTCATCGGGACCGGTGCCGTCGTCACCCGCTCCATCCCCCCGAGGTCGGTGGCCGTGGGCGTGCCGGCGAGGGTGATCAAGACACTGGAAGGGGGAACCCTTCTCGAACGGGGTGGCCCTGCCGGAGGAGGGGACGGTTCGCGGGATCGAAATCCATCGAGGGAAGGAAGAGGGCATGGGGGAGAAAAGGATAACACCTCACTTCCCCTACAGTAGACGGATGTTCGTCGGGGGAACGTCGGGGGAGGAGATGGATGGCTCTCGTATCTGACCGGGACTCGAAAGCGTTCAACGAGGCCGTGGAGACCCGGAAGACCGGAAAAATCCGTTTCGGCTTCTGGTTCGCGAAGAACTGGTTCCTGGAGCGGCTTGCCTCCACCTTTCCCATCCCGTCCTGGAGGACCCTGTTCCACCGCTGGCGGGGCGTCCGCATCGGGGAGAACGTGTACATTGGCTACGATGTGATCTTTGACCGCGTGTACCCCGAGCTGATCACCATCGAAGATTACGCGGTCATCGCGGACCGCTGCATCATCAGTACCCACAGCGGCGGTGCCACACTCCTGAATGATTTCTATCCCCGGGAGGTGAAGCCTGTTCGGATCGGTCGGGGGGCCTGGCTCTCGCCTGCCTGTATCGTCATTATGGGCGTTGAGATCGGGGAGCTGTCGGTGATCGGGACCGGTGCTGTGGTCAACCGTTCCATCCCCCCGAGGTCGGTGGCTGTCGGGGTGCCGGCGAAGGTGATCAGGACGCTGGATGTGGAGGAACCTGGGGTGGAAGGGGCACGGCCGGTGCCGGGGGATGAGGAGAACCGGGATCCGGTAGCATCATGATCGTCTCGATGCACCAGCCCAATTACCTCCCGTACCTGGGCTTTTTCCAGAAGATGGCCATGGCGGATCTCTTCATCTTCCTGGACGTGGTGCAGCTCACCGAAGGCGGCTATACCCGGCGGGTCAGGATACGGACAAAGGAGGGATCCGACTGGCTCTCCATCCCCATGGCCGGTGCGAACCGCCTGGCGCCCATCGACCAGGCATTCCTCCTGCCGGACGACCGGTGGCGGAAGAAGCACCGGAACCTGCTTACGGCCAACTACGACCAGGCCCCCTTCTTTGACAGGGAGTTCGTGGAGACCTACTACCGCCAGCCCTTCACGGGCCTCCGGGAAATGAATGAATACGGGATACAGTACCTGAAGGAGCGCCTCGGCATCCGGACACCTACCATGCGGGCCAGCGGTCTTCCTGTGGACCGGACCCTGAAATCCACCGACCTCCTGGTCGAGATCCTTTCCCGGGCAGGGGCGGACGTCTTCATCTCGGGGGCATCTGGCCGGAACTATCTTGACGAGGAGAAATTTGCGGAGGCCGAAATCGAGCTCCGGTACCTGGATTTCCATCCCCTCCCCTACCCCCAGCGCTGGCCCGGCTTTGTGCCCTCCCTCTCAGCTCTCGACGTGGTCTTCAATATGCCCCCCGATGACTGCCACCGGATGGTCAGCACCGTCAGCGGCGATACGGCCCCCTGAGACGCCGGCCCGCACCAGTCCTCTCGTAAGACCGGGAAGAAGTTCTTGCCCGGGTCACAGGTTCTCCCGTCTCCCGGCAGTCCCGCACTCTGAGAGAAATCCCCGTCCTCCCGTGGATGGGGGACAGGATGGAGCGCGGGTCCCTCCCTTTCTCATCGGAGAAGCCGGAATTCCATGACGCTACGGGGGTCGAGCCCGGATGACACTTCGATATGTTCATCATGCCCGAATCCCAAGGGGGTGTGAGAAGCCGGCCGTCGTGAATCCGGCGGGGAGGGCGTGTGGCATGGCATCGGAACGGGTGAGCTGCCATTTCAAGTTCGACGACAACCTGGAGGCCACGGATCCGTACCCCTTCTCCCTCCTTGATCCCCGGAGCTGGCGGTTCACGGTGAACCGGCTGGCCTATGAGCTGGCGGACCGGTATCCTTTCATACCGGAGTCCGGGCGCAGGCTCATGCGCCTGCGATCGTATCTCAGGAGGGCTATGGCGGGAACACTGAAGCCGGGAGAACCCCCGGCAGACGCCCGGGTGCTGAACCTTGAACCCGGCGAATGGGTGGAGGTGCGGCCGGCGAAGGAGATCCAGGCGACCCTGGATGCCAGGGGACGCCTGCGGGGCCTGGTCTTCATGCCGGAGATGCAGCAGTTCTGCGGCCGCAGGTTCCGGGTCTTCAAGAAGGTGAAGACGATCGTGCTCGAGACCAACCAGGAGATGCGGAAGATCGGAAGCCCCACGGTTTTTCTGGAGGGTTCTCTCTGCGACGGCTCCTACCATGGGGAGTGCGATCGCGCCTGCTTCTGCTTCTGGAGGGAGGAGTGGCTCCGGAGGATTCCCGCCCCGGCGGATGCCGGCGGTGCCGCAGCACCGGAGCCGGCGGTCCCGAAGTTATGATCCCCGGGACGGCTCAATAGAGCATCCGGATGCACTCGTAGACCTCGGCGTAGTCCACCCCCACATTCATCCCGCGGGTGTAGGCCGAGGACCGGATGTACTCAGGAGAGAAATACGGCCGGTAGGACTGGGAGTTGTACTGGGCCAGGGCTTCGATCTTTTTCTCCAGGTGCCGTGGCTCGAGTGCCATGAAGATGTCGGTGCGGAAGACGATGTTGTTCCAGGGGTGCTCCATGCCCCAGATCGAGGAGATCTTCTTGAACGCCCGGACGCTCTCATGGTAGATCACCTGGTGGTCCTGGTGGGTATCGTAGGACGAGGGGGCGATGACCAGGTCCGGCTGGATGTCCCGGCCCAGAACGATCATCCGGTCCAGGATCTCCTGGCGGTGGCTGGGGAACTCCCGCACCTCGATGTCCAGGAGGACCAGGTTTCCGGCCGGAATTCCCAGCTTTCCCGTGGCCGCCAGGCATTCCTGCTTCAGGATATCCTTCGGATCACAGGGCTGGAGGGACTTCTCGCAGGAGGAGAAGGCCACGTAGTGGATCTCGTGCCCCTCCTCCGCCAGGCGGGCGATGGTGCCCCCCGCCGAGATCTCGCCGTCGTCGGGATGGGGGGAGAGGATCAGGATCCGGTCCGGTGCCCGCTTCACGCCATCAGCTCCCCGATGGCCCGGCATACCTTCCGGACGTCACTGTCGGACATGGAGGGGAAGATGGGCAGGGACACTGCCTGTTCCGCGATCCGCTCTGCCACGGGCAGACGCCGTGCAGCCCCGTACCGCGCCTTCATGATCTTCATCCGGTGGAGGGGCGGGTCGTAGAGCACACCTGCCTGCACGCCCTTCCCCCTCATCCCTGAGATGAAGGTCTCCTTCCGGATACTGTCCAGCATGATAACGAACTTGTAGTAGCAACTCATGGCGCCTTCCTGCTCATGGAGAAGGGTGATCCCTGCCATATCTGCCAGCTGTGCCCGGTACAGGGCGGCTATCCGCCTCCGCTTCTCCAGGAACCCGTCCAGCCGCTCCAGCTGGCGGATCCCCATCGCCGCCTGGAAATCGGTGATCTTCAGGTTCAGGGGGACGAAGGAGTCCAGGTACTCGTAGGCCTCGTCGCCCCGGGCGATCCTGAGCTTCCGGCCCAGATCATCGGAATCGGTGAGGACCATCCCGCCGTGCCCGGTGGTCAGGGACTTGGTGGCATAGAAACTGGTGGCAGAGACGGCACCGAAGGAACCGCACCGTCCCCCCCGGTAGGTCGCCCCCGTGGACTGGGCAAAATCCTCGATGAGGGTGAGCCCCCGGCTCTGGCAGGCCTCACGTATCTCGTCGATGCGGGCGGGGTGCCCGTAGGCATGGGTGATGACAACCGCATCGGCACCGGCTGCCCGGTCCCCCCGCAGCTCCCGTGGGTCCAGGTTGTGGGTTTCCTCATCGACGTCCACGACCAGGGGTTCGGCCCCCGCGTGCACGACCGCGTTCAGGACCTCGGGGCAGGTGATGGCAGGGAGGACCACCTTCCGGAACCCGGGCACCCTGACCGCCAGGTACAGGGCGATGGTCCCGGAGTTCACGGCAATGGCATGATTCCTGCCGATGTACCGGGCAGACTTCTCCTCAAACTCTTTCACCACGGACCCGGTCGCGATATTTCCCGATTCAAGGACGGCCTGGACCGCCCGGGTATCGTCAGCGGTGATGGTGGGTCTCGCGAGGGGGATCATGGGTATCACGATGGGGGTGGGGAACTCCTTCAGCGGAACTGTTTCTGGAGGTCCGGGTCCTCTTTCACTGCCCGGAAGCTCTCCGGATAGTTCTCGACAAACCATATCATGAACCTTGTGACATCGATCTTCTCCGAGAGGAACCGTTCCTGCTTCCTGCGCCACTCCTCCCTGACCGTGGTCGCACCCTGCGCGAGCAGCTCGTCCAGCCGCGAGAGAAGGGCCTCCTCGCTGTGGAAGCAGGAGACGAGGCCGTACCTGTCCTGGAGCTCGGCGAGGACCCCGCTGAACTCGGCGAAGGAATGGGGAACCCCCCCGACCATGATCCGCTCGAAGTTCAGCGCAGGGGTTCCGAGGACCGCAGCCTCCTCGGCACTCGTCGAGGACTCCCCGATGTAGAGGCGGGTGTACGCCATGGCGTGGTGGTACCGGTCCGGGGGCAGCGGGAAGAGGTACTGCTGGAGGGATTTCTCCAGCGGCTTCTCTGTGGAGATCAGGATCCTGCCCTCCCGGTCCAGCCTCTTTAAGAGCCGCGGGAGGTACTCGCGCCGGAAATGCTCACTCCGGGTATCGTGGGTGGCCGTGAATGCGGCCAGGCGGATGATGAAGAAGCTGTCCGGGCCATCCAGGCCCAGCTCCTCCCGCACGGCAGGATCCGGGCGGAACCACTTGGGGTGCAAATAGGCAAGCTCGTGGGTGCCATCGTACCGTATCTGTTTTTCCCCCAGGTCCGTGAGGAAGGAGGAAGGGGTGAAGACGGTGCTCACGAAGGGGAGGTAGAACCGGATCTGCTCCATGGAATGTTCCGTATCCTCGAAGATGACGGAGGGTTTCCGGAGGAGCCAGGCGACCTGTGCGGCACGGATCGATCCCACCCCCAGGAAGATGTCCGGCCGGAAGCCGCGGACGATCCGAAGCATCCGGTAATCGGAGACCGGGAGGTAGAGCAGTTTCGAGAGGAGGCCCCCGGCGGGCTGCCCCAGGTTGTGGTGGGGGATCCGGTACCGCTCCAGGAGGTCAATCGCCACGTCCTTGCGGGTGGCGGTGACGAGCACCTGGTGCCCGCGCCCCTCCATCGCCTGGATGAAGTTCCTCATCACATGCACGTGTGCGGGGTGGCCGATATCGACGACAATTCTCATGGTTCACCCGAAGATCCCGAAATAGTGGTCACTGAGCCGGGTAAAGAGCGGAACCGGCATGATTCTTACGGCCGCGCTCGCGGTGCGGAAGGGAAGGGTATCCCTCCGGTGCGACAGGGTTCCTGCAGGGGCGGGATAATAGCTGTAGTGCAGCTTCTCTTCCCGTGCCCCCCAGCCCTTCTTGAACTGGATGAGACCGGTGTTGTCATACGATACCCTCCCGAGGTCAAAGCTGCGGACGCCGAACGAGCAGGCATCCCGGATGCTCTCCCAGAGGATCAACTTGGTGGCGGCGATGTTCCGGGACGAATGGGAGGACGCACCATACCCGTAGACCAGGTGATCCCTGAAGCGCAGCATGATACAGCCGGCCAGCGGTTCCCCCCGGTACCGGGCAAGGTACAGGGTGGGGCACCCCGGTATGAGGGAAAAGAGGTTCTCAAAGAACCGGCGGGGATGGCAGAGGACCCCCAGATCCCTCTTGTGGAGGAGGTTCATGTGGTAAAAGGTGGCGATATCCTCAGGCTTTCCGGACCTGGTCACCTCAACCTCCTGCTTCTCTGCCTGTGCGATCCCCCTCTGGATGCTTTTGTTGAACCGCTGCGTCCGCAGAAACTCGGGTCCGGGCGTGAGATCCAGGAGGTAGGTAGAGTACCAGTTGAAGGTCCGGAATCCTTCCGCACTGATCTCATCCCGGATCTCGAGAGTGCCTGCCCCGATGTCGTCCTTCAAGCGGCAGGCGGCGGAGAGGAGTGCCGTCCTGGCCTCGTCACCCCCCAGGGGACCGCACTGGGCGGAGAAGGGCACCGCGCTGAGCCGGTCTCCGGTCAGACGGCTGGCGACCCGGAAGAGGGGGAGAAACCCGGTGACGGCTCCGGTACGATCGAGGGCAAAGAGGTGATGCCTCCGGAAGGCGAAGGTCCCTTCCAGGAACCGGGTCCATTCCGGGGTGAAGGTGAGGTTCCGGGTTGCAGACTCCACGTAATCCCGCCATTCTGCCTCCCTCACCTCACCCACGATCTCATCCACTGCAGCCCCACCGGGATCCCGGAGTCTTTTCACGCCGGCTGCCGGATATTCGAGAGAAGAGCATATCAATGCACCGTTCCGGCCGTCCTGGGGATGCGGTACGGGTCTTCCGGGCAGGTCCCGGTGGCCGGGGGAGCATTCCTCTGCAGGGACTGCAGGGAAGGGTGGAACCAGGCCGGGGTCACTCCCTGTGGTCCGGCTCTTCGGGAGTAGCGGGGGATCCCTTCAGCGCCCGTACCCGCCGGAAGGTCCCCTTCACCAGGTTGTTCAGGAAGTCCTGTCCCAGGGCCATGGCCTCCCCGCCCAGCCCGGAGGGCCACCTCGCGGGGTGGACGTTCAGGCTGAGCCGTGCCTCGCGGGTCACGGCGATCCAGTGCAGGAGGTCGGTGGTGGTGCGGATCTCTGCCGGGGGGCTCCGCCCGTTGCGGATGGAATCCCGTACCTTCCCCCGGGGGCTCCAGGTCCGGCCCGTGTCAGAGAAGTACAGGAAGTCAGGGAGGGAAAGATAGGCCTCTCCGAGGAGATTGAAGTCCCCGAACCGGGCATGGTTCCAGATATCCCGGTTGTCCTGGGGAGAGCGGGACCCGCCATGGGCGGCGACGGTCACGATCGGGCACACCTCCCGGAAGGCTGCCAGTTCCTCTCCAAAGAGCCGGAGCGCCTGGGGGAGATCCCCCCGGGTCTTGGTCAGGACCTCGTAGTGGTAGCCCACCTCATGTCCCAGCCTGATGGTGGCGCGGATGGCGGCAGGATCAAAGGTGAAGGGGTACCGGAAGTAGTAGGTGGCCTGGATGCCGAGTTCCCTTTCAAGTTCTGCCATCCGCAGGGCCATTTTCGGCGATAAGTCCACGTCGTGCCTGAGGATGACGCGGCGGGACCCCTCCTGGTCCGGCTGCCGGAGGTGACCGGAGAGGGTGACCGGAGTGAAACCGCGATCCTGGAGGCAGCAGCAGAGATCCCGGTACTTCTCAAGGGTAAAGTCGCGGGCCACGGACAGGCTCCCCTCCCCCGGCTCTCCGTCAGCCCCGCGGGATGGCCGCAGGGCAGGCGGGGGATTGCGTGGGATAGCTCTCGCCCTCCCGGGGAATAATCCCTGTGATACCAATCCGGTAACAGATGAGCCGCAGAACCGGTGTTCCCCTTCCTCACCGTCACGGGGAGCAGGCCCCCTGCCATCGCCGGATCCCGGCGGGACCTGAAGATTCATTAGGTATGGGTGGAGATGTTCGCGTGATGTTCATCCTCTGCCATGTGTTCGCGGGGATGGTACTTGGAATCTCCCTTGCCCCGGCGCTCCGCATGCGCACGGCGGTCGGGATAGCCGTCCTTGGCAGCATACTCCCGGATCTCGTGGACAAGCCCCTCGCCCTCTTTCTCTTTCCCGGCCAGAGCAGCGTCGGGCAGACCTTCGTTCATATGCTGTGTGCGATCCTGATCGTTCTCGCTGCAACCCTCCTTGTATACCACTGGTACCCGGACCGGCTGCTCTTCCTCTTCCCTGCGGCTGTGCTGCTCCACCAGGTCATGGACCTTTCCTGGGTGGACCCGGTGACCTGGCTGTACCCGGTTCTCGGGCCGCTCCAGGATTGTCACTGCGGTGGTGCCGGGTACGTGAGCCTGCAGTCCCATGCCGAGCTCCTCTCCCTTTCCGAGTGGATCTTTCTCGCGGTCAGTCTCCTGCTCGTGGCTCTGCTCTTCCGGGAACGGATCACCGGGTGGACCGGCCGTGACCCGGCAACGGCAGCACGGCTCCTCTTCCCTGCAGCCATCGTGCTCCTGGTCCTCATGGGCCTTACGGCCGTAATCGCTGGCCTTCTGGGCCTGCCGACGCCGCTCCTGGCCGGGGAGATCAATCCCTCCGGGGACCTGATGCTTGCGGCCGTCTCCCTTGCCGGGGCGGTGATACTCCATGCCCGAAGAGACCGGATCCTGAACCCGGTATAGTTTCCGGGGCCCGGGACAGGGCCGCGATTGCCCCATGCTGCCCCGTTGTGGCCCTTCCGGCCTCGCCCTGAAGGTGACGGGGGCCCGGGCGGAGACGCGGAGGGTCATTACCGGGATCCCGGCAGGAAGGGGTCCGGGCCTGTACCCGTCACCAGCGAACCCGACGGTCCCTGATCGATACCGTTAATCCCGGTGAGAATAACGTATTCCTTCACGGCATTTTCCGCCCGTATGTTCCGTTCCGGGAGGTCCCATGAGGCATGATCTGAGGCAGCTCGTCCAGGCCAGTCCGCTGTGGGACCTCTACACCCGGAAGGAGGAATATGGGTCCCCTCACCTGGACAGCCACGGGCGGTTCCCGTCCTCTGCAAGCCGGTGGAAAGAGATCGAACGCCCCATGGTCTCCGAGTTCCTGGTGAAGCACGGCTACACCGTCGAGTATCCTGAGGGCAGGGATTTCGCTCTCTGTCTCACCCATGATGTGGATGAGGTCCGCCCCATGCTCTCCCACAGGTTCCAGAGCTTCCTCTCTCTCGCCACCCATCTCCCCTCTGCCCCATCCCGGGGGAGGAAGGACTCCTCCCTTCCCTGGTTCCCCCGGCACTACCGCGATTTCTCAAAAATTATGGACCTGGAGGAGGAGTACGGCGGGAGATCCTCCTTCTATTTCATGGCCACCGAGCGGGATCCCTTCCGGTTCCGCTACCATATCGAAGATCTCGCCGCTGATATCGGCGAGATCCGGGACCGCGGATGGGAAGTGGGCATCCACGGCGGCTATTATTCATCAGCCGATACGCAGGCGATGCGCCAGGAGAAGACCCGCCTTGAGGGGGTGCTGGGGACGAAAGTCCGGGGATACCGGAACCATTTCCTCCGGATCCATGTCCCGGAGACCTGGGCATGCGTGGAAGAGGCCGGTTTCCTCTACGACACCACCCTCGGGTATCCCGACAGGCCGGGGTTCAGGAACGGCATGTGCCATCCCTTCAGGCCCTTCGACCTGGGGACAGGAACAGAGCTGCAGATTCTCGAAATCCCCCTCTGCATGATGGACCAGAGCCAGGAACTCTCCCCGCCACCTGACCTGTGGCAGCGCCTGAGCGGGATGATGGACCGGGTGGCTGCGTGCCGGGGGGTGATGACCGTGCTCTTTCATACCCCCATCTTCATGAGCGCGGCCCACCGCACCCACCTGCGTCTCTACCGGGACCTGCTGGCCCGTGCCCGCGAACGCAACTGCTGGATTACCTCAGCAGGCGAGATCGCCGACTGGTGGCTGAAACAGGGCTACTGAGGGTAGTACGGAGTCAGAGCAGGACCCAATCCCCCGCCACAGGACAGGAACCCCCCTGCGGGGCCAGGCGGATCGGAATCGGAATACCGGGTCTTGTTCAGGGTGAAAAAAAGAGAGAGTCCCCCCTTTCGGGGGATATCCGCCGCCACGGGCGTATCCCGCAGCGCAGCGAATCGGCCTGTCAGAGGCTATCGGGGGTGACCCTCTTCTGGAAGCGCGGGATGGTGGGCTTTGCGGTCCGCATGTCCCGCACGAAGGCATACAGATCGCCCATGAGAAATCCCCAGACCATGATGGCGGAGACGATGAATGCGCACATCAGGGCCCCGGAGACCATCCCGTGGGTGCCTGTCACATCGATACCCCTGGTAAAACCGAGTGCCGCCGCAGGGGGGGCCAGGAAGGCCACCTGCAGGATCCGGGCATGGGTCTCGTTCATGGCTGTGATAGATAATGATATTTTCATCAATACCTTATAAATGTTTTTAATTTTCCTTGATGTTATTAGTTAGATATGATCTCTTTTTTCAGAGTACTGGATGAGTATAGAGCGAAAGTGGATGGTCTGGACCGAAAAAAAATGTGAAAGATCATCGTTCACTGCAGGGCACGGGGAAACGATCGGCCGGTAGAGGGTGGATTGCCACCCCGTGCTTTAGGCAGCCATCCTGCCCATCCGCTGATGATGCAGGCTGGGTACTGGCGGCATCCGCGTAGGGTCACAGCAGCAGTTCCACCTTGCTGTTCTCGATCCGGCCCCTGCACCCTGCCCGGTCGTACTGGTGGTCCCGGAGGTACTGGTATACCTCCTGGATTGCCGTGTAGTCTCTCCCCATCTGGTTGTAGTCGGTGATCAGCCGGGAATACCGGACATCGTCATTGTCAGACTCCTCCTGCGTCTCATAGTTCCCTGCGCTGAGCCGGCCTTCCAGCCGTTTGATCTCCTGCAGGTGGTCTTCCCGCGTGTCCCACAGGAAGGTCATCCGATCCTCCATCCGCTTCTGGACACCGATGACATACATCACGTCGTTGATAGCCCGGTAGCGGATCGTACCGTTGCCCACCGGGACCACGATGGGTGTCGCGGTGGCAAAGGCGGCCTGGTACAGCCCGATGAGGGAGGGACGGGTGGTCTCCACGTACACGTAGTTCCTCCCCTGCGGGCCAAAGACCCGGAAGGACGGGGAGGTGGAGGATGCGATCCGGACCCCTGCGGTGGCATGGTGCTCTTCGGTGAAGAGGAGGAGTGCCACGTCGTAGTCCTCCCGGGAGAGGAGCCCCAGGAGGAGTCCGCTCTTCTCGTCGCAGTCGCCCTTCCCCTCACGGATCACGGCGGATGGGTTCCGGGGGCAGAGGGGTGCTGCCGGGTCATAGGGAATCTGCTGGATGAAGTTCGTCACCAGTTCCAGGTACTCGTCGTCATTGAGCCCCTCCATCCGGTGGATACGGGAGAGTTCCTTCTGCAGGGCGGTGTACAGCTCCTCTTCCTCTGCCGAGAAGATGGTCCCGAGATAATAGGAAGAGACCTCCTTCTCGCTTCCTGGCCGCCACCGTCCCATCGGGCAGTCGTCCCCGCTGCTCACCGTGGCACCGGACATTGCAGGATCTCCCACCGGGACGGAAAGGGTATACGTCCCTGTGCCGGAGACGAAGGAAAAGGTCCGCATGGTCACGGGTCCCCCGGGAGTTTCTTCTGTCGGCATACTTTCCAGGGGCAGGGAGACCGTAACCGGGACCGTCGCGTCGGGAGTGATCAGGGTCCCGTTCACCTGCGGTTCCGACGGCAGAGGCATGGGGGGTTCAGGAACAGGAGTAAGGGGACCGTCCGCTTCCCGGACCATGCATCCGCAGGAGAGGGCGAAGGCAAGCAGGAGGATGATGAATGCCGGCAGGAGAGGATGGACGCGATGGGTGTACGGCCCCATGGGAATCCTGTTCCGAAGGTGGTCTGCGGCGAGGGATAAACCTGCGCCCCGGGAGCATTCACGGCGTTGGTTGGGCTATCCGCCATGGACCGGGCAGCGGATCAGGGTTCCTGCCCGGGACGGGAGAGAAAGGAACACCGGGTCCGAATCCCTAAATATCGCGGTGACACACCACTCACCCGTGATCTGGGCACTCTTTGCCCTGGCAGGGGCCGTCGCCGACGCGGGATACTACGCGCTTGTCAAGCGGTCCCTTGCCCGCACCGACCCGTTCGTGCTGGCCGCGGGTACGTTCCTCGCCACATCGTTCCTCCTGCTCTGCATCGCGCTCCTCCGTGGCCTGCCACAGGTGGGTCCCGGGCTCCTCCCTGCGGTATTCGTCACCGGTACGCTGAATATCGTGGCCTCCATCCTCACCTTCCGGGCCCTGCAGACGACCGACCTCTCACTGGCCGTGCCCATGAAGGCCTTCACCCTGGTCTTTCTCATCGTCACTTCCTTCCTCTTGCTGGGGGAGCTCCCTTCCCTCCTTGGCATCCTCGGCATCCTGCTGATCGTCGCCGGATCGTACGTCATGCACGCCGGCGGGACCCGGAGGCTCCGGGATCCCCTCTTCCGCCTCGCCTCGGACCGGGGTATCCGGCTGATGCTGGTCGTGGCCTTCCTCTTCAGTTTCACCCTCCCCTTTGACAAGGAGGTGGTGATGAACTCGGACCCGGTTTTCGGGAGTGTGCTCGTCATGGGCTATCTCGGGACGGCCATGCTCTGCATCGCGCTCCTGAAGGGGACGGTGCCGGGGCAGGTGAACCGGGAGGCCCTCCTGACATTCCTCGTGATCGGAGCGGTCCTGGCCCTGGACGCCATCGCCATCAACACGGCCTTCACGATGCAGATTGTCCCTTACGTCATTGCCATCAAGCGCCTTGCGGTCCTCTTTGCGGTCCTCTTCGGCGTCCTCCTCTTCCGGGAGGCATATCTCCGGGTGAGGTTAGCCGGGGCTACGGTCCTCCTCGCCGGGGCGCTCCTGATCATCCTGGAGGCACCGATCGGCCCTGCGATACCTCCATAAGCATCCGTGGCGATGTACCGCCGGGGACCATGCCACTGCGACGGGATCTCACCTTCTTTGACCTGACGGCCATCGTCATCGGTTCCATCGTCGGCGCTGATATCTACATTGCATCGGCCCTCACCGCCGGGCTCCTGGGGCCGTTTGCGGTTGTGGTCTGGGTCATCGCCGCCGTTTTTGCCATTGTCATCGCCCTCGTTTTTGCCTCCTGTAGCCACCATGTGCCCCGGGTGGGCGGCCCCTTTGCCTTTGTATCGGAAGCATTTGACGACTTCTACGGGTTCCTGACCGGCTGGAGCCTCTGGATCGCGGAGATGCTCGCCCTCCCCGTCTTTGCGCTCGCCTTCGTCCAGTACCTGGAATACCTGGT
>JAJRDA010000032.1 GCA_028678665.1 Methanomicrobiales archaeon | reverse complement strand
GCATGCGTGGCAGTGTCCAGACCATCTCCACTTTCACAGCCTGCATACCCTTTTTCCCTCAGGAACGCCCACAGATCAACCAGTCCTGCATGACGTATCTGCTCTGGGTGGCGGCTTTCGGCACGGCCGCGGTCTATTTCCTCTGGCTCCGGGACGTGCGGATCTTCCGCCGCACGGGGCTCCCCGGGTACCGGAAAGCGGCATACCGGGGAGTCCTGTACGCCGCCCTCGCGCTCCTGGGACTGGGTATCGCGCTTTCGCCGGCCTGGGAGACCCTCGGTATCGGCGTTGTCCTGCTCGCCCTCATCCTCCAGGGACGGGACGAGAAGGAACGGATCTGGACGGTCGAGACGACAACCGAGCGCCTGTTCGGCAGCGTGAGGCGGATGAAAGATAAGCCCCCGGGGAGAGATCAGTAGGAGAAGGAGGAGCATGCTGCAGAGGCCGCGGGGGACACGGGATTTCCTTCCTGATGAAATGGAGGCACGGCGCGGACTGGAGGGGACCTTCCGGGACCGGGCGCGCCGGTGGGGCTACCGGGAGATCGCGACACCGGAGTTCGAGCACCTGGAACTCTTCACCCTCCGGTCCGGGGAAGGGATCGTCGAGGAGATGTACACCTTCGAGGACAAGGGAGGCAGGAAGATGGCGCTGCGTCCCGAGATCACCGCATCGGTCCTCAGGATGTACGTGAACGAGGCCCGGGTGATCCCAAAGCCCCTCCGGTGGTTCTACTTTGCCGACTGCTTCCGGTACGAGCGGCCCCAGAAGGGCCGGTACCGCCAGTTCTGGCAGTTCGGCGTGGAGCTGATCGGGGCAGACGGCCCCCGGGCAGATGCGGAGGTGATCCTCCTGGCCCACGACCTGCTCGCGGCATCAGGAGCACAGTTCGAGATCCGGGTGGGCCACCTGGCCCCCGTCTCATCAGTGCTCCGGGACCTGGACCCCGCGGACCGGAAACGGGTGATGGCGTTCCTGGACAAGCACGACGTCCAGGGCCTGGGGGCCTTCCTGGGCGAGCGGGGCCGGGGTGATCTCGCGGACCGGCTCCAGGCCCTCCGGGGAATACGGGATCTCTCCGAGCTCTGGGAGATCACGGGCGAGATACCGGAGAAGGCCCGGATCCAGGAGATGGTCAGCCTGCTGGATGCGGAGGGTATTCACTATTCCCTTGACTTCGGGATCGCCCGGGGTCTGGACTACTACACCGGCATGGTCTTCGAGGGGTTCGGGGAGAACCTGGGCGCCGAGAACCAGATCCTGTGGGGCGGTGCGTACCGGCTCGCCCACCTCTTCGGGGGCGACGACGTGGCATCGGTGGGGTTCGCCATCGGCTTCGACCGGGTGATGGTGTCCCTGGGGGAGAGGCCGGTACAGCCCGGTCTCCGTGTCGCCGTCCTTGCCACCGACGACGGCCGCGCGCGGGCGTTCGCCGTGGCCCGGGCCTTCCGGGACGCGGGGGTGACCGCGTTCCTGGACCTCTCGGAGCGGGGCATCTCGGCCCAGCTCTCCCACGCGGCAAAATCGGCGGAGTTTGCCGTGATCCTGGGGAAGCGCGAGGTGGAGGCCGGGACCGTGACCCTGAAGGACCTGAGAACCGGGGAGCAGCGGGAGGTGCCGCTCTCCGGGGCCGTGGACGGGGTGGTGCGGTCTGACGCTCGCTGAGGAGCTGGCCAGGCAGCAGCGAAGCATCAGCATCGCCGAGTTCTTTGAGAAGAACAAGCATCTTTTGGGCTTCGACTCCCCGACACGGGGGATCATCACCACGGTGAAAGAGGCGGTGGACAACGCTCTTGACGCCTGCGAAGAGGCGGGGGTGCTCCCGGACCTCTTCATCGGGATCCGGAAGATCTCCGAGGACGTCTACCGGATCACGGTGGAGGACAACGGGCCCGGGATCGTGCCGGCCCAGATCCCCTTTGTCTTCGGCAAGCTCCTCTACGGTTCCCGGTTCCACCAGGTCCGGCAGTCGCGCGGGCAGCAGGGGATCGGGATCTCGGCGGCAGTGCTCTATGCCCAGCTCACCACCGGCCTCCCCACCGTCGTCACCTCCCGGACGGACCCGAAGGAAGCGGCCCACCGGTTCGAGCTCGCCATCCACGTGGAGTCCAACGAGCCCCACATCGTCTCAAAGAAGGAGGTCGACTGGGACCGGACCCACGGGACACGGGTGGAGATCGAGCTCCGTACCTCCCTCTCGGCGAGAAAGCGGCTCCTCGAGTACCTGAAGTTCACGTCGGTCGTGAATCCCCATGCCCGGATCATGGCCGATATCGACGGGGAGACCCTGACCTTCGAGCGGGTCTCGGCCGAACCCATCGCGAGCCCGAAGGCGATCCATCCCCACCCCCACGGGATCGAGCTGGGGGCGCTGAAGCGGATGACCGCGGCGTCCGCCGCACCCCTCTCGGAGTTCCTGGTCTCCTCCTTCTCGCGGGTGGGGAAGAAGGCGGCCGCCGAGATGGGGGCTGCCGCCGGTCTCGACGCCGGGCGGAAGGTGAAGGCTCTCTCCGCCGATGAACTGAAGCGGCTCCACGCCGCGCTCCAGTCCGTGGACGTGCCAGCCCCCCCCGCCGCCCAGTGCCTCTCCCCCATCGGCGAGGACCTGATCCGGCAGGGGCTGGACAAGGAGTTCCAGCTGGACTTCGTGAAGGCCCGGACCCGGCCCCCGTCAGTGTACAGCGGCCACCCGTTCGTGGTGGAAGCGGCCATCGGGTACGGCGGCCGCCTCCCTGCCGAGGACCGGGCCCAGATTCTCAGGTTCGCAAACCGCGTCCCCCTCATGTACCAGCAGGGCGCCTGCGTCATCACCCAGTCAGTTTCGGACGTGAACTGGAAACAGTACGGCATTACCCAGCAGGGGCTGCCGATGGGCCCGGTCCTGGTGCTCGTCCACGTGGCCTCCACGAACGTCCCGTTCACCAGCGAGTCCAAGGACGCCGTCGCCGCCATCCCGGAGATCTCGAAGGAGATCGATCTCGTGCTGAAGGACCTGGGGAGGGAGCTGAAGCAGTTCCTCTCCCGGAGGGATCGGCGGAAGGCCCAGGACGACCGGGCCCGGGCCATCTGTTCCATCATCCCTGAGATCGCGGCCAAGGTGAGCGAGATCGTGGAGAAGCCCCCCCTCGACGTCTCCCCCATCGAGGGGAAGATCATGCGCCGCGTGGTGGCCAAGAAGTGGACCGCCGGCGGGACGGTGCACCTCTCCCTCCGGAACTACACCGACAAGGAGGTGACGCTCACCCTCTACGACCTCTCACCCGACGAGGGGAAGGGCGCGGCACCTGCCCCTTCCTACACCGACCGGTCCGGGGATGACTTCACCCGGGTCTGGCAGGTGAAGCTCCCGCCGGAGGAGGGATGGGATGCGACCTACCGCGGGAAGGGCGGGGGCCGCATCGAGCTCCGGGGCGTCGAGGACCCGCAGAAAGTGGTGGTGGACCTGGATGTCTAAACAGGAACTGGACACGCGGGCGGCGAAGAGCCTTCTCGCCATCGCGGATGCATGGTACCTGCAGATGAAGGGGGGAGAGATTCCCTACATCACCCTCCCCACGCGGACCAAGCAGAACATCGCCTTTGACGACCAGACCGAGGTGTGGAAGTACGGGGACCGGGAATCGATGCGGAGCGCCTCCACCGAGAAGTCGGCGGTCCACCTGCTCAAGATGGCCTACGTCATCGGGTTCATCAGGCAGCAGCTCAGAGAGGACCGGTCCTCCACCCTGAGAGAGCTCTACTACATCACCGAGGGGTGGAAGCGGGCCAAGTTCGAGACCCAGGACGAGTCCAACTACCTGGTGGAGGACCTGGAGATCCTGGCCGACATACCCCGCGAGGGGTTTCACCTGCGCCCTGAAGAGGACGGGGCCGGGGTCTTTGGCCCCCTGCGGATCCGGGAGTCCACCCGCCGGGGCGATCGGGTCCTCCACTGCCAGGACGATGTCGGCGAGTCGGGCTACCAGATCCCGAGCAACCTGGAGACCGTGGAGCTCCTGGACCACTCGGCGAAGTTCGTGGTGGCCATCGAGACCGGGGGGATGTACGCGCGGCTCATCGAGAACGGGTTCGATGACGACTACCATGCCATCCTCGTCCACCTGAAGGGGCAGCCCGCCCGGTCCACGCGGCGGCTCCTCCACCGGCTGAACGAGCAGTTCCACCTCCCGGTCGTGGTCTTCACTGACGGTGATCCCTTGTCCTACCGGATCTACGCCTCGGTGGCCTACGGGGCCATCAAGAGTGCCCACATGTCCGAGCTCCTGGCCACCCCCGAGGCCAGGTTCCTGGGGGTGCAGCCCACCGATATCCGGGTCTACAACCTCCCCTCCGATAAACTCTCGGAAAAGGACGTGGAGGCCCTGAAAGCCGAGCTCACGGATCCCCGGTTCGCCACCGATTACTGGAAGCGGGAGATCTCCCTGCAGCTGGAGATGCAGCTGAAGTCGGAACAGCAGGCCTTTGCCGCACGGGGCCTGGACTTCGTGACGGAAGAGTACCTGCCCACCCGGCTCGCCGATATGGGTGTCATCTGATCGATCGGGCAGGATCGCCGCGCGATCGGGCAGCCTCACCGCGGGCCGCGGCCAGCATGTCCCGCAGGGACTGGGGAAGGGTGAAGGAAGGGCACCACCCCGTCGTCTCCATCAGGAGCCGGTTGTCGCTGCGCTGGGAGGGGACCACTACCGGCGGTGGGGTCCCGGGGAGCTCCACCCGGTAACTCCGGCCGGTGATCCGTTCAAGGTGCATCAGCACCTCGGCAACGGAGTGGCTGCGCCCCGACCCGATGTTGAACACCTTCCCGGCACATTTCACGCTGAAGTCGGGATGCAGGAGGAGGAGTGCCATCCCTGCCACCACGTCGCGGACATCCACGAAGTCCCGCTTCGAACCGAGCTCGGCGAGCTCCAGCAGGTCCCCTTCCCCCCGCTCCATGGCTGCCACCTGCGAGACAATGGACCCGCAGACAAACGCCGGGGACTGGCCGGGGCCGATCAGGTTGAAGGGACGGGCCACAGCCACGGGGAGGCCATGGACCCGGTGGACGGCCCGTGCCAGGAGGTCCTGGGCGGCCTTCGCCACTCCGTAGTTCCCGACAGGGGCGAGGGGCGCCGATTCCGGGATGGGATCCAGGGCCGAGGCCCCGTACTCGGCGGAGGAGCCGGCGACGACGACGCGGGCACCGGGGGCCAGGGAGCGGAGCGACTCCAGCAGGTTCGCGGTGGCCACCACGTTTCCTGCCAGGAGATCGGCCAGGCTGCCGTGGTTGGTCCCTGCCAGGTGGACAACCGCGTCGGGAGACGCCCTTCTCACAAGGAGATCCGACTCGCCCTGGTCGGAGAGGTCCGCCCGCAGTACCGTGACACCGTCCACGGGTTCCGGGATCGCCAGGTGCGCGTGGCAGATCACCTCCAGGTCCTCGCCGGGAAGGCCCCGCAGGTGCCGGATCAGGTGGCTCCCGGTGAAGCCGCTCCCCCCGGTGACGAGCACCCTCATGGCAGGAACCTGTCCCGGTACTTCTCGAACTCTTCCATGGCCCGGGCGTAGTCATCCGGCCGCCCGATGTCCAGCCAGTACCCGTCGAAGGGGTAACTGAACACCGGATCGCCCCGCTGGACCAGCGTGTGCATGAGCTGGTCGAACCCGAAGGGTTCCCCCCTGGGCACGAGATCCAGGACCTCCCTCTGGAAGACGTAGATCCCCATGGAGACATCGAATTGATTCACCGGCTTCTCCCGGAATGCGCGGATCTTCAGGTCCTTTCCATACTCCAGCACCCCGAAGTCCACCTTCACTTCCCGGGTATAGGTGGCGATCGTGGCGAGCGCCCCTTTCTTCCGGTGGGCCTCCACCAGCCGGCAGTAGTTCAGGTCCGTGAGGATGTCCCCGTTCATGACCATGAAGGTCTCCGCGAGGTCCGGGATCAGGTGGAGGGGCCCGATGGTGCCCAGCGGTTCCGGCTCGTGGCTGCACCGGAGGGAGAGGCCAGGGTGGGGGTTTCCCGCTAGGTAGGCCTGGATCAGCTCGTGCAGGTAACCGGTGCTGATGATCACGTCGGTGAAACCGGCCCGTTCCAGTTGCCGGAGGATCACCTCCAGGATGGGATGGTCGCCGATGGGCATCAGGGGCTTCGGGAGTACCGTGGTATAGGGGAGGAGCCGCCTGCCCCGGCCGCCTGCAAGGATCACCGCCTGCATCCGAACCTCCTACACCGTGTACATCGAGGTCTTATACGCTTCCAGGTGCTCCCGGATCCAGGCAATGGTCCGGTCCAGCCCCTCCTCCAGGGTCACCCGGGGCTTCCACCCCAGCACTGTCCCTGCCAGGGTGGGGTCGCAGACGAGCTGCATGACCTCGCTCTGCTCGGGTCTGACCCGTTCCTCATCGGTCACGACGGTGGCGTTCGGGTTCACGCTGGCCAGCACGAGGGCCGCCAGCTCCCCGATGGTTACCCCCCGACCCGTCCCCGTGTGGATCACCTTTCCCACTGCCCCGTCCGCCTCAGCCATGCGCAGGAATGCCCGGACCGTATCCTCCACGTAGGTGAGGTCGCGTACCGGTGTGAGCGTCCCCAGGCGGATAGTGTCAGAGGTGAGGGCCTGGGTGATCAGGGTGGGGATCACGGCCCGGGCCGACTGGCGGGGGCCGAAGGTGTTGAAGGGCCGGAGAGTGGCCACCGGAACACCAAAAGAGCAGTAGTAGGACTCGGCGATCTTGTCGGCCCCGATTTTACTCGCCGAGTAGGGGGACTGGGCCTGCAGGGGATGCCGCTCGTCGATGGGGGTATAGACGGCAGTCCCGTACACCTCGCTCGTGGAGGTGTGGACCACCCGCTCCACCCGGGCACGGCGGCAGGCATCCATGACGTGGAGGGTTCCGCGGACATTGGTATTCACGTAGGACCCCGGGGCCACGTAGGAGTAGGGGATCCCGATGAGCGCGGCCAGGTGGAAGACGATCTCCTTCTCCTGGACCGCCGCGGCCACGCTGGACGCGTCGGTGACGTCCCCCAGGACCACCATGAGGCGGTCACCGTGGTCGGAGGCCCGTTCCTCCAGCATCCCCCAGTCGTTGCGGGCATTGTAGTGGACGAAGGCCGTCACGTCAGCACCCCGTTCCACCAGCGCGTCCACCAGGTGGCTGCCGATGAAGCCCCCGGCCCCCGTGACCAGCACGCTCTTCCCGTCCCATCTCATCTGCGTCGCCTCACAGAGCGCCCTGCCAGCTCCTCATACTCTTCTTCCACGCCACGCATTAAAACCTGCCAGTCCCCCCGCGCGAGGATCGTCTCCCGTGCCCGGGTCCCCAGTGACCGGCAGAAGCCCGGGTCACGGCACAGCCGGAGGATCCGGTCCGCCAGCGCCCCGGGGTCCCGTGGCGGGATCAGGAGGCCGTTTTCCCCGTCCTGGACCCACTCGGGAACACCCCCCACGGCGGTGGCGATGCAGGGCAGGCCCGAGGACATGGCCTCGAGGAGGGAGACCGGCGTCCCGTCGGACGTGGCCGTCGAGACAAAGATATCGGCCCGGCGCAGGTCCTCCGGCACCTGTTCATAGCCGGTCCTCCCCTCGAAGGTGATGTCGCCATCGAGGCCCAGGGACGAGACGTGCGCCCGGGTCGCCTGCTCCTCGGGGCCGTCCCCCTTCAGGAGCAGGCGGGTGGTGGGTTCCACTGCATGGGCCCGGGCGAACCCGTCCACCAGGGTGGCACTGTCGTAGACCGGGAAGAACCCCCGGTTGGAGAAGATTACCACCGGGTCCCTGCGGCCGTAGTCCCGATGGTCCGGTGAGAAGGAGGCGGTGTCGATGCCGAACGGCACGTGTCGTATCTTTTCAGGTGCGATGCCATAGTCGGCCATGATCCGCTGCCGGAGGTGCTCTGAGACCGCGTGGATCCGGTCCACCCGCTCCAGCACCCGCCGGGTGAAGTGCCGGATCACCCGGCTTTTCTGGGGCAGGATCAGGATGTCGTCCCCCCAGGCGGTGACGAGCGTGGGTCTCGTTCTGTCATCGGGCAGGTGGAACCCGTACTTGGTGATGAAGTGGGCGTGGACGAGATCCGGGTCGATCTCCCGGATCAGGTGGCGGATCCGCACATGCCGGGGCCAGAAGGAGAGCCAGAGGTTCGCGGTGAAGGAGGGAACCACGTGCTCGGTGACACCCGGTATCACCCTCCCCATGGGGTCATAGGTGATGAGGTGGACCCGGTGATTCCTGCCAAAGTATTCTGCCCACCGCTGGGTATGGATGGACCGGCCGTCACCGATGATGCAGAGGTTCATGCCGGGATTGCTCCGTAACCCCGTTGGTGCCCGGATCTGATAACCTTCTACCTCCCATTCCCGTCCCCCCTCTCTCCTGCGGGATAAAAACCGGAAAACCACACCCTCCCGTCCTTTATTCCTTTATTGTCTCAAATAAATCCCTTGCTCCTTCGTAGGATTGCGGACTGTACCTCTGATCTATCGGTATGCAGAGAAGCCTGCGGCTGAGATCGTGCTCATACGTGAACGACTCAGGCACTTCGGGGGGAATCGGCCAAAGGATTGGGGAATACAGAGCTCTTTGAATACAACGGGACCTGAAATGATCCCTCATCTCGCCATCTGGAAGAAGTATTGTCGCAAAATATGGGCATGTACTATCATCTGGTTGAAAAAGCCAGTACCGCTCATTGATACTCCTGTTCACATGGGAGAGATTTCCCTTCCTTTTCGCTGCTATCATCGAGAATGACAGCCTGTTGAGAATATGAAGTGATATGTCAGGAATTGCCGACAGGGTCTCCGGGATATGGTTTTTCGTCTCATTGTACTTCTGGTTTAATTCCAGGAAACGTTCCTTGATGAAGAGGGCATCATGGCGGGATTTCGATGCGAGATAAAATTTTTTCAGAAACATGGCTTCAAGCATTGGTTCCCACCCGGAGGGGGATATGAGATCCGGGTGGAATCCGGGATCAGAAGAAAAAACAACACCCCCGTCCGGGACCGGAAAGATTTTCCTCAAACTTGCGATAATGAAAAAATCCGATCCATGGGAAACAAAGCGTGAGGGATCGAGGATTGAATGAGACGTATCAAGGATGACAATATTTCCATTCTCCCCCAGCTCCTGCATCTCCCGGTGAGAGAGTGCGGGTACACCGAAGGCATCATTGAGAAAAACAAGGGAATCCTTCATCCCAGGGTCTATTTCGGGCCGCAGAGGATGGTGATGTGAATAGAACTTTACCCGGAGCCGCTGTTCCGTGAACGGGAGCAGCATTGAATAACAGAGATAAGCGGGGAGGTAGCAGGTTCGTGTGCGAATACTCTGCTTCCGGGACATCAGGACGGAAGTGATTGCCTGTCTCCCATCCCGGATGAAATGCGACTGAAGTTCCCTCTTGCCGAAGCCGCTGATAAGGTGATGGAGTACTGAGCCACTGACATCATCCAAGGTATCCTCAGGAAATTCAAAGAAGCCGCCCACCTCCCCCATCGTTTTGTTATTGTGCTGCATACCCGGTCACATCCCCTGCAGGACTTTTAAATTTTTTACATCGTCATGCAATGAATGAGAATGCCTGGGTGTTTCAAGAGTGACATACCGAATTTTTTGTCCCTTCAGGCAGCTCATCAGGAACGGGAGCGGGTAGTCACCTTCACCGAAGTTCAGGTGCTCATCAACCTGATGGTGGAACGATCCATCCGAGATATGGAACATGGCAGGTTCCAGGAGCATAAATTCTTCAATATACTCATGGAAATCCTTCTTCAGGGTGATTGCCGCTTTTATTGCATGGTTCAGATCCAGACATGACCCGAATTTTCCCTGGCACAGATCTTTCATCTGGTCCGGTGAGTATCCTACCAATCGTTCACCGGAAATATCTTGTTTTGGCATATTTTCAATAATTATCCGGGGATCGTTGTATTCCCCCAGCAAATGTATTGCACATTCCAGTCTCCCGAAACCCGGGTGGAGAATGATATAGCGGGCATTCAGCTGATCAGCCCATTCTCGACATTGATGAATGATCCTGTGATTGAATTCCCGTATCCTGCAATCTGCAATATTTACCCCATAGTGATCCGGTGTCAGATGAATCATAAAGGGGATCTCTCTGTCGAGGAAGGGAGAGATGTCAGTATCAGGGATGATGGTCAGCTCGATAAACTGAAAGGTGTCTGTTCTGATCAGGTATGTGGCGTCATCGATAAGATTGGTATTATGAGACCATAATTTCAGTCCGTAATGAATCTCTGTCATGTGGCATCAGAGGGGATTGCTGGTATTTCCTTCATGGATCTCAGCAGTTCTCCCTGTTCGTCAAGGATTCCCTCCTGCCGGATCTGATGATCGGCAGGGAATGAACGCCTTGGGTTAACAGGAGGTCCAGTACCGAGAGATAGGGAATAAAATCGCCCCACAACTGGGAATACTGCGGGTGTTCAAAATGCTGGTATTTCAGTTCAATGCCGGAATTATGAAACAGATTATTTTTTTCCAGGTATGTGCGTGAACCGGGTGGAGACAGATACGTGTCAGCATGCAGGTCCTGACAGATATTCAATAACCGTTCCGTTTTGGTACCCTCAAGGGATAATTCGGAAGAACGGATAAATTGCGGGTGGATGCCGAGTTGTTCGCAGAACCACTGGATGATCGTCATATTGAAATCGATGAGGAACTCAGAATGCATAGCATATATCTTTTCTAACCTCTCGTTGAAGGAATGGTAGAATGCGGCAGCGTGATAATTATAATAAATGGATTTCCAATGTTTTTCATTCCATCTGTTGGCATAATTTATCCGTGTTTCAGATATTTTCTGTCCAAATTTTTGAATGACAGGTATTGTTAACCAGACCCAGCCATTTTTCGCTTTGATCCTGTTCCTCTGTTGCCATGATTGTTTTTCAAACTGAACATCATCCAGTATCACGAAGATATCACTCTGGTCGATTAAATCGAAATACCCGAGCCAGGGTAAATAGGTTGGTTGCATGATTGAAATCTGCATATCAACCCTTCAATGGTTCAATGGGAACATTCTTCCGAGAGCAGCATGTTCCATGATACTCCTTCTCCAGAGAGGATATCTGCGGTTGCCACTTTTCCCAGGATCATGTCAAAATACCGGGGATGAATTCCCGGTACCAGGTTCCGTTCTGACCGTAAGACCCGGATATTGTTTCTTGAGAAAGGCTCACCCCTTTCAATATTCCGGATGGCATGGATACTCCTTTTATCATTGGGATAGAGCGGCTTTTCGGCCGGACTTATGATCTTTTTACCTGATCCCATCATTTTTTTCACCTTTTGACGGCCGATCAAGTCCCGGGCAAATTTCATTGGATCGGGGGATCTCTCACAGGTTCTCACGAGATCGACCATTCTTTTGAGTTCATCGGGTTCCACCGCAAACGAATGATCGGGACCGGGGAGGGTTCTGGAGAGGGTAACATGTTTTTCTATCACGCTGGCACCTGCAGCAACCGCCGTGACAGGTGCAGATGTGGGATCAGAGGTATGGTCGGAAAACCCGACAGGTGTTTCAAAAACCAACTTTAATGTCCTGATGACATTGAGATTGCATTGACCCAGGGGAGTCGGGTAGGCAGAAATGCAGTGGAGCAGGACAACCTGGCCGTGATGCGTGTGTTTCTGGTATGTCAGGAGTGTCTCCTCGATCTCTCCGAGAAGGCTTAAACCGGTGGAGAGGATCAGGGGCTTCTCCTTTTTTGCGACATGTGTGATGAGAGGAATGTGGTTTAATTCAGGTGAAGCGATCTTATGCGCGACAATCCCGAGATCGTCGAGAAAATCTGCGGATTCTTCATCAAAGCAGGAACAGAGAAATTGTAAGTCCTGTTTTTCGGCATATTCTTTGAGAACACTCAACCATTTCCTTGGAATTTCATTTTTTTTGAGCAGTTTGTAAAAATCCGTTGTCACAGAGCCAACAGGGATTTTTCCCACACGCTGGGGGTAGAGGGAATCGGCATGAAATAACTGGAATTTCACTGCATCGGCACGTGCCGATCTGGCAATATCAATCAATTTTTTAGCCTGCCGCAATTTTCCATCATGATTCGAACCCGCCTCAGCCACAATGAACGCAGGCTCCCCCTCGCCGATTTTTCTCTCCCCGATACGAATGACTCTCATGACCTTTTCTCATCCTTTTTTTCCACAACCACAATCCAGTCTGAATTTTTTTTCTGCCGGTGGGAGAATGTGGTCTCAGTTTTTTCCATCGTAATGATATCAAACTTCTTGAAATATTCCCGTATCTCCCCCTCAGGGAAAAAATGCATGATCATTCCCTTTTCATTGGTATCATTGATGTCCAGTAGGTAGGTATTCTCCTCAATTTTCTTCCCTTTGCCATACCGATAATCATCCGTGGTTCGTGTGAGGAGAACCATTTTACCCTGTTTTTTCAAAATCCGATGAATTTCAGAGATCGTTCTCTCGATACCGGAGATATCATGATAGTACAGGACCCCGGCACAGATGATACCATCAAAATAGTTGTCAGGAAATGGTTGTTCTGCCATTTCCGCCTGGTATAAAACAGCCTTGAGGTTTTCCTCATGGAGCCATTTCCTGGCCGCATGTATTGCTTCAATCGAGATGTCGGTACCATAGACTTCAAACCCCTCGCGGGCCAGGAAAATGACATGCCGTCCGGCTCCACACCCCAGGTCCAGGATTCTCAAATGCTCCCTGGATTTCCTCTCTCTGGGAAAATGCGAAAATATCTGGCGAACAATATGATCAAGAGGATACACGGGTTTAAATCTTTCATTTCTATGAAAATTATCCCATGATGAGTCATCAACGATTGGATGCGATGTCATGGTGTGCCGGGGATCAATAAATCCTGGTATTTCATCAACATGTCCCGCGCCCGTTTGTCAGTCCTCAAAAGATTGTCCATCTTTTTCTTGATCCTTTGTGCGTTATCCGTATCCCCCATGGCCTGATAGGTTCTCCGAAGAGATTCGTAGGCGATGATGTGGAAAGGATAATTCTGGATAATGTCATTGAATTGAGTAATCGCCCTCGCATATCTCCCTGATCGCAGGTTGAAGTTATGGATAAAATTGACATCCAGATTTGCCCGATACGCGAATTCATTTAAATCACTTGCAGAAATTTCTGGGGTATCAAAGAACCGGGAAAGGAAATGGCTCTCACCAAGGCGTTTGATATCATCGGGGATGCAGTTCATCTTCACAAATTCCTGGTAAATTTCTGCACCCGGTAAGGGAGTCGCAATCATGAAGGTTACCCAGTCTGCTCCCAGAGTTTTTACATAATCGAGAGATTCCTGCATCTGTTCCCTGGTTTCATGTGGCATTCCGAAAATAATGTAAATCCTTGTAAATACATCCGCTTTTGTTCTCAAATAGGCTACAATATCTCTCACGTGCTGCAAATCCACACTTTTTTTCATCAGGTTTTTCAGCACGTAGGGGGATCCGGATTCCACTGAAAGGTTGGCAATGGTCATCCCTGCACCCACGAGAGCATCAATCAGTTCGTTATCAAGAGAATTCACATTCAATCCGTTGGGAAACTGTAATTTGATATTGGGAATGAACCGTTTCATTTCCCTGAGAAGGGAAAGAATTCTCTGTTTGTTTCCCGTGAAGAAATCATCTTCAGGGATGAACAGATTCACATGATATTTTTTATTCAGGGTGAGTAATTCCTGGATGACATCCTCATTGGATCTCAGCCGTACTTTCTTCCCGTGAACGGTATGTCCGGAGCAAAAAGTGCAATGATAGGGGCAGCCCCGCGAAGTGATGATGCTCGCCGCAATGTCGTCTCCGTCGGCCCCCAGGGCTTTCTTTCTCCCTGCATGATGGATATATGCATCCATGTCGAGAAGATCCCAGTCGGGAAGCAGGGGGATGGAAATGTCAAACATGTCGCAGAGTTCGAGAATATTGGATTCTTTTATGGTTGTCAGGGAATAGATTCCCCGGATTTCAACGGGGTGCGTTTTTTCAATGGCGCGAACAAACTCAAGTAAGCCAAATTCTCCTTCGCCCCGCAGAACATAATCTATTGGCGTGTTTTCTAAAATATATTGTGTACAATTCGTTGCCTGATAGCCTCCCACTATGATTGTTACGCCCGGGTATTTTTTCCGCAATACCTGCACACAGAGTTCATAGAATTGGTAGGATGAGGCAAACATGAAAGAAATTGCGATAATATCCGGTGGATACCGGATGGATTTTTCTGCAATTCCCTCAATAAATTTTTCAATCGAAGGATATTGCGTCACCTCATGGACATGGAAAGGGTAATCAATAATTGATATGGAATTGCAGGCACCATTTTTTTTCAAATATGACGATAAATACAATATCCCCATGGGCATTGATAACGGTGAAAATAATTTATTTTCATTCGTGTACTGTGCCTTGATATCCGAGAGGGGAATTGATGGTAAATTCACAAAAACGAGGTTTGGTTTATTCTCTTCCAGGCTCTCAGGCATGTTGTCCCATCTTTATCATATACGATTTTTCTCTCATAATAGTATCCTCCCCGTCAGGGTATTTCCACGGAGAGAAATTCGAATTGAAGAGATATCCACGTCACTCGTGCGCTATCCCGCTTTCAGCAGGTCTGCCTCATGATGGAGGGGGTGATCGTGAGGGTTCACCCCTCACCTCTCGAAAAGCATTTTTTGACCTGAAATGCCTTCTCGACCGCGCTC
>JAJRDA010000031.1 GCA_028678665.1 Methanomicrobiales archaeon | reverse complement strand
TTCGTGATCTCGAGAGGCGTCGCGATGAGGGCCACGCGGCACTTCTCCACCTTCCGGGGCATCTCCTCAGAGGCCCGGGCCTTGTCCAGGACGATGCCGTGGACGAGCTCGGCGTCGTCCATCGTCTCGCCGACGTGCTTTTTGATCATCACGTCGTCCTCGTCCACCTGGATCTTCCCGTTCACGGTCTGGGCCACGGCCTTCACCGCGTCCACCACTATCCCGTCCAGCTTGGACTTCACCGACTCGATGGACTTTCCGGTCATGGCGGTGTCGGCGATCTGGGCAAGGATCTTGCGGTCCCCGGCCTTCACGTCAAAGGACATCCCCTCGACCACTTCCAGTGCCTTCTGCATCCCGAGCCGGTAGCCGTGGGCGATCACCGTGGGGTGGATCTTCTGTGCCAGCATCCGCTCGGCCCCCTCCATCAGCGCCCCGACGAGAATACAGGCCGTGGTGGTGCCGTCCCCGACCTCGTCGTCCTGGGTCTCGGCCACCTCCACCACCATCTTGCCGCCCGGGTGCTGGACCGAGATCTCGTGGAGGATCGTGGCACCATCGTTCGTGATCACCACGTCGCCCGTTGATGAGAGGAGCATCTTGTCCATGCCCCTGGGTCCGAGCGTGGTCCGTACCGCGGCCGCGATCGCCTTCGCGGCCATGATGTTGGAGCGCTGGGCCTCCTGACCGCGGTTCCGCTCCACATTGTCCTTCAGAATGATGACGGGTTGTCCCGTAAGCTGCATCAGATATCCTCCTGTGTCATTACACATGGATTTAAACTTCTATATAAACCGTTCGAATAGGAGAGGAGAGAGAAAGAATCCCTAGTCCAGGCGGGAGACCCGGAAGAGCGAGGTGACCGGGACCCCCTCCACCTCACGGAGACCGCGTTTGTCAAAGATCACCCAGATGGCGGCCGGTGTCGCACCATGGGCCCGGAGGTATCCCACCACCTCCCGCAGGGTTTTCCCCGACGTGATCACGTCGTCCACGATCAGGCAGCGTTCGCCCGTGATCGCGGAGAAGTTCCCGGAAACAGACCCCACCTTCTTCTCCCCCTGGCTGGCCCGGGCCGGGTGGTACACGGCCAGCCGGGCGTCGGCCTGGAGGGCCACGAGCGTGGCGAGGGGCACACCCGAGAGCGCGATTCCCACCACCACCCTGATATCAAGCCCCTCCTCGCCGTCAGCCAGGGCGCGGTCGGCCATGAGAACCGCGAGATCCTCCAGGAGGCCGGCCCGGCTGGAGACACCGGACCAGTCGATCAGCACGTCCCGGGGCACGTCCCTTCCCCTCTCCTGGGTGAGGAGCCAGGTCACCGTCTCCATGGAGAGGTTCAGCTCGTCCGCGATCTGGGAGGGCCCGTGGCCATCGGTGTGGAGCGCCTTTGCCCTGTGCATCAGCTCCTCGAGGGAAGACATGTGAAAAGGGTGGAAGGAGAACTACTTAATGGCTTCTTTCCCGCATCGATCCGCAGACCGGGCAGGAACCGGGCTTGTCAGAGGTGGCCCCGCACCCCGGGCATCGGAACTTCCACCGGATCCGCCGTGCCCGCCGCCGGAGGATCGGCTGGATGGGGATGCCCAGCTCCCGGGCCGTGTTCTGCACGGCAAAATCGTCGGTGACCACCGTGCCCTCCCTCTCCAGGGCCAGGGCCAGGAGGTCCCGGTCCGCGGGGGAGAGGACACCCGCATCACCGGTGCGCCCTGCGGCCTCCTCCACGCGGAGGAGGGAGTCCCGCCCGGGCGACTCCACCCGGAGCCCTGCGGCAAGGAGGGTTTCGAATCGCCCCTTTGCCCGGAGGTCCCGGAGCTCCTCCACCACCCGCGGGGTGGTGGAGAGAACCCCGGAGAGGGGCACCTCCGCGAAGAAGGCCGAGGCGTCCAGGACAAGGTTCATGCGGACCACTCCACGAGGCCGTCTTCCCTGCACCGCACCTCGTATCCGAATTCGGCCAGGAGCCAGTGCATCGTCCGGGCATGGAGGGTGGGGGCAGGGGCGGTGAAGGATCCCCCGGCCAGCGCCAGGTACACGAGCAGCTGGTCCGCGAGGTGGAGGTCCACCGGTGCACTGCTCCGGACCGTTTCTACGAGACCCCGGGCCGCGGCCTTCCCCACCTTCTCGGCGGGGAGGCCCCGGCGTCCCAGGGCGCAGGATCCCCGCGCACCGCTCCAGGCAGTGCAGGATGAACCGGTGGAGGGCCCGTCCTGCCGCTCGCACCGCACCGTGCAGGGGATGCCGGTTTCCCGCGTGATCACCCTCTCTGCCGCCCGGGCCTGCCGTTCGGCCACGTGTGCGGGGAGGCCGGAGGAGCAGGAGACGATCCCGCAGGTGCCGGGGGTGGTCCCGGCCGGGAAATCCAGGGGCCGGAGGCGGGACGGGGCCACCTCCACGGCCACCTCACCCCCGCCCTGCGGGTAGTAGCCGCGCCTCCGGATCTCCACCGTGCAGTCGGCCCCCAGGTTCCGCAGCACCGCGGCATGGACCTCCCGGAAGTAGTCGATGGTGGGGGCGTGCTCCACCTCGGTCCCCCCGGTCACCACCACGGATCCGCCGCACCGGAGTGCCAGCGGGAGGTACGCCTGCAGGACGAGGGGAATGGATCCGGCGGTGCCCACGTCCACCCGCAGGTCCCGGCAGGCGGGTTCCCCGGGCGAAAAGGTGATCTTCCGGGACCCGACCGCCAGCCCCGTGCACTCGGCACTGCAGACGCCGGCGACGGCTTTCACCGCAGCGATGTGCTGGGCGGCAAGGCCGGGCTTCTTTCTCCCTGCCCGGACGTTGCGGATCTCCACAGGGGTAGCGGTGAGGGCCGAGAGGGCGACAGCCATCCGCACCAGCTGGCCGCCCCCCTCCAGCCGGGACCCGTCGATGACCTTCATCGGGAGAGGGCGGACGCGATGGCGGCGGCGGCCGAGAACCGGCTGGATCCGGACTCGATGGTATCGCTGCAGGCGATCTCCCGGAGCCCGGCATTCCGCAGCAGGTCCAGGGCCCCGCCGACAAAGATACCGTGGACGCCGATGGCGTGGACCCCCCTGGCCCCCGCCGCGCGGAGCATCCCTGCCGCGGCGGCCAGGGTGCCGCCCGTGGAGATGATATCGTCCACCATCACCACGTCCCTCCCGCGGGCATCCAGGTTTCTCGCCTCCATCCGCACCTCTGTTCCCGAGATCCGGGTCTTCTCCAGGTGCTCGGCCTCCCATCCCCCCAGGGATGCCACGGCCCGGGCAAAGGTGAGCGCCCCGTGGTCGGGAGCAAGGATCACCGGCCGCGTGAGGCCGAGGTTTTCAATGTGGCCGGCGATGGCTGCTTCCAGGGTAACGTTCCGGGCAGGGGCACCGAAGTGCGGGAGGACGGTCTCCTTGTGGACGTGGACCGTTACCACCCGGGAGACTCCCCTGCCGAGAGCACCGGCGATGGCCCGTGCCGAGACCGGTTCCCCCTCCCGGAAGGCCCGGTCCTGGCGGGCATAGCCCAGGTAGGGGACCACGAGGCTGACGTCGGATTCCCTGCAGGCGTCCAGGAGGAGCAGGAGCTGGACCAGGGAATCCGCGTCCACGACGGACCCCACCACCACCGTTTCCCCGTCCAGGGTCCCCCGCTGCAGGGAATGTTCCCCGTCGGGGAACCGGGAGAACCGCGCCTCTGCCATCCCGACACCCAGCATCCCGGCGATCCTTGATCCCAGGAGCTGCGATCGCTGTGTAGCCACAACCTTCATCTGCCCACCCGGACTCCAGCTGAAAGTACTTAAACCATCAGGGATAATAAAAACACAACTGATTTTCCCGAACGTGGAGTATCGACCATGGAACCCCCAGCAGGCGAGACTGTCGTCGAGGAGGAGGTCTTTGGAGGCATTGACCTGGATACCTCATCCGAGATCGAGGTGCCGCCCCGCCTCATCGACCAGGTGATCGGGCAGGACCATGCGGTGGAGGTGATCCGGAAGGCGGCTATCCAGCGGCGCCACGTCATGATGATCGGCGCCCCGGGCACCGGCAAGTCGATGCTGGCGAAGGCCATGGCCGAGCTCCTGCCCAAGGAAGAGCTGCAGGATATCCTGGTGTACCCCAACAGCGAGGACAACAACAACCCTGTTATCCGCACCGTCACCGCCGGGAGGGGAAAGCAGATCGTGGCTGCCCACAAGGGCGAGGCCAAGCGGCGGATGCAGACCCGGAACACCCTCCTCATGCTGCTCCTCCTTGGCATCATCGGCTACTCCTTCATCACCTACCAGTGGCTGATGGGGATCATCGCCGCAGCCTTCGTCTTCATGGCGCTCCGGTATACGACACCCCGGGAAGACCTGATGGTCCCCAAGCTCCTGGTCTCCAACGACAGCACGGCCACGGCCCCCTTCATCGATGCCACCGGCTCCCATGCCGGGGCCCTTCTCGGCGACGTGCGCCACGACCCGTTCCAGTCCGGCGGCCTGGAGACCCCGGCCCACGAGCGGGTGGAGGCAGGGGCCATCCACCGCTCCCACGGGGGCGTGCTCTTCATCGACGAGATCAACTCACTGGAACCCCAGTCGCAGCAGAGCCTCCTCACCTCCCTGCAGGAGGGGGAGTTCCCCATCACCGGCCAGTCGGAGCGGTCCAGCGGGGCCATGGTGAGGACCGAGCCCGTCCCCTGCAGGTTCATCATGGTGGCAGCCGGGAACGTGGATGCCGTCCAGAACATGAACCCGGCGCTCCGCTCCCGGATCCGCGGGTACGGCTATGAGGTCTACTTCCGCGACTCCATGGAGGACACCCCCGAAAACCGGCGGAAGTTCGTCCGGTTCGTTGCCCAGGAGGTGAAGAAGGACGGCAAGATCCCCCACTTCGATCGGGCGGCCATCGGCGAGCTGATCCGGGAGGGGAGGCGCCGGTCCAACCGGAAGGGGCACCTGACCCTGAAGCTCCGGGACATCGGCGGGCTGATCCGGGTGGCCGGGGACCTGGCACGGCAGGAGGGGGTCGCCGTGACGACGGCGGCCCACGTCGTCCGTGCCAAGGAGACGGCCCGTTCCATCGAGGAGCAGATCTCGGACGAGTACATCCGCAGGAGCCGGGATTACGAACTGACGGTGGTGGAAGGGTCCCGGGTGGGGCGGGTCAACGGCCTCGCGGTGATGGGAACCGACAGCGGGTCGGTGCTCCCCATCATGGCAGAGGTGACCCCTGCCATCAACAAGGACCAGGGGTCGGTGATCGCCACCGGGATGCTGAAAGAGATCGCCCAGGAGTCCATCAAGAACGTCTCGGCGATCATCAAGAAGTTCACCGGGAAGGACATCAAGGACATGGACATCCACATCCAGTTCATCGGTACCTACGGCGGGGTGGAAGGGGACTCGGCCTCCATCAGCGTGGCCACCGCCGTCATCAGCGCCATCGAGGGGATCCCGGTGCACCAGAACCTGGGGATGACCGGGTCCCTCTCCGTCCGGGGCGACGTGCTGCCGGTGGGCGGGGTCACCTACAAGATCGAGGCGGCGGCGAAGGCCGGGATCCACAAGGTGCTGATCCCGAAGGCCAATGCAGGCGACGTGCTGATCGAGGAGCGGTACCGGCCCCTGGTGGAAATCATCCCGGTGGAGAACATCGAGGAGGTCCTGACCTACGCCCTGATCCCCGAGCAGCGGGAAGGGTTCCTGACCCGGATCCGGAACCTGGCCGTCCGGTCCTCGACGAAAATCCTGGACACCGCCATACCCAAGCCCGTGGTGTGATGGCCCTCGCCGGCATCCGCTCCTTTGACATCCGGAGGGTCCGCGCCGCCTCCACCCACGTTGACATCGACAATGGCGTCGTGGAATCGGCCGGTACCTCCTTCTCCGATTCTTCCGTGATCCGGGTGCTGGGGCCCGTGGGCTGGGGGGTCGTATCCCTGGACCACTTTGATCCGGCATCCGCGAAGGATCGGGATGCTGTGCTGAAACGCGGCCTCGCTCTCGCACGGATCACGGAACGGGAGGTGAACCTTGCCCCTGCACCCTCCGGTCTCCTCCCGGTACCGCCGCTCTCGGAGGATCCCCGTACGGTGCCACTGGAGGAGAAGACCGTCCTTCTTTCGGCCATCGCCGCGGCTGCCCGGGTGGAGGGTGTGGCCAGCACCCGCGCCCAGTACACCGAACGGGCGGAACTGGTCAGTTTCCTGGACTCCTCCGGCCATGAAGCCACGTACGAGGTGGTCAGGTCCGGGTTCTCGGTGCTGGCTGTCGCGTCCCGGAACGGGGTCGTGCAGATGGCGCGGGAGTCCCGGCATTCCCTCACCGGCCTGAACCTCCGGCACCAGGAGGCACTGGGGAGAGAGGCCGGTGAACGGGCGGTGGCCCTCCTCGCAGCGCCGGTCCCGAAGGGGGGCAGGATGCGGGCGGTGCTGGACCCGGAGCTGGCCGGGGTCTTTGCCCACGAGGCTGTCGGGCACGCCTCGGAAGGGGACCTGGTGCTGGAGGGCTCCTCCGTCCTCCAGGGGAAGGTGGGGGAGCAGATCGGGGCGGAAACCCTGACCATCGTGGACGACCCCACGCTCCCCGAGTTCGGGTTCGAGCCCGTGGACGCAGAGGGGGTGCTCCCGTCCCGGACCGAGATCATCTCCCGCGGCAGGGTGGCGGCGTACCTGCACAACCGGGAGACGATGGCGGCGCTGGGGAACGGCGTCCCGGGCCATGCCCGGGCCATGGAGGGGGACGCCCCCATCGTCCGGATGTCCAACACCTTCATCGAGAACGGCGACGCGTCCCGCGACGAGATCCTGGAGGAGTGCGGGGAGGGCATCCTCCTCATCGGGTCCCGGGGCGGGCAGGTGGACCCCGGCCGGGGCGTCTTCCAGTTCAATGCCGAGTACGGCTACCGTGTGGAGAAGGGCAGCGCCACCACTCTTGTCCGGGACGTCTCCCTCTCCGGCGAGATTCTCGCCACCCTTCACGACATCATCCTGCTCGCAAAGGACCGGGCCATGCACCAGGGCTACTGCGGCAAGGGCGGGCAGACCGTGCCGGTGAGCGACGGTTCACCGCATGTGCTCCTGGACCGGGCCGTGGTGGGGGGTGCCGGCAGTGAGTGACCGGGCGATCCGGGCAGGGAAACATGACCGGGCGATCCGGGCAGGGGAACCTGACCGGGTGATCCGGGCCGGGGAACGGCTGGCCGACGAGGTGGAGGTGTTCCTGGTGGAGGCGCGGAGCGTCTCTGCCGAGCTCCAGCGGGACCGGGTGGACCGGGCAGAGGAGTCCCGGTCCTGGGGCATGGGGATCCGTGTCATCAGAGGGGGGTGCATCGGAGCCTCTTCGACCAGCGACCCCGGGGCGTGGGAACGCTGTCTCCAGGCCGCCGTGGATTCGGCACGCCTGGCCACCCCCCAGGAGTGGAAGGGGCTCCCCGGGCCCGGACCGGTGGCAGGGGAAGCCCCCTGCTTCGACCCTGCTGTCGTTCCTTCGCCAGAGGCGGCCGGGGGTATCCTCGGGAGGATGCTGGAAGGGGTGGCAGCGCATCCCGATGCCCGGGTCACCTCCGGGTCTGCGACCCTCTCCCGCGCCACCCTCACGCTCTCCAACAGCCATGGCCTGGAACGGACCATGGAACGGACGGAGTGCGGGTGCTCGCTGGAGACGATCTGCGGCCAGTCCACCGGCTCGGAGTTTGACCAGTCTCCGTTCCGGGACATCGATCCCGTGAAGGTGGGGGAGCAGGCCGGGTTCCTGGCCGTGCATTCGGCAGGGGGCGAAGCGGTGGCGGACGGGCGGTACCCCGTGATCCTCTCCCCGGTTGCCGTCGCCCAGCTCCTGGGGTACATCGTGGTCCCGGCGCTTTCGGGTCGCAACGTGCATGCCGGCAGGTCCCGGCTCGCCCCCCTCCTCTCCACCCGGTGCATGGACCCGGCGCTGGATCTCCGGGACGACCCCTTTGCCAGGGGGCTTGGTGCCACCGCGTGGGACGCGGAGGGTGTCCCGTCCCGGCGCATCGATTTTGTCCGGGAGGGGATGCTCCTTGCCTTCGCCTACGATCTGAAGACCGCGTACCGGTACGGGAAGGAGACGACGGCGAGCGCGGTCCGGGGCGGGTTCGGCGGTTCCCCCTCCATCGGCGTCCACACCCTGGTGCTGGACGGGAAACGGTCCGATATCACCCGTGACCGTGCGCTCTATGTCCACGACGTGGTGGGGGCGCATACGGCGAATCCCATGAGCGGGGACTTCTCTGTCGAGTGCCAGAACCCGGCATGGATGGAGGACGGTATCCTCCGGGAACCGGTCCGGAAGGCGATGATCGCCGGTAACTTCTTCGATGCCCTCGCTGACCTGGGGGGCATCGGCCCCGACAGCCGCATGGTCGGGAACGCAATCCTCCCCTCCCTCCGGCTGAAGAACCTGCAGGTGATCGGGGCGTAGCTCCCGTCGAATCCGATTATTCCTGTTTTCATCATCTCAGCTCCTTTTCTCTCAATTCATTACGTCAGGTGAGACGCTCCAGGGGGGGACCTTCGTCACCTCCCGGCCGCGTGGGCGCCTCCCCCCGATGAGGATAGACCTCTCTGTCGGTGTGAAACTGAAAGATCACCCCATCTTCCCCGGGGGATGCCCACGCGGCGGGGGTGGAGCCCCCAAGAGCGTCTCACCAGGACCAATCATTCCAGAAATACCGTGGGATTGATGATCTCAGCACAGTTCACTGCTATCAAGCCGCCAGGTGTCCGCTCCCAACGGAATGCCAATATATCCTGCCAGCGCACCTCCTGATCATGCTCGAGCTGATCCTGGCCATCCTGCTTGCTGTCGTGGTGGCCGCGGTGATCTATTTCCTGCTGAAGAAGGCGGTCGTCCTCCTGATCAACGCTATCGTGGGTCTCATCACGCTCTTTCTCCTGAACCAGTTCCATGTGATGTCCTGGTTCGGGGCCCCCGACATCGCCATCACGCCTGCCACGGTGATCATCTGCGCCTTTGGCGGCCTCCCCGGGGCCATCATTCTCGTCCTTCTGGCTCTCGCAGGCATCACGATATAACGGGTGTGACCCTGCAGGGATCCCCTTTTCGCCAGTGGTGTGGCGGGATCCCGCGATACCGTTAAGACACCGGGCGCGTATGTCTCCCTGAGGTGCGAGAGATGTGCTCTGTCGGCGGTCCGATGGACGTGGAATACAAGGAGCGGGTGAAGGGCAAGGATTACAAGTGCAAGGACTGCGGGGAGAAGTTCAAGGGCGTGGGCCGGAAGCCTGTCTGCCCCAGCTGCCAGTCTGATAACGTGGCCGAAGGATGAAGTACTCCCCCGGCGACGGGGTGCTCCTGATCCGGGGACTCTCCTCATTTATCCTGGCAGCCCCCGCACAGGAAGCGTTCACTCTTTTTCTCGAGGACTGTGACGGTGAAATCGTCCAGTCCGTGGAACCGGATGACCTGGTGGTGGTCTCCGCTCCCGAGGGCGGCCCGCTGGAGCCTGCCTTCCTCCTCTTCCGGCTGGTGAGGGACCACCATGCCCCGCTGGTGGTGCTGCCCCGGGGCCACCCCGGGTCCCGGCGCCTGCGCCACGTGGTCAGCGTTGCCCCCCAAGTGCTTTTTTCCTGCGGGATCCAGCGGGGGACCCACCCGGAACAGCACCTGATCTGCTCATCGGAAGAGCTGGCCGGGATCACCCTCCGCGGCACGGACGGTGCCGTGGAACTGGAGCACGTCCCGCCGGGTGTCCGGGTGGAGATCCTGGGGGAACAGGGCGGGACGGGTCACGTTTCACAATAAATATAAGGGTACTTTCTCCAATGATCTATGTTTGATGAGTTGAGGGAGGGTTGAATGAAGGTTGAAGTTCTGAAACGCATCAAGGACACCGAAAAAGGGTATACCGCGATGATCAGCGAGGCGAAGGCCGCGAGGGAGAAGCGGATTGCGTCTGCACGACTGGAAGCCGACAACCTGGTCATCAGGGCAGAAGCTGAGATTGAGGAGTACAAGAGGAAGCGCCTTGCAGAGGCGCGGGATGAGATCAGCCGGAAGCGTGGAGCGATCCAGCGGAAGGGCGAGGAGCACGCCACCGCTCTCAAGAACCGCGGCAGATCCAATCTGGAACGTTCCGTGGCCTTTCTCGTGAAACGGTTCAGGGAGCAGCTCCATGTTCCGGCCTGAGCCGATGACCCACCTCCTGGTCGTGGCCTCCAAGGAGCGGATGGAGACCGTGATCCGGGAACTCTATTCCCACCGCGTCTTCCATATCAGGGACTACGTGGAGAAGGAGGGCGAGAAGGTGGAGGGGGTCACCATCGGACCGCCGCTGGGATCCGCGAGCGAGGTCTCATCGAAGCTCACCAGGGTCCGGTCGATGGAGACCACCTTCGGGATCCATCCTGACGAGATGACGCCGGCGACCAGGCAGCGGGTGCTGGACCTCCGGGACACCATCGACCGTGACCTCGCGGCGGTCGGCAACGAAACCGATACGCTGCTGTCGCGCAGGGCAGAACTCGAAGGAACCATCCGGGATCTGGAGCAGCAGGTGCGTGAACTGGCACCCTTTGCCGGCGCCCCCATCGAATTCGGCCACTACCGGGGCTATGAAACCCTGGCGGTCTACACCGGGCGGATTGGCAGGGACGTGGAGATTTCGGTACCCCACGAAAAGGTCTTCACCCCTTCCCCGCAGGGGAACTTCATCGCGCTCTTTGTGCCGGTTGAGCATAAGGCAGCGGTGGATGCCATCCTGCAGGAAGCGCGGTTCATGCCCATCCCGGTGCCCAGGGGGTCCGGTCTTCCGGAGGCACTCCTGGCAGAGAACCAGGGTCGCCTCGCCGAATTGAAAGAGGAGATTGCCCGGATCGACCAGAGGATCGCCGCGCTGAAGGAGCAGCAGGCCCAGTTTTTGGCCACCTGCGACGAGTACCTGAAAAGCGACCTGGAGCAGGAGGAGGCCCCGCTCCGTTTCGCCACGACCGACCAGGCATTCCTCGTCGAGGGCTGGGTGCCGACGAGAGAGGTGGAACGGGTGAAGGCCGGGCTCTCCCTGGCGACCGAGGGAAAAGCCCTCGTCACCGAGGTTCCCGGGGACCCGCATCACCCGGTCCCGGCACCGGTCGAGTACGACAACCCGTCCTTTGCCCGGCCGACGCAGCTCCTGATGGACACCTACGCTCGCCCCCGGTACGACGAGCTGGACCCCACCATCCTCGTCTCCCTCATCTTCCCGATCTTCTTCGGGATCATCCTGGGCGACGTCGGGTACGGGCTGATCCTGCTTGCCGCGAGCCTCGGTTTGCGGAGGTTCCTCCCCGAGGGAGATGGGCGGTTGCTCCTGAAGGTCATGCGGAACGGGGCCATTGCGAGCATCTTCTTCGGGCTCCTCTTCTCGGAGTTCTTCGGGTTCAAGCTCCCCTGGGAACCGCTCCTCTATGCACGGCACCTGAGCATGGGCGGGCATGAGGCGGAAGGCGGCCCCATGGTCAGGGAGCTCCTGGTCCTTTCCATCTGGATCGGGATTCTCCACATCACGCTGGGCCGGATCCTGGCCGCCGTGAACCACGGCAGGCACCACGGGATCCGCGGGGTGATCCCGCAGCTGGGGTGGATTGCATCGATGTGGGGTTTGCTCCTCGTGATATGGTCGATAGTCGCCATCCCGGTGATGCCGGACCTCACCGGCGTACCCCCGCTCGTCGCGGGGCTCTCGCTCCCGGCCCTCGTGGGTGGGCTCATGCTCATTCTCGGGATATTGGCCATTGCGTCGGAATCTGCGCTGGAGCTGACCGAATTCCCCACCATCATCAGCCACACGATGTCCTATGCCCGTCTCGTGGCCATCGGGCTCTCGTCAGTGGCCATCGCGGTGGTGGTCAACTTTGTCTCCATCGGCATGCTGATCAAACCCAACATCGAGGATTTCTCGCTGGTGGGCATCCTCTTCATCCTGATGGGTATCGTGGTGTTCATTGCCGGGCACCTGCTGAACACGGCGCTCGGCCTTGTCGGGGGGGCTCTCCAGTCCCTCCGTCTTCAGTATGTCGAATTCTTCACCAAGTTCTACAAGGGTGGAGGCGAAAAATTCAATCCATTCGGTATGATTCGGAAATTCACGGAGGATTAAACCATGGTTGATGCAGTTGTAACACAGGCAGCAATTGAAATGTCCGTTGAGGCAGTCCAGGCATCGCAGATCGGCATGAAGGCTCTCGCGGCGGCCATTGCCATCGCGGGTACAGGCTTCGCATCCGCGTGGGCTGAGCTCTCCATCGGTTCGGCCGCGGTGGGTGCCGTCGCAGAGAACAAGGATCTCTTCGGCTCGGTGCTGGTGCTCACCATCATCCCCGAGACGATCGTCATCTTCGGTCTCGTCGTCGGTCTGCTGCTCATCCTCTGAGAGGAGCCTGCGATGGGACTGGAAAGTGTCATCGAGGATATCCAGCGGAAGGGTGAGAGGGAGAGGGAGGCCATCAGCGCCGCCTCTGCCCTCGAGGAGCGGCAGATCCTGGATGAGGCACAGAAGCGTGTCGAGGCGAGGAGAAAGGAGGCAGACGGGGAGATCTCCCGGGTGATCCAGAGGATGGAAGACCTGGAGCTGGCGTCCGCGAACCTTGCGGGGAAGCGGGCGCTCTTAACCGCCCAGAAGGAGGTGCTGGACCAGGTCCATGCCGCAGCCCTCCGTGCCATCCTCGGGCTCCCGGAGCCGGTCCACCGGCAGATCCTGGAGAAGCTGCTGCAGCAGGCGGCACAGGAGATCCGGACGGGTGTGGTAACCTGCCGTGCCCAGGATGCCCGGGTGGTGAAGGACCTGATCGCAGCGAACCCTGCGCTCTCCGGCTACCGCATCGGGCCGCCGGTCGAGATCGACGGGGGTGTGGTGGTGGACAGCGCCGACGGGAACGTGAAGATCGATCTCACCTACCGCACCTTCCTGGACGGTATCTGGGAGAAGGAACTGAAGGCGGCCTCGGACCTCCTGTTCACATGAAGGGGTGTGCATGTCCGCAATAGTCGGGTCGGCCCCGTACATCTACGTCTGTACACGGTTCCGGGTCCGGCGGATGAAGCTGATCCCGCAGGAAGAGTACCTGCGGATGCTCCAGATGTCCCTCCCCGAGATCATCCGGCTGATCCAGGAGACCGAGTACAAGCGGGAGATCGATGAGCTCTCCCACTCCTTCCATGGGATAGACCTGATCGAGGTCGCCCTCTCCTGGAACCTGGCCAAGACCTACCAGAAGGTTCTCGCGATCATGCCCGAGGGTCTCAGGGAGATGACGGAGAGCTACCTGAGGCGCTGGGATATCCAGAACGTCCTCTCCATCCTGCGGGGGAAGGCACAGGGCCTGCCGCCCGGAAAGATCAAGGAAGTGCTCATCCCTGCAGGGGAGCTCAACCGCGATTACCTGGACAAGATCATCACCTGTGCCGAACCCGAGAAGGTCCTGGAGAGCCTGAAGCGCTGGCGCCTCTTCCCGGTGCTGGCGAGAGAACTCCCGAGGGCCGCAGAGAGCGGCTCGTTCTCCTCGCTGGAGAACGAGCTGTACAAGCAGTTCTACCACGATATCCTGGAAGAGACTGGTGCAGGGATCAAGGGGGGGAAAGAGTTCCTGGAGTTCCTGCGGCTCGAGATTGACATCCGCAACCTCCAGACCCTCTTCCGGCTCCGTGTCAACGGTGCGAAGGGCGAGGTGGTGACGTTCTTTATCCCCGGGGGAACCTTCACGGTGGAAGAGCTGGTGCGCCTCCATGAGGTCTCCTCTCCGGATGCGTTCTTCGACTCGCTCACGGCGCAGCTCAAGAGCCGGGAGCTGGTTTCCCTTCTCGGCAGGTTCCGGCAGAAGAACGGTCTCGCACCCGGGACGCTGCATGAGATCGAGAGTGCGCTGACCCTCATGCAGTACTCCCGGCTCGAGATGATGGCGAGGTTCCATCCGTTCTCCATCTGGCCGATCCTTGCCTACATCGAGCGGAAAAAGCAGGAGATCACGAACCTCCGTGCGATCACGAGGGGCAAGCAGGCGGGCCTGCCCATGGAGCAAATCCGGAACTACCTGGTGATGTGAATGGAGATTGCAGTCATCGGCGGGAGCGAGTTCGTGGTGGGCTTCCGGCTCGCCGGCATCCGGAAGATCTACGATGCAGAGGATGAAGAGAAACTGAAACGGTCCGTGAGTACCGTGATGGAGGATCCGGACGTGGGTATCCTCGTCATATATGCGAAAGACATGGAACGCCTCCCGGCACGCCTCCGGAGCACCCTGGAGAACTCCATCCGGCCGACGGTGATCACCATCGGAGCCGAGGAGGGGGGCCTGTCCATGAGGGATCGCATCAAGCGATCGGTGGGGGTGGATCTGTGGAAGTGAAAGACAGCATGACACAACGTTCCGGCACAGGGGTGCTGAAGCGGATTTCAGGGCCTGTGGTGACCGCCGTCGGCCTGGATGCCCACATGTACGACGTGGTGAAGGTGGGCAAAGAAGCGCTGATGGGAGAGGTCATCAAGATCAAGGGGGACCAGGTCATCATCCAGGTGTACGAGGATACCTCGGGTATCCGGCCGGGGGAGCCTGTGGAGAACACCGGGCTTTCCCTGGCCGTGGAGCTGGGGCCTGGCCTCCTCTCGAGCATCTATGACGGGATCCAGCGGCCCCTCGTGGTGCTCGTGGACAAGATGGGGAACTTCATCCAGCGGGGGGTCTCGGCGCCCGGCCTGGACAGGGGCAAGAAGTGGGAGTTCAAGCCCGTGGTGAAGGCCGGCGACCGCGTGGGCCCGGGGACCATCATCGGCGAGGTGCAGGAGACCAACATCGTGCACCGGGTCATGGTGCCCCCCAACGTGAAGGGCGGAACCGTGAAGGAGATCCGGCCGGGATCCTTCACCGTCGAAGAGGTGGTCGCGACGCTGGACGACGGCACGAAGCTCACGATGATGCAGCGGTGGCCGGTCCGGGTGCCCCGTCCCGTCACCGAGAAGATGAACCCCGACATCCCGCTCCTCACCGGGCAGCGGATCCTGGACGGGCTCTTCCCCATCGCGAAGGGAGGGACGGCCGCC
>JAJRDA010000030.1 GCA_028678665.1 Methanomicrobiales archaeon | reverse complement strand
TGAGGATGAGCGTTCCATGAGGTGGCCCTCCCCACCTCTGCCGGCGTTTTCCTTCCAGATGATGTGGGTACAGGCCATCGTCCTGTTGCCTGAAACCCATGAGCACAGGGGAAGATCACAGCAGCATGAGAGCAGCCATCACGAGAGCCCGGGTAACCTCATGGGTGGCCCCTGCCACATCACCATTCACGCCTCCGAAGAGGCGGTGGGAGGCCTGGAGGAAGAGAAACCGGGTGATCAGCATGGCAAAGGGCGCCACCACCGCCCCCCCGCCAATAAGAAAAATGATCGGCAGGAACAGAAAAAGGGACGCTGCCGGGAACCAGGGTTTTGCCTTCGCGTAAAGCTGGCTGTGGATTCCCTCCCGGAACGGTTTTCCCATGACGGTTATCCAGGAGAGGGCCAGCTTGGCCGAGACCTCCCCCGCCAGGATGACCGCGGCCACCGAAGGGGCTTCTGAGAGAGCTGCGAACGAAAGAAGTGTCACCACCATTCCCAGGCCGAACCCTCCCGCACCCACCGCATGGTCCGAGAGGACCGCGATTCTCCGTTCCCGATCCCCCTGGACCATGGCTGCATCGCCGAAGTCCAGGAGGCCGTCCAGGTGGTGGAATCCCGAGATGAAGATCGCCGCGGTAAGCGCGATGGCGGCAGCAAGGGGGCCGGGCCGGAGGGGAAGCACGAGAAGGGCGGCGATGCCCCCAATAACCCAGCCCGCCACGGGGTAGAGATAGGAATGCCTGGCAAAGGCATCAAAGTCAGCCGGACCACCCACCGGGATCCGGGTGGTGAACTTGAGGAGGGCCCTCAGGGACTCCCGGTACATTCGCTGTACAGCCTCGACGTGCAGCCGGCGATCAGCCCGGCCACGGCATCATCGATGAACGGGCCGAGGCGGGAGAGGATCCCGGGCTTCTTCTGGTCATAGCGCGTGAACTCGAACCGGGCACGGGTGCCACCCAGGTACTCGGCGATGGCGAGGCCCAGGATCTCGTCCGAGAGGAGATAGACCGGGTCCCCGTCGATACCCTGGCCGTCCCTCCGCCCGGTGATAGCCTCCTCCAGGAGGATCGCCCCCAGGAGGAGCGACGAGACGTTGGGATCGTCAAAGGCCAGGGTGATCTTCCGGGCAAGGATCCCCTCCGCCTCCGGTGGCGGGATCCCATGAGGTACATAGAGGAGCATGCCGGCAGCCACGATCTCCGGGATCCCGGCCCCGTGCCCTTTCAGCCGTTCCTCCACCCCAAACATGATGATCTGGTTTTTCTCGGTGCACCTACATAGAGAGATCGGTATGCCCTTCCTCTCGGAGGTGCCGGAGATCCGGTTCGAACGGCCCCTTTTCTCCCTCATCCTGGGCAACACCATGCTCTCGACAGTCCCGGGGATTTCCGGTGCCGGGCCCACCCCGGAGAAGACGCTCCTTACGCCGGTCCTTGACTCCGAGCTGATCGCCACCGGTGCCATCCGGAGCCGGCCCATGAAGCCCAACACGCCCACCGGCTGCCCCACCCCGGCGGTGATCACCCGGGCCATGATGGATCTGCTGGGGATGGAGGCCCTCTTCGTGAACGCCGGTCTCGCGCACCCTCCCGTGGTGCCCTGCCTGGACCTGTACGGGGAGCCGGGCGGAGATCCCCGTGTGGGAGACGCAGTACCCCGTGCGCGGGAGATCTTCATCCAGGGGCAGCGGGCCGGGCAGCTCCTCTCCGGCCTCTCGGACCTCCTGGTACTGGGGGAGTGCGTGCCCGGAGGGACAACGACGGCACTCTGCGTGCTCCGGGGCCTCGGCTACCCGGCGAAGGTCTCCAGCAGCTTTGTACGGAACCCGGTGGCCCAGAAAGAGGAGATCTGCCGGCAGGTGCAGGAGACGGTCCGTTCCCGCCGCATCACCGATCCCCTTCAGGTGGTGCAGGTGGGCGGGGACCCGATGATGGCCGCCGCGGCCGGGATCGCGAGCACCTACCGGTCACCGGTGATCCTTGCCGGCGGGACACAGATGCTGGCCGTGGCCGCGGTGATCGGGAGGATGGGGGGGAAGGTACCACCGCTGGCCACCACCGTCTACGTGCGGGACGATCCCAGCGCAGGATTTCCCGAGACGGCCGCCCGCCTCGGGGTGCAGGTCACCTACGTGGACCCGGACTTCGGCGCCATCGGGCACCATGGCCTTGCCCGCTACTGCGAGGGGGAAGTGAAGGAGGGGATCGGTGCCGGTGGCGCGATGCTCCTCGCCGCACTCCTTGGGAAGAGCCCGGAGGAGATCCGGGCCCGGATCCTCTCCACCGTCACCGGGTTCACCTGACCCCCCCCCTGGATGATGGTATTCGTTTCATGACGCACTCTGTGATATGACGCGTGCTCTGGGGACGCTCTTCCGGAGCTGCTATCCACGCCGCGACGTGTGAGGTATCCCTCACCCATGTCGTGGCGGGAAGAACTCATTGCCGATTACCGGTGAGACGCTCTCGGGGGCTCACCGCCCCCGCCGCGTGGGCACCCCCGGCCGGTTATCCGGGACCGGAAGACCACTCCTTGTGTCAACCGAAGGTCGGACTATCCTCACGGGGGAGTGGCCGGGAGGGGGCCAGCCCCCTCCCGCACCATGTCCCTGAACCCTCCTGTGAATGCGATTCGGGATACGGAAAAAAACTCTTCATCGGCCTTGGCGGGCGCCGGCCGAGAAAGCACTAATACGCTCCCGCACAGAAAGCTACCGGCATGCAACCCCTTGCGGTGGTGAACAACCACGGGCAGTTCAACCACCTGATCCTCCGCAGCCTGCGGGACATGGGACTCTCTGTGGAGATGGTGTCCAATACCACCGCACCGGCGGACCTCTGCCGGTACCGGGGGATCATTCTGGGGGGCGGGCCGGCGATGGATAGGGCGGGGCGGTGCCGCGAGTATGTGGACCTGGGGATCCCGGTCCTCGGGATCTGCCTGGGGCTCCAGGTGATTGCCCTGGCCCGGGGCGGGTCCGTGGAGCCGGGCTCCATGGGGGGCTACGGGATGGTGGAGGTGGAGGTGCTCTCCGAAAACGGGATCCTGGCCGGATACCCGGACCGGATTCAGGTATGGGCCTCCCACATGGACGAGGTGAGGGAGGTACCTCCCGGTTATTCGGTACTGGCCAGGTCCCGGATCGCACGCGTGGAGGCCATCGCCTCGGAAGAGGAGAAGATCTACGGGGTCCAGTGGCACCCGGAGGTCTCGCACACGGTCAACGGGCGGCTGGTCTTCCAGAACTTTGACCGCCTCTGCCAGGAGGGGGGAGAGAGATGATCTCTTCCCGCAGGAGCGCAGGGGAAGGCGAACCGGATGCCCTTGCCCGTGAGATCCTGAGCATCGGGTTCCGGTGCCGGCAATGCGGCACCTGTTGCAGAGGTGAGGACCACCTGGTGCTCGTCATGCCGGAGGAAGTGCGGGATCTCCTGGCCCGTGCCGGGGGCACCTGGCAGGAAGCGGTGGAGCCCTACCCGGAGTTCCTGGAGGGCGGGAACGGCACACGGTATACCCTGGGGTGGTGCATCAGGCGGAATTCGGGAGCATGCCGTTACCTCTCCGGGGATATCTGCACGGTCCATGGGTCCCGGCCGCGGATCTGCCGGACGTATCCCTTCATGCTCGTGGATAACCGGCTTGAGGTTTCGCCCTGTCCCGGCCTCGGTGCTCTGATGACCATGGAGGAGGCGCAGGCACTGGCCTCCGCGTTGAGGGAACGGGCTCTCGCGGAAGAGGCGGAGGAGGAGCAGGTGGCCCGCGTTCTCTCGATGTGCGGGATGCCTGCCGGCCACCGGTGCGTGGTGGATACCGACGGAGTCCGGGTGCTGGATGGGTGAACTGCGCATCGTGGGGACCGCGCATGTCTCCCAGAAAAGCGTGGAGGCAGTCCGGGCGGCCATGGAGGAGTTCCGCCCAGACGTCGTGGCCGTGGAGCTGGACCCGGCCCGCTTTGCCGTCCTGAAACAGCAGGAGGAGCCGCCGGCCATTGCGGATGTCCTGAAGAGCCACCAGTTCACGGAGCTCCTGGTCCAGTGGACGCTCGCCCACCTGCAGCGCCGGATAGGAATAGAGGTGGGGGTGGAGCCGGGGGCGGAGATGAAGGCAGCGATCCAGGAGGCCGAGGCCCGACACCTGCCCCTCGCTCTCGTGGATCGGGACATCCGGATCACGCTGAACCGGTTCTGGCACTCCCTCACCCTCCTCGAAAAGCTCAAGATGGGCTATGCCCTCGCAGTCTCTCTGGTCTCCACCGAAACCCAGGAGATCGATGTGGAGGAGCTGACGCGGGAGGACGTAATCTCTCTGGCACTCCAGGAGTTCAGGAAATTCGCTCCCCACGGAGCGCAGGCGCTGATCGATGAGCGCGACGCTTACCTGGCCCGTCAGCTTCTGGCCCTCACGAGCCGGCATGAGCGGGTCCTGGCCATTGTCGGGGCCGGCCACGTGGAGGGGATCCGGAAACTCCTGTCTGTTCCCGGGACCATTCCTCCCCTGGAATCCCTGACCGGGACAAAAAAAGGCCTTCCCTGGGGGATGATCACCGGCGTTCTGGTACTAGGGCTCTTTGTACTGCTGGTGACTGCCATCGCGTTTTCGGGGGTAGGGTTCGACCTCCTGGTCCGTGCGTTCCTGTACTGGGTGGTGATCCACGGGGTCCTGGCTGCGGGCTTTGCCCTCCTTGCCGGAGGCCATCCCCTTTCGGCCCTGACGGCCTTTGCCGTCTCCTGGATGACCGCTCTCCACCCCCTGATTGCGGCTGGCTGGTTCACCGTCCCTGTCGAGGCAAAGATCAGGAAACCTACCACCGCAGATTTCCGCAGGATCATGGAGTCCGAAACCTTCGCCGAGATGCGGGAGGTGCCCCTCTTCCGGGTGATTCTCGTCGCTGCCCTCACCAACGTGGGGTCCATGCTCGGTACGTTCCTGTACTTCATCTTCATCTTCCCTGCCCTTGGGATCGATCCCGGCGTTCTCCTCTCCACCGGTCTCGGGAACGCGTGGGAGTACCTGCAACTGCTCTTCTCGTAGGGAAGAACGTCATTTCCTGGGCAGAGGATACCGTACAGCATTTTCACCCGGTAACCATGGGCTGCGAGAACACAGATTCCGGCATACTGCCAGGTTCCGGTCCGATTCGCTTCCTCTCCCCGGCACAATACATTTACCTCCAGGGCTCCTAACGTCGTGTATGAACGTGGGAACCACCATCATCAAGAGCCGGCGGTCGGTCCGGAACTTCAAGGAGACCCGGGTGCCTGACGATGTGGTCCGGGATGCCCTGGAGTGCGCCCGGCAGGCACCCACTGCCATGAACCTGCAGCCATGGCTCGTCGGGATCATCACGGAACGGGACACCCTGCAGAAGATAGCGGACCTCACCGACCAGGGGAAATTCATCGCGAAGGCACCGATTCTCTTCGCCATCTTCGGCGAACGTGGCCAGAAATACTACCTGGAGGACTGTTCGGCCTTCACGATGCAGCTCGTACTGGGATTGTGGTCTTATGGCGTGGGCTCCTGCTGGGTGGCGGGGGAAAAGAAGCCCTACTGCGATGCGGTCCGTAACCTCCTGCAGGTGCCCGCAACCCACACGCTGGTCTCACTCCTCCCGGCCGGGTATCCGGCAGAGATGGCTGCTCCGCTCAAGAAGGAGCTGGCCAGGTTCACGTTCACGAACCGGTACGCCCCGGAATAGCTGTTATTCGCTGCGACAAGGGAGCCAGGTGAAAACCCCGTCTGGTGAACCGGTCAGGTCTCACGGCGGGGTCATCCCTTCGGAATCTCCGCCTGCTTTGCCGGGCAGAAGGGGCAGATGGAGGTCTCCACGTCGTCCTCCTTCTCCCGCACCGGGCAGTAGTACTCCCCGTTGCGCGCCTCCACCCGGAACCCCCCTGGAAACGGGGTACCCACGGGATGGCCGGGGAGCTCCCGGACAAACATGGTGAAGGCGGCCAGGAGGTAGTAGAGGAGATCGTACCTGCGCAGACGGTTCCCGGCGTCGGAGAGGGTCAGGTCCTGGAGCATGCGGCAGAAGTCCGCATACAGCGGGGCGAGTGGGCCTTCCCACCGCTCGTGCCGGCTCCGCCGATGGTGGAGCATCAGGTCGTGGTAGGCCCCGAAGACCTGCTCGATCGCGTGGGGATACAGCTTCCTCCGGTAGGGCGCCGGGAGGTCGCGGAACTCGTGCTCGATGATGCCACGGAGATGCTGCAGGTCCTGGAGCGTGTACGTGGACAGGGCCTCGCCCAGGATCTCTGCCAGGTGCCTCCTGTCCCGCGCAGTTCCAAGAGCAGCGACGAGGGCTGCGATCTCCTCAGGGGCGACCTCATGCCTCATACCCGATAGCCTCTCTCCCGCAGACGCATGATCACATTCCGGTTGGGCGGTGCGGTGGGTTGAAGGTTGCTGAGGGACCCGGGGCGACACCAGTCATCGGCATACGGTGTGGACCGGTGTGGCGTGACCCATGACGGATACCACATCCGCATGACGATTGCCGGGACCCTCCAGGGGTGGCTTTCGCCCCCCGCCGCGTGGGCGCCCCCTCCCGGAGGATGGTTCGGCACGTTGGTTACTTCCCGACAAGCACTACTTGGGGGATCTATGACCGGTGCGGGAGGGAGCTTTACCCCCTCCCGGCCCCACCCCCAGGAGGATATCTCTCCACGTTGGTTTACACCGATGCATCATCCCATCCACCCGGGGGATGCCCACGCGGCGGGCGCGGAGCCCCCACGAGCGTTTCACCAGTATGCATCGTATCGCAGACCACCGTATGGAAAATTCATCGGATCCAGCCGAGGGGGCGTGGCGGGGGCGGAGCCCCCAAGAGCGTACCACCAGTACGTAAAAGTAAGGCACCGGCACGTCATGATTGACGAAAACCTTTGATGCCGCCTCGGCGCGGTGGCCAGCAACCCTTATCCCTCCGTGCCCCAATCCCCTTGGTACATGACCGCCCCGGTGCTGCAGGTGGCTCTGGATCTCCTGGAACTGGACCGCGCCCTTGTCATCGCGGAGGAGGCCCTAGAGGGAGGAGCCGACTGGGTCGAGGCAGGGACTCCCCTGATCAAGAGTGCAGGGATGGACGCGGTGCGCCGGCTCCGGGAGCGGTTCCCCGGCCGGGAGATCGTGGCCGATATGAAGGTGGCCGATACCGGGACCCTGGAGGTGGAGATGGCAGCGAAGGCCGGGGCTACCATCGTCTGCATCCTTGCCGACGCGGATGACGCGGGGGTGCAGGAAGCGGTCCGTGCCAGGGACCTGTACGGCGTCCGGCTGATGGCAGACCTGATCAATGCCCGGGACCCCGTTGCCCGGGCACGGGAGCTGGAAGACATGGGGGTGGATATCATCTGTGCCCATGCGGGGATCGACCAGCAGATGGTGGGCCGGACCTCCGTGGACCTGGTACGGGAGCTCTGCGGGAAGGTATCGGTCCCCGTGGCCGTGGCCGGCGGGCTGGATGCCGGGACCGCGGCAGAAGCGGTGGCGGCGGGGGCAGGGATCATCATTGTCGGCGGATCCATCGTGCGGTCCGGGGACGTGGCAGCCTCGGCCCGGAAGATCCGGGCGGCCATCGACCGGCCGAAGATCCGGCGGAAGTCAGAAAAAAGCCCGGACGAGAAGATCCGTGCCCTGCTCCTCCAGGTTTCCACCCCCAACCTCTCGGACGCCATGCACCGGAAGGGGGCCATGGAGGGGCTTTTCTCCCTCTGCGGGGATGTGAAGATGGCAGGGAGGGCTGTCACCGTCCAGACCCTTGCCGGGGACTGGGCGAAACCGGTGGAGGCAATCGACCGTGCCTCGCCCGGCGACGTGATCGTGATCAACAACGACCGGGCGACCCACGTGGCTCCCTGGGGGGAGCTCGCCACCATCTCCTGCATCCAGAAGGGGATCTCCGGGGTTATCATCGACGGTGCTGTGCGCGACGTGGATGAAATCCGGAAGACCGGTTTTCCGGTCTTTGCCAGGGCAATGGTTCCGAACGCAGGTGAACCGAAGGGGTACGGCGAGATCAATGCCGAGATAACCTGCTGCGGCCAGGCGGTGCGGCCTGGCGACTGGATCGTGGGGGACGAGAATGGTGCTGTTGTGATCCCGAGGGAACGGGCCTACGAGGTGGCAAGACGCGCCCGCGAGGTCCAGAAACAGGAAGAGAGGATGCGGGAGGAGATTCAGAGGGGTGGAACCCTCTCCCGCATCACCGAACTGGAGAAGTGGGAGAAGCGGTGAGGGGATCCCTCACAGCGCCCTTCCGTTGGAAGCGGTGAGGGGATCCCTCACCGACCTTTTACCGGGGATGGGCCGGAAGGGATCCGGGCCATCTCGCCGCCGTGCGCCCGGATCTGCTTGATCGCCTCCCGCGTGTTGTCCACCCGGAGGATCAGTACCGCCATCTCCTTTCCCGAGTAGGCATAGGAGTACTCGATGTTGATCTTCGCTTCACCGAGAATCCTTGCCACCTCGTAGAGGCCGCCGGGCTCGTCCCGCATCTTCACGCCGATGACCTCGGTGAAGGAGACCACAAACCCCATGCCACTCAGTTTTTTATAGGCCTTGTCCGGCTGGTCCACGAGCGCCCGCACCACGCCGAACTCCCCGGCCTCGGCGATGGAGAAGGCCAGGATGTTGACCTGCTCCTCCTGCAGTGCCCTGGCCATTGCTGCAAGCCTGCCCGGCTTGTTCTCGGAGAAGACCGAGATCTGCCGGATGACAAATTCTTCCGTGTCCATCACAGTGTCCTCCTGTCCACCACGCGCTTCGCCTTCCCCTCGAACCGGGGCAGCGTCCCGGGTTCTGCCAGCTCCACGTCCGCGTTCACGTTCAGCACCGAGCGGAGCTTCCCTGCCACCATCGCCTTCAGCCTCATGAGGTCCGTGATCTTGTCCGAGAAGGCCTCCGGGGCCACCTCGACCCGCACGAGGAGCGTGTCCAGCTCCATCTTCCGGTCCACCTCGATCATGAAGTGCTTGCCCACCTGGGGGATGGACATGAGGGCATGCTCGATCTGGGAGGGGAAGACGTTGATGCCCCTGATAATCAGCATGTCATCCACCCGGCCCGTGATCCGCATGACCCGGGGATGGGTTCTCCCGCAGGCGCAGACCCCCTCGTCCATCTCTGTGACGTCCCCGAGCCGGAACCGGACTATGGGCAGGGCCTCTTTCTGGAGGACCGTCATGGTCAGCTCACCCTTCTCCCCGGGAGCCACGGGCTCCCCGGTCTCCGGATCCACGATCTCGGTGAGGGCGAAGTCTCCCCACACGTGGAATCCCTTCTGCGCGGAGCACTCGGTGAAGAGGGGCCCGGAGAGTTCGCTCGTACCGAAGATGTCGTACGCACGGATCCCCAGCCACTCCTGCATCCGGTTCCGCATCCGCTCACTCCAGGGCTCTGCGCCCAGGATCCCCACCCGCAGCTGGGTGTCCTTCGGGATGGAGATCCCCATCTTCTCAGCCACCTCTCCCATGTGGAGCAGGTAGGAGGGTGTGCAGGCAATGGCCGTGGCCCGCAGGTCCTGCATCAGCTCGATCTGCCGCTCGGTGTTTCCGACACTGGCAGGGATGACAGTGGCCCCGATCCTCTCCGCCCCGTAGTGGAGGCCCAGGCCCCCGGTGAAGAGGCCGTAGCCGTACGACACCTGGACCACGTCCCTGCTGGTGAGGCCGATGGAGGTGAGGGCCCGGGCCAGCGAGACGGTCCAGTTCTCCAGATCGTTGGCCGTGTACCCCACAACGGTGGGCTTCCCCGTGGTACCCGAGGAGACATGGTACCGGACCAGCTCCTCTGGCGTGGCAGTGAAGATCTTGTCCGGGTAGCTGTCCCGCAGGTCCCGCTTGAACATGAACGGAAGTTTCTTCACGTCCGCGAGCACCCGGATGTCGTCCGGGTGCACCCCGGCGTCCTCCATCCGCCGGTGGTAAAACTCCGAGAAGGAATACAGTCGGTACACCAGGCTTTTTAACAGCCTGTACTGCAGCCGGTGGAGGTCCTCCACCGGCATCGTCTCGATCTTGGGTTCCCAGAACATCAGAACAGCCCTCCTCTCCGGTCCACGACCCTCTTTGCCTTCCCCTCGAACCGTGGCAGGGATCCGGGCTCCACCAGTTTCACTGCCGTCCGGATCCCCAGCACGTCCCGCAGGGCCGCGGTCACCCGCTTCTGGATCCGGGCGAGATCCGAGAGCTCGCCGGAGAAGGTCTCCCGCTTCATCTCCACTTCAATGGTGAGCTCGTCCAGGTAATTCATCCTGTCGACATACACCATGAAGTGGTCCCCCACCTCCGGGAGGCCCAGGAGCACGTGCTCGATCTGGGAGGGGAAGACGTTGATCCCCCGGATCACCAGCATATCGTCGGCCCGGCCCAGGATCCGGCTGATCTTCTGCCCCCTCCCGCAGGAGCACCCGTCCTCCCGCAGCATGGTCATGTCCCCGGTCCGGTACCGGACCAGGGGCATCGCCTCCTTGACGAGCGGCGTGATCACCATCTCCCCGCGTTCCTCCGGTCCCAGGGTCTCGCCCGTTTTCGGGTCAATGATCTCCACGAGATAGGAATCGTGCCAGATGTGGAGCCCGTCCTTCTCCGGGCACTCGAAGGCAACCCCGGGACCATACATCTCCGAGAGTCCATAGGAGTCAAAGGCGGAGAGGTCCAGCTTCCGCTGCAGCTCCGCACGCATGGACTCGGACCAGGGCTCGGCCCCGAAGAGGCCGATCTTCAGCGTGGGCATCGTGGTCCCCATCTCCTCCGCAACCTCTGCGATGTGCATCGCGTAGGAGGGGGTGCAGTGGATCGCGGAGACGCCGAAATCGTTGATCATCTCGATCTGTCGCCTCGTGTTCCCGGTGCCCGCCGGTACCACGGTGAGGCCCATCAGCTCGGCGCCCGAGTGGAACCCGAGCCCCCCGGTGAAGAGGCCGTAGTTCACCGCGTTCTGGAAGACGTCCCCTTCCCGGAGGCCCACCATGGTCATGTTCCGGGCAATGAGTTCCGCCCACCGGGCCAGGTCCCGCTTCGTGTACCCCACCACCGTCGGCTTTCCCGTGGTGCCGGAGGTGGTGTGGATCCGGATCACCTTCTCCCGGGGGACCGCCAGGAATCCGAAAGGGTAGCCTTCCCGCAAATCCTTCTTGGAGGTGAACGGGAGCTTCCCCACATCGTCCAGGGACTTCACGTCGGCGGGACGGATCCCGGCATCCCGGAACCGGCTGCGGTAGAACGGCACCTTCATCGCCTGGCCGAGCGACCACTTCAGGCGTTTCAGCTGGAGTGCTTCGAGATCTTTCCCCTGAAGGGTCTCCATCTTCTCGTTCCAGAACATCGGATTCCCTGGTACGCCTTTGCATGGCGGGGTATTTATGGTGCATGATTTTTCCCGGCGATCGCCTCACCTGCCTCATGCCAGTCCCTTTCTGGTCCCCCTGGGCCCTCCCGGGAATCACGGGGGGAAGGGCGGTTGCCGAGTGGAATCATTTTACTCGTCATATAATCAATGCAAAGATGTTATCATCGCAATGCTGCCGGGGAAACGCTTATATGCTCTCGAAATAACTTTGATTAACCATCAAAAAGTTAAATAACAAGATTAAAATGACTTTCAAGAATAGATAAGTCTAAATAGTATCATGTGGATTTACTTGTATCTGCGCGGCCTGCTCACTGCCGCTGCAGGGGGAAAAACGACAATGCATACCACGTCCCGCAGGTATCTGACCCTGCTCTTCTGCCTCGCCCTGCTGGTGCCCCTGGCATCCATGGTCGGGGCCCTGGAAACGGCCCAGGCTGCGACTGCCACGATCCACGGCACCGTCCGCCTCAACGATGGCGGCGACGGGGGATACGGCACGCGCCTTGCAAACATCCCGGTCCTCCTCTGGCGGAGGGACGGGCAGCTCACGGTTCAGAAGAAAACCGGTTCTGACGGTTACTTCTCCTCCGGGAGCGTGAACGATGCCGGTGTCGGGTTCAACATCGCGTTCAACAAGCCCGGCGAACCCGGCTATGACTCCCGTTACACCACCGCAGAGGTGAATGACGTCTCCCTCGGCGATGCCGTCAACGGGTACAAGGTGGTGAACAAGAACCTGGACCGGGTCAGCCAGCCCCCGGGGAAGGTGACCCTCTCCGGCCGTGTCACTTCCACGGTAACCGGCCAGGGCATCTCCGGGATCCAGGTCTATTTCTGGCGGCATGACGGGAATGCCTTTACGAAAACCACGGACGGGAATGGCGCCTTCTCCGCCGAGGTGGACCGGTTCAGCGACTGGAATCACTACTACAACATCGTGGCCAACAAGAACCTGGTGAACCCGGCCTGGAACGAGGTGACACGGAATGACGTGGTCCCGGACCAGAACCGGAACGACATCAACTTCGCCCTGACGCCTTCGGGAACCCCTGACCCGAACCCGAATCCCAGCCCCTCGCCGGGTCCCACCTCGGACCTCTTCGGCCTCGGCATCAATGCCAACTACCCGGAGACGAACCCGCCCGATTCCGAGCTCTCGGACCTGGGTGTCCGGTGGGTCCGGTCCATCAAGTACCAGAAGGATATCAACCCCCACGGGAACGTGAACTGGCTCGTCATCTTCAACCAGGAGTCCATCCCCCAGAACGGTGGCGAGTCCTGGAATGACTACTCGAACCGGTTCGCACAGGAAGTGAAGAACAAGGTGGCTGCGAGCCCCTGGATCAAGGCGGTCCAGATCTGGAACGAGCCTGACACGACCAGCCAGTACGCCGGGCCCCACCTGGCAGAGAAGGACTATGCCGTCCTCCTGCGGGCCACCTACCTGAAGGTGAAGGAGCTCCCGAACCCGCCCACCGTGGTCTTTGCCGGCCTCTGCAGCGGTGCGGGCGGGGCGGCCACGTACGTGAAGAATGTCCGGTCGAACTGGGGTGGCCAGATCTACTATGATGCCGTCGGTTTCCACCCCTACATGGCCACCTGCGGCGGTTACGGGTGGAGCAGCCGGGGGACCATCCAGGACAACATCAATACCCTGTATGCTCAGACGGGCGGCAGGCAGATCTGGCTCACGGAGTTCGGCGGCCCCGTCCAGTTCTTCGGGAACGATGAGGCGAAGCAGGGTGCCTACCTGGACTGCCTGTACCGCACCATCCCCACCGTGAAGGATGGCTCAAAGACAAAGGTGGGGGTGGCCTTCTGGTTTGCCTGGGATGACCGCACCCATTACGCGCCGGACGCAGAGTGGTTCGGCCTGGTGCGCCAGAACTGGCAGACCACCCTGAACAACCCCTCCGCGTACCGCAGGGCGGCATGGTACAAGTACCAGGCGCTGGCGAAGGCATCGTCACCTGCGCCGGACCCGGTGGTCTTCTCCGACGGCATGGAGGGGGGCGTTGGCCGCTGGACCGGATACCAGGTGACGATGGCCGCATCCGGTGCGGCAAAGCACGCGGGATCCTCGAGCATGCAGTTCTCAGGCAGGGGACCGGTGTACTCGGTGAAGGACGGGAAAACTGTCTCCGGCGGGACCTACGCGACCAGCTACATCGCCGTGTCGCCGAATACGAAATACGAGGTCTCCGCCTGGGTGTACAACCCGGACAGCGCCAACGTGGAGGCCAACCTCTATGTCCAGCAGTACCGGGGCACCACGTACAGCACCAAGATCAAGGGGAGCAGCAATGCGTTCCTCTATGATCAGTACCTGGCCAAGACCGTAAACCGCGGGAACGGGTGGCAGAAGCTCACGGTGACCTTCACCACCCATGGCGAGGCAAAGTACCTGGACCCGTCACTCTGCACACGCGAGACGGGGAAGACCATCTACTGGGATGACGTGCAGATCCGGAAGGTCTGACCGGGCTCCCCGTATCTTTCTTGAGGTATGAACCATGCCTCGACAACAGGCACAGGGAGGTGCGGGGGTACCATGGGGTATCCTCGCCCTCGTCGTTCTCCTGGCGTTGGCACCGGTGCACGCCGCTGCTGCCACAGGAGATGCTGGCAGTACCGTCACGGATCTTGCCACGGTACAGAGCAAGCTCACGATCCACACTTCGCTGCTCGGCCCCCTCTCGATGCCCTTCATCCGTGATGCAAAGCCCCGGGTAGTGAAGCTGCTGGGCGGATCCGGCGCGGGATCCCCCTGGGACCAGGCAGCGGCCATCAAGGCGGCGTCGCCTGCCACCCTGATCGTGGGCCGCATCTACTTCGCGGATGAGCCGTCCGACGGGGATGCGGGTACGCGGGCCCAGCAGTGGTGGGACCGGTGCAGGGGCGTGATCCAGGCCTACCCGGCCGTTGATTACTGGGAGGGCTACAACGAGCCCTCCGTGGATACCGTCGCCAAGATGCAGTGGCTCGGGCAGTTCGATGCCGCCCGTGTCCGCATCCTCGCCCAGAATGGCAGAAAGGCGGCCATCGGTTCCTTCTCGGTGGGTACTCCCGAGGTGGTCCGGAACGGCCAGCCCCTCGGGGACTACTGGAGGGCCTTCTACCCGGCCATTGACGAGGCCCGGGCGAAGGGCGGTGTCCTCTCGCTCCACGAGTACAGCGCACCGTCCCTGCAGAATTACTATGAGTCGGGCAGCGGGGAAGGCTGGACCACCATGCGGTACCGGAAGGTATACAACTGGTTCCTGATCCCTGACGGGCGGCAGATCCCCCTGGTCATCACCGAGTGCGGGATTGATGGCGGGGTCATTGGCCAGGGGCAGAAGGGCTGGAAGAGCTATGCCAGCGTGGAGGGGTACATGGAACAGCTGAGGTGGTACGACTCCCTCCTGAAACAGGACAGCTACGTGCTCGGGGCCACCATCTTCTCCCTGGAGATTCCGAACTGGCAGGACTTTGACATCGCCCCCCTCATGCCCCCGCTCACGGCCTACGTGAAGAGCGGCGGGAGCACCCCGCCGCCCGCCGCGGGCAACAAGGCACAGTTTGTCACCCAGAGCGTGCCGTCCACGATGGCGGCCGGCCAGAAGTATACTGTCTCGGTGAACATGAAGAACACCGGGTCCACCACATGGACGGCAGCAAACAACTACCGGCTGGGCTCC
>JAJRDA010000029.1 GCA_028678665.1 Methanomicrobiales archaeon | reverse complement strand
ACGCCCCGGGCCTCGACCTCCTCGGAGACGGCGGAGAGGCCGAAATCGATGAGGGCGATTTGGTCGCGGGAGACGACCATGTTGGAGGTGGTCAGGTCCCCGTGGATGATCCCGGCCCGGTGGAGGCGGCCCACCATCCTCCCCGCCTCCCGGAGATGCTCGGGGGTCATGGATTCCTTCAGGAGCGGACCTGCGATCCGCTCCATGACGATCGTGTCGGCGGTGATCTCCGAGAGGATGGGGGTGGGCACGCCGGCTTTCCGGGCTGCCGCGATTAACCGGGCCTCGGCCCGGGTCCGCTCCGCGATCAGCCGCCGGTCCAGCGGAGGGACACGGTAGGCCTTGGAGACGCGGCGCTTCTCCACCCGGTCCTCCCCCAGGGTCACCACCGCCTCCGCCCCCCGGGCAATGCCGGTGGTCCGTGCCCCGGGGCCTCGGGGCACGATCCCCTCCCCCGGCTCCCGCCAGGTGACCTCCACGTCGTCCGCCCGGTAGCCGGGGATGATACGGGACTCGCTCACGGGGAGCGAGATCCCGTGGTCCAGCATCAGTTTCCCGGTGTAGGCGATCATGGCGCCGTTGTCCCCCAGGTAGCGCTGCTCGGGGACAAAGAAGCGGGCCCCCCGCTCCCGGCACATTATGGCGAGCATCTCCTGGAGCCGGCGGTTGGCTCCGACACCGCCCACGAGGAGTACCTCCTCCTTCCCGGCATGGGCCAGGGCCCGTTCCGTCACCTCGACGCACATGGCAAAGGCAGTCTCCTGCAGGCCGCAGCAGATGTCCTCCAGGGGGGCCCTGGACTCCCTGGCCGCGGTCACGATGCCCGAGAAGGCCAGGTCCATCCCCTTCACCGTGTAGGGGAGGTCGATCCACTGCCCGTGCCGGGCCAGTTCCTCGATCTTCGGCCCGCCGGGGTGTGGCAGGTGCCGGTACCGGGCGAACTTATCGAGCGCATTCCCGATGCCGATATCCAGGGTCTCGCCAAAGATCCGGTAGCGGTGGGAGAGAAATCCCAGCACCTGGGTGTTGGCCCCGCTCGCATACAGGACGATGGGGTCCCGGCAGCCGGTCGCAAACCGCCCGATCTCGATGTGGGCCACGCAGTGGTTCACGCCGACGAGCGGGACGTTCCAGGCCAGGGCCAGGGCCCGTGCCGCGGTGGCCGTGGTCCGGAGACAGGGCCCCAGGCCCGGTCCCTGGGAGAAGGCCACGCCCCGGATCTCACCGGCGCCGGAGAGCGCCCGCCGGACCACGTCCTTCATCACCTGGGCGTGGTGCTGGGCGGCCTCCCGGGGATGGATGCCACCCTGGGGAGGGGCGTAGGCATGGGAGTGGAGGGTGACGAGGTCCTCGCCGAAGACCGAGGCGCTCAGGTTCCAGGCGGTGCCCTCGATCCCGAGCACGTGCCCCTGTGGCATAAAAAAAGAGGTTATTTCTTCTTGAATTCGGTGTATCCGCATTTTCCGCACGAGGACCGGTCCTTGTGCTCGGCCAGGAGAATCCCTGTCCCGCACCGGGGGCAGCTCCTCCGCTGGAGCACTGCCTTCCCGTCGCTCACGGTGTAGTAGGCGCTCCGCCTGGGTCCCTTGGGGGCCTTCGCCGCCATCCGTTACGTGCCCCCTTCCGGTGCGGCCTTGGGCTTGCCCCGCTCCGAGAGGTAGCCCCGCTCGGTCTTCACCCGGGACTCCTCGTCATCGTAGATACGGGCGGACCCGGTCACCACACGGGTGCCGAACCGGCTCCTGACCTGCTCCAGTACCACGGTCTTCTCATTCAGGTTCAGAATGGCGCTGACCTTGCCCATCACCTCGCTGCGGGAGGGGGTGGCCTTGTCGTATCCCAGGGTAAACTCGATCTCCCGCCGCTTCAGGAGCTCGTTCCTCCGGTCGCTCGTGATCTTGAAATCCATCGGTATCCTCAATTACTACGCGCCGTGCCGATATAAAATATCCCCCGTCACCGGGATCCCGGCTTTCCGTCGGCGATGAACCGGGAGAGAAACGCCCGGGCAGCCTTCCTGGCTTCCCGGTCCACACGCCGGAGGACCACGCCCTCCCCCGGCTGGCCGTAGAGTACAAGCGCCCCCGTGGGAGCCGCGAGGACGAGCGGGATCACGGCCAAATCCTCCTCACCTTCCACGACAATCAGGGCGGGAGGATCGGCCACCGCGTCCCGGATGGCCAGGACCAGATCGTCGGAGATGGTGCCGGGCGGGTTCTTTGCCGCAAGCGTGCGGACATCGATACGGGGCACCCGCTTGCAGGGGGCCCTCATCGTGTGGCCGTCGATGATGGCCACGTCGGGGGTGACGCCTGCCCGGACCAGGTGGTGGGTGACCACGTCCCCGACCGTGTACACGACGTGGCCCTGGAGGCGGGGAAGAAGAGAGGTGAGGGTGGAATGGAGTTCCCCGAAGGGTTTCTTCAGCTCGGATCTGATATCCTCGGGGAGCCGCCGCATCAGCGGACCTTCAGGGCATAGCGTCCCGCGAGCTTGATGTTGAGACGGCGGGCCATCTCCGAGTGCTCGGGGTCGATCACCACCAGGTAGCCGGCCCAGTCGTTGGTGAGCGTGGTGGAGCCGCAGACCGTGCAGGCCTCTCCCTCCACCACCCGGTGGCACTCCCGGCAGACGTTCCCCTGTTTCTTACGCACTACCATGGCCGCTCTTCTCCTTCTCCCGCTCCAGGTCCTCAGCCAGCCAGCGGTCGGTCCCGAGGCCTGCCTGCCGCATGGTGAGGCCGATCTTGGACTCCCGGGGTTCCCGCTCGTTCAGGGAGAGGGTGACCACCCGTGCCCGGACCGCGTCCCCGACGCCGATGAACCGTTTCGACTCCTGGCAGATCAGCCTGCCGTTCTTTTCGTCATAGTTGATGAAGTCGTCCGAGATCTGGCTCACGTGGAGCATGGCGTCGATGGGGCCCAGGGACACGAAGCAGCCGAAGGTGGTGGTCTCCACCACGTCCCCCTCGATCACCTCCTGGAGCGCCAGGCGCAGCACCAGCGCCTCGAAGGTCACGTCGTAGTAGACGGCCCCGTCCCCGGGGATCAGCTCCCCCTCCCCGATGTCGTGGACCTTTGTCACGGCAATGAAGATCCCGATCTCGCGGTCAATGGACCCTTCCAGCTGCTCCTGCAGCACGTTCAGCACCACCGCGCCCAGGTCCTCCCCGAGCCGGTTCGGCGGCACCCTCACCTTGTCTGCCAGTTTCATCCGGTAATACATGGATGCACCCTATCCCCTGAAAAGTTCCAGTCGCTTCCTTCCCCGCAGGGAGACGACGGCGATGCCCCCGGCCAGGAGCGAGTTGCGGAGGTCGCGGTCACAGGTGACGACAACGCTCCGGTCCCGGGCTGCCACCTCTGCCAGCCGGGCATCGGCGCCGGTGTGTTCGGGCCCGGCTTCCTCCACCGTGCACCGAGGGAGGAGGGTGAGGCCCAGGCGGGCGGCAGCCGCATCCCTGCCCCGGCCGCGGGCGATCCCCTCCAGCTCGGCGGCCACCTCCCGGATGGTGGTGACCTCGCAGGCGCCGAGGAGACGATCCAGCTCGGCGAAGAGGTCGATCCCGAACTGTCCGGGCAGGAGAAACGCGTTCGTGTCCACGACGACCCTCACTCTCCCAGCACTCCCATCCCGATCAGGCGCCACCGTCCGCCCACCTGCCTGCTGATGGCGATCCGGGCACCCACGTCGGCGCAGACGGGCCGCTTCAGCGCGGTCTCCACAGAGTCCTTCTTCGTGTTCGTGACGACACCGACGGTGACCGCAGTCCCCACCGAGAGCATCAGGGGCTCCTTGTGGCGGAGGGGCTCGATGGAGACCTCGCTCTCGGCTCCCACCACCCGTTCCATCAGCGTCACATGGAAGGTGAGGTGGTCCCACACCGGCGGGAGCTGGCCCGGTCGCCCGGCCACCTGGCCGGCCAGGGCGTCGCTTTTCGTGAGCGCCGGGTCCAGGTTGGTGGCGATCCCAAGGAGGCCGCCCGGAGTGGCCTCCTGCACCGTCTTATTCCCGGTATGGATGGACGTGATGGTGGTCCGGACCGGTTCCCACTTCACCCGGTTCTCGGCCTGCACCTGGAGGCCGGGCCGGACCTCGATCTCCTCGTTCTCGTGGATCACGCCCCGGATCAGGGAACCGCCGATGACGCCTCCCTTCAGGTCCTTCCAGCTGCTGCCGGGCTTGTTGACGTCGAAGGACCGGGCGATCAGCATCACCGGGGCCGCCGCAGGGTCCCGGGCCGGCTCGGGGATCGTCGCGTCCAGGGCCTGGACGAGCGCCCCCAGGTTGATGTTCTTCTGGGCCGAGACCGGGATGATGGGGGCCGCATCCGCCACCGTTCCCTTGACGAACTTCCGGATCTGCTCGTAGTGCTCGAGAGCCGTCTTCTGCGTCACGACGTCGATCTTGGACTGGACGATGACGATGTTCCTGATCCCCACCATCGAGAGGGCCATCAGGTGTTCCTTGGTCTGGGGCTGGGGGCAGGTCTCGTTGGCCGCGATGACGAGCATCGCCCCGTCCATGAGAGCAGAGCCCGAGAGCATGGTGGCCATCAGTGTCTCGTGGCCCGGTGCATCGACAAAGGAGACGGTGCGGAACGGCGTGGCCTGTGCCCCGTCGCCGGGGCAGGTGGGCTTCGTGGTGTAGGCCTCGGGTTCCTGGTGGTTGGGGCAGGTGTAGAAGGTGGCATCGGCGTACCCCAGCCGGATGGAGATGCCCCTTTTAATCTCCTCGCTGTGCCGGTCGGTCCAGACACCGGTGAGGGCGGAGACAAGCGTGGTCTTCCCGTGGTCTACGTGCCCCACCACACCGATATTCACGCTGGGAATGGAGATATCCCTCACCGGCAGTCAAACCTCCCTATCCACTAGAACGCCGGCCTACTTATACCTGATCCGCCCCCCCTCCGGGTTCTGTCGTCGGCGGGGAGGCTGCAGGTGAGCGGGATACCGGCGGGAGAGCTGCAGGTAGGCGGGATACCAGCGGGAGGGGGAGACCCCCTCCCGGCCCCTCCCCCGAGAGGATAGTGAGGCGGGCGGTTTCTACCCTTGATCCATCACGGTGGCAGGAAACCGGCGGGGGGTGCCCACGCGGCGGGGGCGGTGAGCCCCCGAGAGCGTACCTGTAGAGACACGTGGACAGATAACAGCGACGTGCTTCGGTCAAAGGAAACCGCATGGGTCGCGGCGGGGGCGGTGAGCCCCCGAGAGCGTATCAGTAGAAGCACGCGGACGGATAACCCCAACATGTTACGATCCATGAATACAGCATGGGTCGCGGCGGGGGCGGCGAGCCCCCGAGAGCGTACCGGTAGTACGAGGCGGGTGGATTCCACCGATATGCATCGAACAAAGAAAAACTCAGGTATCGCAGCGTGAATGGGAAAAACCTTATGCCCGTCAAGAAAAGGGTACCATGCGTGATCCGTGATGTCCCCCGAGCCTGAATCCGAGCTCTCCCGCATCGGCATCTCCCTCCCCCAGGGGCTCCTGGACCGGTTTGACGAGATCATCCACCTCCGGGGCTATTCCTCCCGGTCCGAGGGGATCAGGGACTCGATCCGGGCCTACATCACCCACTACCAGTGGATGGCGGACGTGAAGGGGGAGCGGCAGGGGGTCATCACCATGGTCTACGACCACCACCAGCGGGGGCTCATGCAGACGATCCTGGACATCCAGCACGAGTACGGGTACGTGATCCAGGCCTCGCTCCATTCCCACGTCACCCATGACCGGTGCCTGGAGGTGATCCTGCTCCGGGGCGAGGGCTCGGAACTGAAGCGGGTGGCCGAGCGGCTGATGTCCCAGAAAGGGGTGGAATCGGTGAAGCTCACCACCATCGCGGTGAAGGACTAGACTCCCCCGGATTATGGGGGTGGAGGAGCCTCTCCCGTAGTCCAGTGGACGAACGGCCCCTCCCGTATCGCGGAGGAGGATCAGCCTCCCCCGTGCCACGTCGGAAGCTTCAGCCTCCCCCGTCGCACATCTCGTCCAGGTGGGTCGTGTCGGTGTGGAGCTTCTTTGCGAACTCCCTCTCCTCCGCGAAGCGTTCCAGGTCGCCCTTCCCTTCCTTCGGTCCTTCCTTCCCCTTCCCCTCGTAGGTGACCAGCTGGTCGATCCGGTAGAGGAGATGGGTGCTGTCCAGCTCGGCGAAGAGGTCCTTCTCCTGCTTCTCCAGCCGCACCACCTTCCCCACGGTCCCGGTGCGGGGATAGCGGACCTGGGTGCCGATTGCAATCTCCCCGGCGTTCATCCATGATCCCCCTGTCGGCCAAAGTATAAAAGATCTCCGGGTGTACGTACCGGTCATGCCGTTCACCCTTGCCCGCGGGGAGAAGCGGTACTTCACGGGTACCCACCGCACCCGGGCCCCGGAGGAGACGCTCGCCACTGTCTCGCCCCTGATGGAGGAGATTGGAGTCACGGAGGTCGTGGATCTCACCTCCCTGGACCGGCTGGGGATCCCGTGCTTCGCGGCCTTCCGGCCCAGCAGGGCGTGGGGATCGGTCCAGATCCATCCCGGGAAGGGGAGCGACCCGCTGCAGGCCCGGGTCTCGGCCATGATGGAGGCGGTGGAGCGGTTCTCGGCCGAGTACCGGGCGGACCCGATGCAGCTCGCAAGCTACGAGGAGATCGGGGTCGCGAAGGCGGTGGACCCCCAGGACCTCATCCTGCCCCGGCGCCTGGCCATGGGGGAGAAGGTCCACTGGACGGTGGGGTGGGACCTGCTGAACGAGGAACCGGTATGGGTCCCTGCGAACGCGGTCTTCTACCCGTATGACTCGCAGGGGATGGTGACCCCGCTCTTCCGTCCGGACCCGAACGGCCTGGGGGCCGGGAATACGCGGGAAGAGGCGATCCTCCACGGCCTCCTGGAGGTGGTGGAGCGGGACGCCCTCTCCCTGGCCACGCAGGCGGACCGGCTTGGGGAGCGGCTCGTCCCCGCGGATAGTGGGATCGCCCGGGGACTCCTGGACCGGTGCCGGGCAGCCGGCCTCGATGTCCACCTCTGGCTGGTGGCGGGAAGGACACGGGTGCCGGTGGTGGCAGCGGCGGCGGACGATCCGAAAGCCCGGGATCCCGCCCTCCTGGTCACGGGGTCAGGAGCCCACACCGATCCCGAGATCGCGGCGATCCGGGCGCTCACCGAAATGGCCCATTCCCGGGCGATCCACTTCCACGGCGAGGGCAAGAACCCCGAGCGGCAGGAGATGGTGCGGCGGATCGGGTATGACCGGATGAAACGGATGAACCGGGCCTGGTTTGCGGAGGCCGGGGAGGTCTCCCTCCCGCAGGTGCAGGGGCTCTCCACCGATACCATCGACGGGGATATCCGGGCGGTGATGCGGGAGCTGGAGGGGAAGATCCAGCGCCTGTGCATCTGCGAGCTCACCCGGGTAGGCATCCCGGTGGTCCGGGTGGTGGTCCCCGGGATGGAGGTCTCCCACCTGAACGTGGACAGGAGCCGGTCCGCGGGGGCCTTCTCCGGCGGTGGCCTCTCCGACAGGGTCTAGAAGTACCCCACTTTCCGGAGAATCCGTGCCACCTCCCGGGTGGACGGGCGGGGGGGAGAAGGGGCCGGAGCCGGAGGGGCCTCTTCCCGGAGCCCCCGGAAGATGGCGGCGATGGCAGTCCCGTGGGAGGGGCCGTAGCCCCCCTCCAGCACCAGGGCCAGGGGACAGTCGGCGGCATTCCGGGCAATCCGGGTCAGTTCCGCGTAGTCGCCGGGATCCAGCTGCATGCTCCCCTGGGGGTCGTCCCTGAGGCTGTCCTGCCCTGCCGAGATGATGAGGAGACCGGGTCGGAACCGCGAGATCGCCGGGGCGAAAACATCCCGGAAGATCAGGGAGTAGTCTGCCAGGGTGGCACCCGGGGGAAGGGGGGCGTTCAGGGTGTACCCCTTCCCTGTGCCCGTGCCGATCTCATCGACCCAGCCGCTGAAGGGAAAGGCGTTATGCTGGTGGACCGAGCAGAAGAGGACCCGCTCACTGCCGTAGAACACGGCCTGGGTGCCATTGCCGTGGTGGAGGTCCCAGTCCAGGATGGCGACCCGCTCCACCCGCTCCAGCGCCCGGGCGGCCGCGATGGCGGCATTGTTGAAGAGGCAGAAGCCCATGGCTCGATCGGGTTCGGCATGGTGACCCGGCGGCCGGACCATGGCGAAACAGGTCTCCCCCGAAAGGGCCCGTTCCGCGGCCGCGATGGTGGACCCTGCGGCGCAGCGGGCTGCCCGGTAGGCATGGGGCGAGATGAAGGTGTTCACATCCAGGAACCGCTCACCCGACGAGATAGCCTGCAGCCACCGCAGGTATTCGGCCCCGTGGACCCGTGCCAGGTCGGCATCCCTGCAGGGTGACGGATCCCTCCACCGCACCCCCTCCGGGACGCCGGAGAGGGCGATGCGGAGGCGGTCCGCTGACTCCGGTGGCACCCCGCTCCCCGGGTGCAGGAAGACACCCCCAGAGATGACCGATACGCCCATCAGCACCCCGCGGGGGCCGCACTCTCAGACGGCCAGCCCCTGGATCACTGCCTCTTCAGTGACGCTGAACTCCTTCCCGGTTCCCGCGATCCGGTACTTACCCGTTGCCCGGACGCCGGAGGGGCCGCCTGTCGTGGGATATGGCACCACGAACTCCCCGTTCCGGCTCTCCTGGCGGTAGGTGAAGGTGCGGCCGGTATTTGTCACGACCGGCACCTCGATGATGCCCTCGCCGCGGATACGGGCCCCCTTCACGTATTCGAAGATCTTCACGTACTTGAGGTCCGGGGCTCCCGTACTCGCGCTGGAAAAGACCTTGGTGGGCGATTCGTGGACCAGGCGGTAGTGGCGGAGGGCAGGCACCTGCTGGATCGGCAGGAAGATGGCCTCGGAGAGGGCTGTTGCATGGCTCCCGGCCGGTGCCCGGGCATTGAACGCTGCCACCGCCGCCGAGGCTTCCGTTGCGTTCATCAGGTGGGCGGTGGTGAGCACCCGGTAACTGGTGCCAGCTTGCTGGGCCTCCAGGTACTCCAGGTAGTAGACCTGCGTGGGATCGGTCATGGACCCGTCGAAGTTGTGGAGCCGGGAGATCATGGTCTCGTAGTAGTGCTGGGTGAAGAATTCGACCGTCTGGTACTGCTCAGGGTTCTCGTCTGACTGGAAGAGGTACACCTCTTGGTACGGGGTAACCGTCGCCGTGCTGTTGTACCAGGTGGACATGGCCCAGAACTTGGCCACATCCATCTCGATGTCTGTGATCACATACCGTGTCCCCAGCGTGTCGGCGACCCCGTTGGCATAGTCCTCGGACTCGGTCATGAAGTACGAGGCCGCTCCGGTGGGCCCGGCCACACCCCGCTGGAACGGGTTCGAGTTGGGGATCCGCCGCGCAATGTAGGTGATCTGGTGCCCGTAATCCCACCAGGACATGACGCCATAGGCACCCGCCGGGTAGGTATACGTGGCCTCGTCGTTGATCGCGTAATAGTCCACGCCCGTGGACGGGGTGTTCTCCCCCATCCACTCCAGGGCCTCCCGCCAGTCCCCGTTCATCCGGTGGCCGCCGAAGTAGAGCGCATTGGTCTGGAGGCTTGCGACGACAAAGAGTACCCCCACCGCCGCTGCGAGCACCACCAGCACCACCTTCAGGGTGGGACCCGGTGCTGCAGCCGGTGCGGCTGCCTTCTGCGCCTTCTTCGCCCGTTTGGATCCCTTCGCCTCCTTTGCGGGGCTCTCCTTCTTCGGCGCCTCCTGCACCACAAGGCCCGTGAAGAACCGGTGGGCCTCGCCCCCTCCCCAGTCCCACACGGTCCCGAGGGCCATGGCCGCGAGGAGCGCGATATTCACCGCCAGGTAATATTCGTAACGGATGTGCTGGATGGTTGAAAAGAGCATGATCAGGGACCAGACCAGCACATAGACCTGGTCGGGGTGTTCTTCCCGGTAATTCCGGTACAGGATGGCCAGGATCCCGGCCACCATCAGGATGAGGCCGTACTGGAAGGTGATCCAGGCAAAGTTAAGGCTCCACCCCCGGGCCTCCTGTACCGTCTGCGTCACCTCCTGCTGGCCGAAGAAGCCAAAGAGGCTCGCGATCAGGATCTGGTACACCGAGGGAAGGAAGAGGGCGAGCAGAAGCACGCCGGCCACCGCAGTCCCTGCCAGTGCCAGGAGGAATGTTGCGATCCCTTTCCCTTTCAGGTACCGGGCCAGGGCTGCGAGGCCACCGGTGGCCAGGATGATCATGAGGTAGGCATAGATGTGCCCGACGGTATACCGGGAGAGGTCAAGGCCTGGATGCTTGATGCCGAAGAGGAGGAGCCCGATAATCGCGATCCCGAAGATGACCACGTTGGCGAGAAGCAGGTAATCGCTGGACCTGCCCCGGTAGAAGTCCCAGCAGTACTGCACCACCGTGAAGACGGCGACCACCAGGGCAAAGAGGATCATCGTGGGCATCGTGATGAGGCCCAGCAGGTAGGCACCGCCGGTAAGAACCGAGAGAAGGGCCGGCACCTTCAGGGTTTCAAGCCGGGAGAGGTCCACCGGGTGGGATTTCGTATGGGCAAGGATGGTCAGGTACCCCAGGCAGAAGAGGGTGGCGAAGAGGACCTCCAGGATGTGGTGGTCCGCGTAACCGAAGAGGGACCGCTGGAAGTACTGGCCGGGGATGATGGCGATGAACAGCGCGGCGAGAAGGCCAGTCTTCCAGTCCGCGATCCTCCAACCGATGAGAAAGAGCAGGGGTACCATGAGGGCAGCGAGGAGCGGCGGGGTGAGCAGGGCCACATAGATGATCTCCATCTGGCTCGTGGCCCCCACCATGAGGCAGAGGGTGGCGATGAGGGTGGGAAAGAGCGGACCCCAGTAGATCGTCTCCCCGATGGGGTAGAGGGTCATGGCATCGAACCAGGCGTAGGCAGGATAGTTCCGGAGGATCTGCTCTGCCTGCCGGAAGTTATAGAGGGGATCGTCGCTTCCGGACATGGACAGCATGTCCGCAGTCCCCTGCGTCGAGAGCGGGGTGAGCCTGAGCCAGAGGGCCAGGAGGGCCAGGAGGATGACCGCAGCGGCTAAAAGATAGGGAAGATACCGTCGGTAACGATCAGAGGGGGCCATGAAACGCTCCTCACAAGTATTGCGGCGGTGCGCTATAAATGGTTTGGATGGCCCGCGGGATCACCGCCGTGGGAAGGGCCGGCGCTACCCCGCCAGCGACTGGAGGAGCATTTCCATCTCGGCGGCCTTCCTCTTCCAGCTGTGGGCCCCGAAGTCCAGCCGGTACGTGGCCGGGTGGTCCATGGCGTGCAGGATCCGCTCCACCATCTCCCCGTCGGTCCGGTAGTACGAGAGGTGCGGTCCTCCGAGAGCCATCACGTCAGGAATGGGGGTGGAGAGGATGGGCTTCCCGCAGGCGGAATACTCGAAGTACTTGTTGGGGAGGGCGATGTCCACCCAGCGGGGGGGTGCGAGGGGGATCAGGCAGAGGTCCATGGCAGCAATGAAGCCGGGGAGTTCCCCGTAGGGTACCGGCCCGGTGAAGAGGACCCGGTCGGCGAGGCCGAGAGCAGCTGCCCTCTCCGCCAGGTCGCGGGAGAACGAGGTGAAGAGCGAGCCCCCCACGATGAGAAGCCGGGTATCGGGGCGGTGGGACAGGAGGGCGGGCAGGGCCTCCACCACCCGGTCCAGGGCGTACCACCGCTCCACCGACCCGGCAAACCCCAGCACAAAGGCGTCCCGGGGGATCCCCAGCCGGTCCCTGGCCCCGCCGCCGTCCATGGGGCGGAACAGCTCCGTGTCCACGCCGTTCGTGATCAGGGTAGCCTCAAATCCGTGCCCGGCGAGTTTCCGGACAAGCGAAGGGGAGACGGTGGTGATGCGGTCGCTGCGGGAGAGGTTGTACCGGGTGACGGCCCAGACCCCGTTCCGGATCAGCCACTTCACCATCCCGCTCCGGTAGTAGGCGGCGGCCGAGTCCGGGAACCAGTCCTTCAGGTCAAAGACCACCGGAACCCCGTGCTTCCGTGCTGCACGGATCGCCCCCATGCCTGCCAGGACGTGGGCGGCCACCACCACGTCGATACCACAGTCTCTGACTATCTCCTCCAGGATCCGGAACTGGTACGGGGCGTTCCTCATGTAGTGGAGGAAGGGGCCGCCGCCGGGGTAGCGGGTGGCCTCATGGACGATGAGCCGTGTGGGCCGCTCTTCCCCCCGGCTCACGTGGAAGTGGGGGACATGGACCTCGTGCCGGGTGGCCAGGATCTCGAAGAGGTTGTGGTGCCGGGAAGGGACCGGGTGGTGCAGGTAGTCCTGGCTGGACACGAGCAGGATCTTCATGGCCCCTCCCCGTGCAGGCTACCCGCTCCCGATGGGATGGCTGTTCCTGTCGCCCCTGCCGATCCCCTTGTACACAAACCCGGCGGCGATGCAGGCATCGGGATCCAGCAGGTTTCTCCCGTCCACCACCACCGGGTGGATATTTCCGGAGAGGGCCTTCAGCCTGCGGGGATCCAGGTTCGCATAGGCGGAATGGGCGGTGAAGAGGGCGATGGCATCCGCTCCCCGCACCACAGATTCCAGGTCCTCTGCGATCTCGATCCCGGGGTACTCCCGGACATAGGGGTCGTGGACCGCGGGAAGCCCCCCGGCTTCCCGCACGAGCGCATGGTACACGGCCGACGGGGTGTTCCGTGCATCGTCGCTGTTGCGGAGGAATGCCCAGCCTAGGATGGCAATCCGGGAGCCCCGGAGCTCCTTCCCCGCCCGGGCCAGCCCCTGCTCCGTGAGGGTGGCCATGTGGCGGGGCATGAAGTCATTGATCCGCCGTGCCAGTACAAAGAGGGATCCGCTGCCTTCCGGGTAGTCCAGTTCCCCGCCGAGGGTGGTCACCCCCCGTTCCATGTGGTAGGTGTCCTTGGGCAGGCAGTGGCCCCCCACCCCTGCGCCAGGGTACAGGATCGCCCGGGTGATCCCTTCCCCCTTCAGGCTGGCGATCCCTTCCCGGACGTCGTACACGTTCACGCCCATGGCCTCGCAGTACAGGGCCAGCTGGTTTGCGGCCGCGATCTGGAGGTCCCGGAAGGCGTTCTCGGCGGTCTTCGTCACCTCGGCGGCGAGGGCAGACATGGGGATCACGCGGTTCGCCGCAAGGACCGGCGTGTAGAGTTCCACCGCCCTCCGGGTGGATGCCGGGTCCAGCCCGCCGATGATCCGGTCATGCTCCCGGATGTTCCGGATCAGCCTCCCCACCATCACCCGCTCGGGGGCATGGGCCAGGGCAAAGTCCGTGCCGGCGGAGAGACCCGACTCCTCCTCCAGGATCTCCCTCGCAGGGCCGCCGGTGGTGCCCGGGGTCACCGTGGACTCCACCACAACGAGCATGCCCGGGGCGAGGTGCTTCCCGACGGATCGCAGCCCCTCGAAGAGGGACGAGAAGTCCGGGAGGAGGTCTTCCGGCCGGGCAAAGGGGGTCTGGATCGCCACGGTGACCGCGTCAAGATCCGGGATCTCGGAGAAGTCGCCGGTACACCGGAAGGTGCCCTGTGCAACCACCCGGGCCAGGATCTCCCCGAGATCGGGCTCCTCCCCCCCGAGGGGGTTCTCGCCCCGGTTCAGGGCGGCAATCTTCGGTCTTCCTGTGGGGGAGTCCCGCTGGAACCCGAGGACCCGGTCAAAGGCCCCCGAGTCGGCGAAGAGGGCTGCGGCCGGGATCCCGACGTAGCCCATCCCCACCACCCCCACCTTCCGGAGGGGTCCCCGCTCCTCCAGCAGGCGGGCCAGGTGATCGCCCTCAGCCCTGCGGGCCCCGCCCTTCTTCCGCCGGGATGGCTGTGACACCTGAGGTTCCCCCGCTACCGCCGGAGACCCCGGGAGATCTCCTCGCAGACCTCCAGGTTCCGGACCGCCTGGGCAGGCGTGATAGGGAAGGGTTTTCCCGCCGCGGCGCATTCCAGGAACGTCTTCAGCTCCACCTTCAGGGGCTCCACCTTGTTCACCATCACCTTCTCGATGATGTTCTCCTGCACGTACCGCTCGTTCTCCACCGAGTACTGCTCCGGCTTCCGGTATACGAAGATCTCCTGGGTCATGAAGTCGCCCTCAATGGTGAACTCCTCCTCCTCCACGTAACACATCCGGATCTTCTTGGAGGCCTTCCGGCTGGCCGAGAGATAGACGTCGGTGGGGCCGCACCGCATCAGCACCGCTACCAGGTCATCGGTGCCGGTGGAATGGATCAAGCACTGCTGGCCCCCGAAGAACGCGTGGAGGGCGATGTCGATGTCATGGATCATCAGGTCCTCCACCACCGATGAACCCGTGACCCGGGCCGAGGCCGGGTTGTGCCGTTTCATCTCCACGTAGAGGGGTTGTTTCGCGATCTTCCGGATCTCGGAGACGATGGGGTTGAACCGCTCGATGTGCCCTATCCCGACCGTGAGGTCCCGCGGCAGCATACCCATGAGCTCCCGTCCCTGGGCCGCGGTGGCGCAGATGGGCTTCTCGATCAGCATGTGCACGCCGGCTGCCGCCGCCGCCTTCGCCGCCGGCAGGTGGTGAGGTGTGGGGACACAGATGGAGACCGCGTCTGCCTCCCGGAGCAGCTGCTCCGGCGTGTCGCAGACCGTGGCCCCGTGCAATCTCCCCATCTCCTCTGCTGCCTTCCGGTTCAGGTCCTGGACCAGCAGCCGGTCCACCGACCGGAGTTCCGCGTACACCCGGGCGTGATTCCGCCCCATCATCCCGACACCAATCACACCGACATCCATGTCGATCACACTCCGTTCACTGTCTCTGCGATGAAGGCCAGGTCCTCCCCGCTCACCCCGGGGTGGACCGGCAGGGAGAGCACGGTCCCCGCGAGCCGCTCGGAGACCGGGCACGGCCCGCCCGGCGGGACTCCGTCGTACAGTGGCTGGCGGTGGATCGGCATCGGGTAATGGACCGCGGTACCGATCCCCTTCTCCCCCAGGTACGCGGCAAGGCGATCCCGGGTGAGGGGGAACTCCGGCATCACCTGGACCACGTACTGGTGGTAGACGTGGGAGAACCCCGCTTTCCGCCGGGGAACCAGGATCCCCTCCCGGTGCAGGTGGTCGTCCAGATACCGGGCATGTGCTACCCGGGCCGCGTTCATGGCAGGGAGCCTCCCGAGCTGCACCCTTCCCATCGCAGCGGCGATATCTGTCATCCGGTAGTTGTAGCCCAGCCGCGTATGCAGGTACTTGCGGCTCTGACCATGGTTGACAAGAAGCCGGAGCGCGGTGGCCAGGTCATCCGAGCCGGTGGTCACCATGCCTCCCTCCCCCGTGGTCATGTTCTTGGT
>JAJRDA010000028.1 GCA_028678665.1 Methanomicrobiales archaeon | reverse complement strand
GAGAGCTTGCCGGCAAAGTAGTCGTCGTAGGCGGCGAGATCCAGGTTGCCGTGGCCGGAGAGGTTGAAGAGGATCGTCTTCTTCTCGTTGGTCTTGCGGCACTTGAGGGCCTCGTCGATGACGACCTTGATCGCGTGGGCGGACTCGGGGGCCGGGATGATCCCCTCGCTCCGGGCAAAGGTGACGGCCGCCTGGAAGACCGCCGTCTGGGGTACCGCCACGGCCTCCATCACCTTGTCCCGGACGAGCCGGGAGACGATGGGCGAGTCGCCGTGGTAGCGGAGGCCGCCGGCATGGATGGCGGGCGGGACGAAGTCGTGCCCCAGGGTGTACATCTTGGCGATGGGGCCGATCCCTGCCGTGTCGCCGTAGTCATAGGCATAGATGCCCTTCGTGAGGGTGGGGCATGAGGAGGGTTCCACGGCGATGGCCCGGAGGCCCGGCCGCTTACCCTGCAGCTTCTCGCCCAGGAACGGGAAGGAGATCCCCGCCATGTTGGAGCCGCCGCCGACACAGCCGACGATGATGTCCGGCTGGTCCCCTGCCTGCTTGAACTGCTCCATGCACTCCTGGCCAATGACCGTCTGGTGCAGGCAGACATGGTTCAGCACCGAGCCCAGGGAGTAGTTGGTATCCTTGTGGGTGGCCGCGTCCTCCACCGCCTCGGAGATGGCGATGCCGAGAGACCCCGGGGTCTTCGGGTCCTTGGCGAGCATCGCCTTCCCGGACTGGGTCTTCTCGGAGGGGCTGGGGATGCACTCCGCGCCCCAGGCCTGCATCATGGACTTCCGGTACGGCTTCTCAAAGTAGCTGGACCGGACCATGTACACCGTGCACTTCATGTCAAAGAGCGTGGTGGCATAGGCCAGCGCCGACCCCCACTGGCCGGCACCCGTCTCGGTGGCCAGCCGCTCGATCCCCTCCTTCTTGTTGTAGTAGGCCTGGGGGACCGCCGTGTTGGGCTTGTGGCTCCCCGGCGGGGAGACCCCCTCGTACTTGTAGTAGATCTTGGCCGGGGTCTTCAGCTGCTCCTCCAGCCGCCGTGCCCGGTAGAGGGGGCTCGGGCGCCAGTACCGGTAGATCTCCCGGACCTCGTCGGGGATATCGATATACCGCTCCTGGGAGACCTCCTGGCCGATGAGGGCCATGGGGAAGATCGCGTGGAGCTCGTCGGGTGTCACGGGCTTCAGGGTCTGGGGGCTGTACACCGGGTCCAGGGGGACCGGCAGATCCGCCTGGATGTTGTACCACCGCTTCGGGATCTGCTCCTCCTCAAGCTGGAACTTGATCTGCATGTCTGATAGGTTGGGTAATGCACATAAATATACATTGTGGTATTGAGATGTCATCCAATGGATGAAGAATGCACCCCTGGGGATCTCTCTGGCCCCGCTCAGTCGTGGCGGAGCGCCTCGATAGGGTTCAGGTTCGCCGCCCTCCAGGCAGGGTAGAGACCGGAGAGGAGGCTCGTCCCGATGCCGAAGAGCATGCCGTAGAGGATGTAGACCAGGCTGGAGGGGACGAAGAGGTACGTGGTGGACTGGAGCATGACAGAGACGGCCAGGTACGCTCCCCCGAAGGAGAGGACCCCGCCGATCCCGCTCCCGATGAGCCCCAGGACCAGGGCCTCGTAGAGGAAGATCCGCATCACCTCGCGCCGCTTGGCCCCGATGGACCGGATGATGCCGATCTCCCGTGTCCGCTCTGTCACCGACATCATCATCACGTTCAGGATGGAGACGCCCGCCACGATCAGGGAGATGCCGCCAATCGCCGTGGTGAAGGTGGAGATGCTGTTGAAGGCATCCAGGATCGTCTGCAGGACCATGCGGGTGTCCAGCACGGTGACGACGTCGGTACGCCGGTTCAGGGCATCCTCGATGGCCGTCGTCACGGAATCGATCTCCTCCAGGTTCTGGACCTTCACCACCACCAGGTTATAACCCTCCTCTCCATACGTGGACTCGAACCACCGGTCCGAGACCACGAGGGCATAATCCGGGTTGATGTCGAACCCGATCCCCCGCTCCTTCAGGATACCGACGATACGCACCCGTTCTCCATCCTCCCCGATCCGTACGGTGGAGCCCACGTTCAGGTCGAACTCCTCGGCCAGCCTCTTCCCTGCCATCGCCCCGGTGGTGGACCGGAGGAAGATGCCGTCCTCCAGATCCAGGATCTCGGGGATATCGGCCGGGTCCATGCCGTAGAGGCTGGCGGCCCGGTTCTCGCTGCCCACGATGACCCGGTCGGCCCCCGTGTGGACAGGGATGACGATATTGGTACCCACCGATCGCGTGATCTCGTCCACCTGCCGCGGGGTGATCCGGAGGGCGGTGGTCCCGCCCCCGCCCATGGGCCCTCCGCCGGACTGGGGGTACACGACGATGGTATCCCCGACGGTGGTGAGGGACTCCGAGACAGAGAGGACCAGGCTGTTCCCCAGCACGCCCATGGAGGAGATGGCCACGACGCCGATGACGATCCCGATGACCGCGAGGAACGACCGGAACCAGTGGAGCCGGATGTTCCTGCGCGCGTAATCGAACAGGATCATGCCAGCCTCCCGTCCACGAGTTCGATCCGGCGTCGGGCATACCCCGCCACCCGGGGATCGTGGGTGACCATGATGATGGTCTTCCCTCCCCGGTTCATCTGCGCCAGGAGTTCCATGATGGTGGTTCCGGTGCGGGTGTCCAGGTTCCCGGTGGGCTCGTCGCAGAGCAGGATATCGGGGTCGTTGACGAGCGCCCGGGCGATGGCCACCCGCTGCTGCTGCCCACCGGAGAGCTCCGACGGTTTGTGGGTGGCAAGGCTCTCATCCAGGCCCACGGACGCGAGCACCGCCCGGCACCGGTTCACGATCTCCTCCCGGACCGGTCCCCCGTTCCCCCCCTGCGCAAGGATCAGGGGAAACTCCACGTTCTCATAGGCGGTCAGGAGTGGGATCAGGTTGAACTGCTGGAAGACGAAGCCGATGGTATCCCGGCGCAGTTCGGTGAGGGGATCATCGGCGAGGTCCCGGATATTCACCCCGTTCAGGTAGAGATCCCCTGACGTGGGGACATCCAGGCACCCGATCAGGTTGAGGAGGGTGGATTTCCCGGATCCGCTGACCCCCATCACTGCCACGAAGTCCCCGCGCTCCACCTCCAGGGAGAGGCGGTCAATGGCGGTGACGTCCCCTGCCGGCAGGGGATAGACCTTGGTGACGGAATCCAGCCGGATCAGGGGGTTTCCGCCTTCTCCGGTACTGTTCACCCCTTTCTCCATGCGTAGATGATGAGGGCTGCGACGACGATAACCAGCATCCAGACCAACAGCGTGATAAACCGGGAGGGTTCACTGGCCTGTTCTGCCAGCGTCTCGCGGTTGAACTCCACGTCCATGCTATCGGTATAGGTGGTTCCCTCTGCATCCTTGTACGAGAGGAGGACCGGCACCTGGGAGACCGAGGAGGGGCTACGGAAGGTCACCTCGAACGGACTGGATCTGTCGGGTTCGATGACTCCCGCCGTGAAGACCCGGAAGGGATCGGCAGGCGTGGCATCCCCGCCGGTGGTGAGGGTGATCGCCCTCGCTGCCTCAAGCCCGATATTGGTGACGTTGCCTGCGATCCTCAGATATCCCGGTCCTGCCGTGACCCGGATATTCGTCAGGGCGAGATCCGGCTGGAAGCGGTTCTCCGAGGGGTCCAGGGGAAGGGTGACGGTGGCCGTGTGGGTATTGATCCCGTTCTTGTAGTTGACCCGGAACCGGATGAAGGACTGCCGCAGCGGTACGACCGTGAAGGGAAGGGGGAACTGGGCATCCGGTTCCAGGGTGCCGATAAAGGAACTGGAAGGAGTGACGAGAAAGCCCTCCCCCTCGGGGATCACCGTCACCGCGGTGGCATCATTGGGCCTGGGATTCCCCACCACCACCCGGTAGGTGCCCTTCGAGCCCTGGGCCAGGGGATCCGGGGTCTCCACCACCAGGATCCGCAGGGGTGTGGAGTCCACCTCGACCGGGATCGAGTAACGGAGCGTGCTCCCTTCCCGGTAGTCCACCGAGAACTTGACGTAATAGAGCCCGTCCGATGCTTCCGTGCGTACCGTATAGGTGAACGAGAGGGAATCCCCGGGCCCGATGGGCAGCACATCCGTGTACGGGTTCTGCTTCACCTGTATCTCCACGCCGTTGAGCCGGGCGCTGTTGAGGGTGGCGGGATCTGTCCCGGAATTCGTGAGCCGTATGGTGAGCACACCCACGTCATCCTTCATCAGCACCGCCGGGTCCAATCGGTACTCCGAGACCACCAGGCGGGGGCCGATATCCTCTGCACTCACAGGGCTGCAGAGCACGCCCATGGTCACGATGAGGAGGATGAGTATCGCTGCGGTCTTCATGCGAATACCCCCAGGCTCCACACCATGAAGATCAGGTACAGAAACACCGGCACACCCACGGTGATCGCTGCGTTCCGCAGCGAGAGGCCGCGGGCGTAGCGGATGCCGAAGATCCAGATGTTCGCTGCCCAGAAGAGGAAGATCATGCCCAGGATGCTCACGAGGATCATCACCGGCTGGTGCATGAGGGCGGTGGTGGCCGCCTGGATCTCCTCCACGCTGGCCACGGCGGGCACATGGATGCCCGGGCTGAACACCCAGAAAATGGCTAGGGAGACGACACTGCCGATCACCATGGGGAGGTAGCCGTAGCCGGCGACGGCGAGCGTCCGGCGGTAGGAGCCCTTGCCCTGGAAGACCAGGGAGATCACAAAGAACGCCCCCGCCCAGAGAGCCCAGAAGACCAGCGTCGCCACCATTGCCAAAGCGATGCCGAAGACAAGCATCACTCCCAGGTACTGCTGCACGTCGGGGGGCATGATCCTGGCCACGAGACCCGTGGTCAGGAATGCCGTGGCCCCGGCCACGAGGGCGGCGGCCAGCACGATGAGGGCCGGGATACGCAGCGCTTCCCATTCGGGGGGATCCCGCCCGAAAAAGGCATTCGGGTTCACAAGGACGGTGAGGAGAGAGGATGCCATGGCTCGTCATCTTTAAGGTGGACGCTCCGCGATATTACGCTTTCTGGCGGAAGCGGAGCGGTTCTGTTCCGATAATCCTGCCGCCAGGCGGGATGACACCCCCCGGTCCAGATTTCCTGGCCGGGGAAACGGGGGGAAGGGGTGATCACTCCTCGACGACAATGGTCCCCTTCATGGTGGGATGGAGGTGGCAGTGATACCCGTACGTCCCGGTTTTTACGAAGGTGAAACGGTAGGAGTCCCCCGAAGAGAGAGTGTCAGAGACCAGTTCCGGGAGATCGGTATGGGCCGGGTGGGGGTCTGATGCCACCTGGTGGGGTGCCGAATCCTCGTTGGTCCAGATAACGGTCGTTCCGGCCGAGATGGTGAGGGAAGCCGGCTCGAAGGCAAAGTTCCGGATCAGCACCTCCGCCACGCTCTCCACCGCTGTGGTCTCGGTGACGGGAGGCTCCGGTGTCATGCTCTCCACCGGTGTGGTCCCGGTGACGGGAGGTTCCGGCGTCGGGCTCTCCCCGACGATGGTTGTCACCGGTGGTGTGGCTGTGGTCGTCACGGTCCCGGGTTCTCCTGACCCTGTGCCGGTGCACCCCGCGGCCAGCAGGAGAACCAGCACCAGCATGCCCGGAAGTACCATTTTCAGCGCAATCCTCTCAGCCATGGCTGACCATAGGGACGCGGGGATGATGAACCTGTGGGAGAGACAGGAGGGAGATTCCGATCCGGAATGGGTTTCGCGGAATCCGGACCAGAACCCGAGAGGACCCCGTCACTGCCTGAGGGTGGCGTCCTCCGTCATCATCTGCCCGCTGGAGACCGAGAGAACGGAATCATAGTCATCCCATCCCACCAGGCTGTACCGGACATGGTACGTCCCCGGGGTCAGGTTCCGGATCACCACGGGTGTCGTTCCCATCGCCACCCCGTTCACGGTGACCGATGCCCCGGACGGGAACGACCTGAGGGAGAGGGATCCCGGCTCCGGTGTCACGGTGACAAAGGGGAGCGTCGGGGTCGTGGGTATCACGGTGACCAGCGGGGTGGGGGTGGGGGTGGGGATGGGTGTTTCGAGAGATGGGTAGCGGGCAGTGACGGAGGTACAGTTCCCTGCCGTGACCGTGACCGTCACCTCCCGGTCCCCGTACCCGGTCTTACGGAAGAGGAGCATGTAGTCCCCCGGTGTCAGGTTCGGGATCTCCAGGGGGGCGGTACCAACGGGGATTCCGCCCAGGTACACCATGGCACCGGCCGGTTCGGAGGCTACCGCAATGGATCCTGGCTGGGGGGAGGAGAGGCACCCGGAGGAAAGGGCAATGCAGGCCAGCAGGAGGGCTCCCGATACCAGAGAGAAGAAGAGTGGGCCGTTGTCCCTCCCCTGCTCCTTTCCCACCCGGGCCCCGCCATTGCCATCCGGGATCATTACGAACCGTTTCGCAGGTTACCCAATCTATTTATCGCTTCCTCGCGGATCTCCCGCTATGACACTCAGAGAGAAGGCCATAGCAATTCTTTTGATCCTCTCCCTTGCGGTTGCGGCCGGCTGCCTCTCCCCCTCCACCCAGTCCGTGGGAGAGGGAAAGACGGATTCCTATTCCGGCGTACCGGCGCCGATGGCCACGCCTGCGCCCACCTACCGGGAAGGGGCGGGGACCGGTGCCACCTCATCCCAGGCGACAGACACCAAGATCATCCGGACCGGTTCCATGAGCCTGGAAGTGCCGAAGGTCATCCCGGTCGTTGATACGATTGCCGGTATCGCCACGGCGAACGGGGGATACCTCTCGTCATCCAGTATCTACACCATGCAGGGTGAACGCCGCGCCGCCACCCTGACGCTCCGCGTCCCTGCCGGGAACTTTGATGCCACCCTCTCCGCCATCGCGGCCACCGGGAAGGTTCTCTCCCAGAACGTGCAGCAGACGGATGTGACCGAGGAGTACGTGGACCTCTCCGCCCGGAAGAAGGCCCTCACCGACCAGAGGGAGCAGTACCGGAGGCTGCTCGAGAAGGCCGAGACGGTGGAGGAGATCCTGAAGGTGCAGGTGGAGATCGAACGGGTGCAGGTGGAGCTGGACCGGCTCCAGGGCCGGCTCACCTACCTGGATTCCCGGATCGACCTCGCCACCCTGACCGTCTCCCTGCAGGAGCCGGAACCGGTGGGCGGAGAGACCGGGTTCTCCTTCGTTTCAGCCATCAATGAGGGAATCGCGGGTTTCCTGGGGATGATCGCTGCCGTGATCATCCTGGCCCTCACCCTCCTCCCCCTGGTGGTCCTGGCGATCATCGTGTACGCAGTGTACCGGTGGTACCGGAAGCGGAAGGGCGGTGCGGTGAGCGCACCGGCAACCTCGCCGCAACTCACCTGAAACCAGTAATCAGGAATACAGAACCGAATGGATCGTCGGATCCCATCGGGGGAAAGGGTAACGGGAGGGGGCACCGCCCCCTCCCGGTCCCTCCCCCGTTGAGGAGAGTCTCTTCTTCCGGGCCTCCCATGGGCGCAGGGCTTTCCCGTGCCTTCCGAATGGAGTTGCGAAGGGATGAGCCCGCATGGGCCTTGGGAGGATCTACATGATCCCTTTCTGCCGGTCCCGATCCGGCGCCTCGCTCCACACTGATTTGATGCGTTTCATCGCTTCCTGCAGCTGCGGGAGGGCGGTGGCGTAGGAGAGCCGGAGCCATCCGGGGGCATTGAAGGCGGCACCGGGGGTGACCGCCACGTGCGCCTTTTTCAGCCAGTGATCAGCCACCTCCGTGTCCTCGCCCCGCGCATCGATGAAGGCATAGAAGGCGCCGTCCGCGGGAGCAACGGTGGCCTTCATCTCCGTGAACTCCTCCATCAGGTAATTCCTGCGGGCCTCGAACTCCTTCCGCATCTGTTCCACGCAGGACTGGTCCCCCTGGAGGGCTGCGACACCGCCCCACATGACGAACGTGGTGGGGTGGGTGACACCGTGCTGCTGGACTTTCGTCATCTGCCGGATGACGGCAGGCGGTGCAACGGCGTATCCCAGCCGCCAGCCGGTCATGGCATAGGCCTTGGAGAAGCCGTTCACCGTGATGGTCCGCTCGGCCATGTCCTTCACCGAGGCAAGGGAGACGTGCTCCTTCCCATACACCAGCTTCTCGTAGATCTCGTCAGACAGTGCCAGCAGCTCGTAGTCGGCGCAGAGGTCTGCCACGAGCGCCAGGGATTTCTTCTCCAGCACGGCGCCGGTGGGATTGGAGGGGGAGTTGACCACGATCATCCGGGTCTTCCCCGTGATCCGTTCGGCGAGGGAGTCGTCCAGCTGGAAGGTCTTCGGGTTCAGGCGGTGGTGGACGGCCCGCCCTCCCGCCATCTGGACGCAGGGCTCGTAGGAGACCCAGGAGGGGTCCAGGATGATCACCTGGTCGCCCGGGTTCAGAACCGCCTCCATCGCCATGGCGATGGCGTGCTTGGCGCCCGCGGTGGCGATCACCTGTTCGGGAGAACAGGGGAACCGGTTCTCCCCCTGGATCTTCTCTGCCACGGCCTGCAGGAGCTCCGGGATGCCCCGGCTCGGGGCATAGTGGGTCTCCCCGCGCATCAGGGCATCGATGCAGGCCACCTTGATGTGGTTCGGGGTGTCGAAGTCCGGTTCCCCTATGGAGAGGGAGATGACGTCGATCCCCTGCCGCTTCATCTCCCGGGCCCTGTCCGCCACGTCCAGCGTGGCCGAGGAGACGATCCCGGAGACCTTCTCCGAGAGGGATTTCATCGCAACCGCTGGACCAGCTTGACCGCCGACTCCACCGCCCGTTTCGCGTAGTCGATCCGTTCCTGGGCTTCCAGGCGGGTCATGCCCGGCCCGCTGATACCCAGCACCACGGGCTTCCCGAACTCCAGGCCCAGGTCCATGATCTTCCGTGCCGCGTGCTGGATCACGATCTCGTCGTGCCCCGTGGCCCCCTCGATGACTGCCCCCAGGGTCACGACGGCGTCCACCTTCTTCCCTGCGAGCATCTTCTTCACCGCCATCGGGACGTCAAAGGTGCCCGGCACGTAGAGGGTCTCCGTCACCTCGGCCCCCAGGAACTTCGCGTGCTCTCTCCCCTCGATCTCCATCAGGTAGGTGATGTCGCGGTTGAACTCTGCCACCACAAATCCGAGTTTTATTGCCATATCCGTCCTCTTCCCGGTATTTCTCCCTTGCCCCATATAAACCCGCCCGCCGCAACTGCTGATGTTTTCATTGATCGAAACATGGCAGCATCATGCATGTGCGGATTACTACTGAGACGCTCTTGGGGGCCCGCCGCCCCCGCCGCGTGGGCATCCCCCGCCGGTTTCCTGCCGCCGCAGGTACCCGGAGGATGAAAAACCGCCCAACCGTCCATCCTCTCGTGGGAGGGGCCGGGAGGGGGCGAAAGCCCCCTCCCGCACCATGTCCATGAACCCGCCTGGTACGAGGGTTAGAAAATAACCGAACATCGAGCGTCTCACCGGACCGGATATCGTGTACCCGACCTGAAAAGAAGGAAAATGACATGACAGACGGGAGGGGGAAACCCCCTCCCGGTCCCTCCCCCGTGAGGATAGTGGGCCGTTCGGTGTCTTCCCAGAGATTGGGAACTGGACCGCTCACTCGCGGGCCGGCCCGGCGTCCGGGAACCCCTGCCGCTGGCCGGTGCCTGCCAGTTTCTCCAGCTCCTTCGGGTGGGTCAGGAGCAGGACCGCGTTCACCGCATGCTCCCGGGTCCGCTGCTCCGCGAGCCAGGCGAGTTCCTTCCCGTCCTTTGCCTCGTCCTCGTGGACAAAGACCTCGATGATATGGGTGTTCGTCAGGATCTGCACCTGGATCAGGCCCTGCGAGGCCTCGTGGGCACACCACTTGTCCTTCTCCACCCCGCCGGGCATGCCGAGCGCCATGACGAGATTGCAGTTCCGCTCGTCGATCAGCTTCTTGCAGGCCACAGGCAGGTCCTTTATCCCGGGCACGGTATACCGCTCGATGGCCACCGAAGTGTGCCTCTTGATCTCGTCGATGGCGATCTTCCCCATGTTCACCCGGGCGAAGGTGGTATCCGCGATCCCGATCTTCATGCCAGCCTCCCGCAGGCAGCCGCAACGCCGTTCCCCTTCACCTTCCAGCCGGCCTTCCCCAGGCCGTACTCGGTGGCGGCCAGCGCGGCCAGGATCTCCGGCGCCCCCACCGCGCCCATGTGGCCGATCCGGAAGATCTTCCCCTTCAGGTGGTCCTGGCCGCCGGCGATCTCGATCCCCATCATCTTCACCGCGCTGCGCAGCTCTTTCTCGTTCACTCCCGCGGGAACGCTCACCGCGGTAGCGGTAGTGGAGTACGCGTGCAGGGCATCGGTCTTCGGGAAGAGCGGGAGACCCCACGCGCCCACTGCCGCCCGGACCGCATCCGCCATCTTCCGGTGCCGGGCGATCCGCGCCTCCACGCCCTCCGCTTCCGCGATGAGCAGCGCCTCCCGGAGCGCCAGGAACAGCGCCACCGCCGGGGTATAGGGAGTCTCCATCGGTGTGGAGCCGGCGCTCTTCCGGTACGCGGCCAGATCCAGGTAGTAGGGGCGCCGCTCGGAGAGCACCTCCCAGGCCTGTTTCGAAACCGAGATGGCGGAGAGCCCGGCCGGTGCGGCGAAGCACTTCTGCGACCCCATGAAGGCCACGTCCACGCCCCAGGCATCTACCTTCACCTCATCCCCGCCGATGGAGGTGATCCCGTCCATGACCACGAGGGCCCCATGCCCCTTCGCCATCTTTGCGATCTCGGCCGCGGGATTTTTAATACCGGCAGAGGTCTCATTGTGGACGAAGGTGACCATCTCCGCGCCCGCTGCAAGCGCCTTCTCAAGGCCGGCCAGGTCCAGGGGTGTGCCCCACTCGCTGTTCAGCACCTGCACCGTACCGTAGCGCTGCCCGATCTTACCCAGCCGCTCCCCGAACTTGCCGTTCACAAGCGACACGATCTTCCGCCCGGCCCCGAAGTTCCCGATGGCCGCCTCCATGGCGGCGGTGCCGGAGCCGGAGAGGACGAAGAGGTCATTCGTGGTTCCGAAGAACATGCGGAGCACGCGGACGATATCGGCGTACACGGCCCCGAACTCCGGCCCGCGGTGGTTGATGGCCTGTCTGAGCATGGCGTAGCGCACCCGCTCGGGCATCGGCACCGGCCCGGGGATCATCAGGAGGGGTTCCTTTTCCATGGGGATCAGCGGTTACTGTATGGGTGGCGGGGGGAGAAGAAGGTGGCGGAAAAGGCGATGGAAAATAAAGTTGAGGACAAATAGTAACACATAAAGAGACCATCTGCCCTGAGAAATTTCTTATTTCGTTATTTTTATATGTCGAATAATGTGACAATAATAAATATGATGTTGAAAAATTCTCATATATATCTCATTTTTATTTTTTTAGTTTTGGTATCTGGTTGCATCCAGCGGGATACCTCCGCCGCTGGTACCGGGCTCTCAGATTTACATCCTTCCATTGTAACCACCACCCCTCTCGATACCACTCTGGAATCCGCACTCACGCCTGCCTTTAACAATGAAACAGTGCAAAATACCCAATCACCGGCCTCAACATCCGAAAAACCAATGGAGACAGGGATACCCCAGCCAGAACCGAGTCCGGTGGAAAACCAAAGAATATTACCTTTTCTGAAAACTGGCAAAGCAGACAGGAGTACAGAATATTCATTCCTGTTCCGGCAAAAGCAACATACTGTCGAACCCCGTTTCAGCTATGTCACATGGACGGATGCCAAGAGGATAAAATTGTCGATGAGGGTCTATGATATTAATAACAAATCAGCCAGAATACCAAAATTTAATGATTTCGGCGAATACCTCACCGAATTATACAAGGAGATGATATTCGATCCTGCCCAGGAGGCCACCTATGACAGTATTATCGAAAAGTTGCGTCATATCAGGGATACACACTATCTTGATGACGATGAATATGTGGAATTGATGATCGCATCTGTCCAGCGATCATTCCATTATCTTGAGGATCTTGAATATCCAAAATATCCTGTCGATCTGGTCGCAAGTAGCCAGGGTGATTGCGATGATAAATCCCTGCTTCTCGCCGGGATCCTCTCCCGCGAAGGCTATGGTGTCTGCCTCCTCAGACGACCCGGTCACCTTGCCCTCGGAATTCTCGGTGATGATAATGAGTACCATTACATTGAAGCCACTGATGAAAACGGAAATTACATTGACGATGAACCTGTAGCTTCATGGTATTGGAGCATATACCCCCTGACCGGAGGGAAGAGCTACACGGCCCTGAATGAGGTGAGATATATCCGTAACGTGGTGAAATATCTAAGAAATCCGAGCGATTCCCCCATTTATAGTCCGAGTTATGATGAATTCTGCGAATCTGTTTATAAATATGTCATGGATAATGTTGATAACAGACATCTCGTCTATGAGAATCTCAAGAGTAAATATCCGGATATCGAGAAATATGTGAAAGAATAGTACGGGGGGAGAAAAGGGTTACATATTTAGGAAATGGACCGTTAGGTATCAGTAGGATTGATCCATGCCCGCACCCATCGCCATCATCTCCGGTTCCACCTCCGACGCCCACATCGTTGAAAAGGTCACGAAGATCCTGGACGAGCACAAGATCACCTACGAGCATCATGTGATCTCGGCCCACCGGGATCCCGAGAAGCTGGATGCCTTCCTGAAGAAGAGCAGGGCGAAGATCTTCATCGCCGTTGCGGGGATGTCCGCTGCCCTCCCCGGCGTCATCGCCTCCAAGACGGATAAGCCCGTCATTGGCGTGCCGGTGAGCGGGAAACTGGGGGGCTTTGACTCCCTCCTCTCCATCGCCCAGATGCCGAAGGGGGTGCCGGTGGCCTGCGTGGCACTGGATGGGGGGGAGAACGCGGCGCTCCTCGCCATCCGGATCCTGAAACTGATGAAATAATCTGGCCTTTTTCTCTCTCCTTTTCGCAGGTTCGGGAAGTAAATATTACACTTCCTGGCCTCTCGGATGAACAACCGATAGATCCCCTCATCCACCGGGGGGAGGGCACGGGAGGGGGCAATGCCCCCTCCCGAATACTCGTAGTACACCTGAAAGTTCCCGGTACACAATCAAGATATAAGTATAACCGCTTTTTCGATACTGTCCTTCATCCGAATAGGCGCGGGAGGGGGAGACCCCCTCCCGGCCCCTCCCCCGGGAGGATAGCCCCTTCCATCGGAGGATGCGAAAGGAGGGTGCCTTTGGGAGAACCTGGAACAGGGATGTGAACACCAGGAACGTCTATTCCTTCCCGGCCGTACCTTCCTTCTCAAACAGTTCCCTGATCATCTTCACGGCGCAGAGTTCGCCGCACATGGAGCAGGTGTCGAGATCCCCGTCGCGGGCATGGATCTTCCGGGCAGGGTCGGCATAGAGGGCGCAGGTGAACTGCCGCTCCCAGTCCAGCGCCCGCCGGGCCTCGGCCATGGCCCGCTCCCGTGGCTCCCAGAGGGCCTGCGGGCGGCGCATCGTGTCGCCGATGTGGGCCGCGATCTTCGTGACCCGGGTCCCTTCCACGATGTCCTCGATCCGGGGGAGGGCCAGGTGCTCGGAGGGGGAAACCATGCAGAGGAAGTCGGCACCGTGCATGCAGGCCACAGCCCCGCCGATGGCAGCAACCACGTGGTCGTAGCCGGGCGCGAGATCGGTGACAAGCGGCCCCAGCAGGTACAGGGGGGCATGATCCGTCACCTCCTTGATCGTCAGGATGTTGTGCCCGATCTGCCCGAGCGGGATGTGCCCCGGCCCCTCTATCATCCGCTGGACTCCCGCGGCCATGGCGCGCTTTGCCAGGCGGCCCACCGTCAGGTACTCGGTGGTCTTGGCCAGTCGCTCGGCATCCACGAGGGCCCCCGGGCGCATTCCGTCGCCAAGGGAGATCACGACACCCTCGTCCGCCAGGATCTCCAGCAGGTACTCGAATTCGGCAGAGAGGGGATTCTCCTCCCCCCGCTGCACCATCATGGCCAGGTGGAAGGCCCCGCCCCGGGAGACGACCCCCATGATCCGGGGGTCTGCTTTCAGGGCTTCCAGCGCCTCCCGGTTCACCCCGCAGTGGAGCGTCAGGAAGTCCACGCCATCGTGGCAGTGATCCCTGATCACCCGGAAGAGGCAGTCCGCATCGACGTCAGCGGCGGAGCCTGCCCGCCGGACCGCCTCGTACACCGGGACGGTGCCGACCGGTGCAGGGAGGGTGAGGATCCGTTTCCTGAGGTTCCGCAGGTCGCCGGCGGTGGAGAGGTCCATCAGGGTGTCGGCCCCGCAGGCGAGAGCGGCCTTCGCCTTCTCCACCTCAAGACCCTCGTCGCAGAGGATGCCGGAGGTGCCCACGTTCACGTTCACCCTGACCCGGCACCCCTCGCCGATGGGGCAGGGAGGGGCGGTCCGCCGGGGATTGACCGGGATCACGACCCGGCCGGCGGCCACGGCCCGTGCCAGGGCAGCGGGGTCGATCCCTTCGGCTGCGGCTCCGGCCCGGACCATGTCCGGAATTCCCGAACGGCACTCCCGGATCAGGGATTGCATAACATCCATGTGCCGGCAGTCCTTATTATTCCTCATGCCCGTCAGATGGATCCCCGGGAGCGGGATCGCCGCCAACTCCTACCTCCACCACCACGTCCTGGTCGATGCAGGGGTCTCCCCCCTGCAGATCCGGCCCTTTGCAGGAGAGATCGAGGTGATTGTCCTCACCCACTGCCACTACGACCACACCGCCCGCCTGCCCGAGATCCGGAACATGACCGGGGCCGAGGTCTGCATCCACGCCGCCGATGCCCCGGGGCTCGCGAGCGACCTCCTCTCGGCTGCCATGTTCTTCGGCGAGCGGGCTCCGCCCGCACCCGCCCACCGGCTGCTCCGGGACGGGGACCGGGTGGGCGGACTGCGGGTGATCCACACCCCCGGCCATACCCCCGGTGGGATCTGCCTGTATGACGAAGCAGGCCACGACCTGATCTCGGGCGACACGGTTTTTTCTGATGGGGGCTTCGGCCGCACCGACCTCCCCGGCGGGGACGAGGCTGCACTGCGGCACTCGCTGGAGCGGCTGGCTGCTCTCGACGTGCGGGGGCTGTTCCCGGGCCATGGTTCCCCGGCGGAGGCGGGCGGGAGCCGGCACATCGCCGCCGCCCGGGAGTTGCTGTCCAGGTTCCACCATTAAGGATGTCCCCGCTCAGTGCAACCTGGAATTGACGGGGGAGCCCGCACCAGAGTCATCCCTCTTTTCCCACCCCTCATCGTTCACTCACCTTTCCGATCGCGGGAATTATCACCCTG
>JAJRDA010000027.1 GCA_028678665.1 Methanomicrobiales archaeon | reverse complement strand
TGACACCGGACCGGTGGCTCCGGGCCAGGTACGGTGGGCCGCTCCGGAAGATCCTCTCCACACTGCAGATGGAGGAGATCGTCCTTGTTACGGCGGGAACGGGGGGTACGGCGGAGGGAACCGGTCATACCATCCTGCGGCTGCCCCCCTGCCCGGCCAGCCATGGGCTCCGGGTACTCCGCGTGGCACCCGGGGCTCTCGACAGTATGGCGGCATCCCGGATGCCCCGGGGAACTGTCGTGGATCCCGCTTCCCTGGGCACAGGGGGGTGGACCTTCACGGTGAGGGATTCACGGGTCCTCAGGGATCGCCTGGAACAGGCCTGCACGCCTCTCAGGCGATACGTGATGGGAACCCTCTCCCGCGGGGACCTGGCCCTCGATGCTGACCAGGCTCTCGTGGACTGGAAGACCCGGGACAGGATGATCCAGGAGGATGGGAGGAACCCTGTGGAGTTCAGGCCGGTGGTGATGGCAGAACAGGTCCGGAGATATGCACAGAGTGAACCGGACCGGTATCTGGCAGAGAAAAATCTGCCCGGAATTGCCATCGAAGGGGGAGGATCACGGGAAGTTCCCGCCCCGGCAACAGGAGTAATCCTCTGCAGAGAACGTGGCAGTGTACCGGTCTGTACCCTGGACACGTCCGGTGCGCTGGCCGGGGACCGGGTGATCGTAATCGCCCGGCAGGACCTGTACCTGCTGGGGATCGTCAACAGTACCCTCTCGCGATTCCTGTTCCGGGAGCAGGATGCCGGGCTTTCGGTTAGATCGCTGGAACGGTTCCCTGTCTACATCCCCGACTTCTCAGATCCTGATGATACCGGCCGCCACGACCGGATGGTGGCGCTTGTCTCCCGGATGCTGGACCTGCACCGGAGGTTGCAGAAATCCCTCCCTGAGCATGAAACGGTGCTCATCAAGCAGCAGATCGAGGCTACTGACAGGGAGATAGACGATCTGGTGTACGAGCTGTACGGACTCACGGAGGAAGAGCGGAGGATCGTGGAGGAAGCGACAGCCTGAGCTGAGGCATTCTTCTTTAACGGTTACATCCGGGTTCGGGTTTTTGGATGCTCCAGGGGGGGATAGTCGGTTCCTTCCTGACCTTCGTGCCATGAGGATGTCCCGCCACGTCGGTGTACACCGATGATCACCCCATCCTCTCTGGGGGGATGCCCACGCGGCGGGGGCGGAGCCCCCAAGAGCGTCTCACTCGTCGTACCACCTTATAATGCATCAACCATGTGGGGGATGGGTTCCCTCTATCCCCGGAAATCCCCACACGATTCAATCCTGCAGGTTCCGCCTGAGCCGGAGCACCGTGAGCGTCTCGCCCTCGTACGTCAGGGAACTCACAGGTTCTGACACATATCCCTCAGCTTCCAGAAGATTCCGCATCTCCGTCTCTCCCGTAAGCGATGATATCAGCAGCAGGATTCGGCCGTTCGGGGCGAGCACCCGTCCGGCGTCGTGGAGGAACCGGCCGATCACCTCCCTCCCCGTCGGTCCCCCGTCCAGCGCCCGCTCCATCCAGTCGGGAATCCGCTCTTCCGGAGCCGTCGGAAGGTAGGGGGGATTGAAGATCACGAGGGTGAACAGGCCGCAGAGGCCCGAGACCAGGTCGGTCCGGATCACCGCCACCCCCAGCCGGCGGGCAGCCGATGCCGCGTGGGGATTGATCTCGGTAGCCACCACACCTCCTGCTGCCGCGAGAGCGGCGGCAATGGTACCGCTCCCGGTCCCCACCTCCAGCACCCGGTCATCCGGATGAACTTCCGCAAGGGCTGCCGCGAGCAGCAGCCGGGTATCGGCCTCCTCCGGGTATACCTGGTCATCGGGGTTCATGACCGATACCTGCTATCGCAGCAAAATCCGCGAGGGTGAGCCGCTCCGGCCGGGCTGCGAGGATCTCCTCCGGAAGCTGGGTGAGCATCCGGTCTACCTCCTCCCTGCCGAAGATCCCCCGGGCGGAGCGGAGGCCATTTTTCACCGTCTTGCGCCGGTGGGAGAAGAGGACCCGGACCACGTCGGCGTAGTGCTTCCGGTCGGCGATAGGGTGGGGAGGATCCCGGGGGCGGAGGCGGACCACCGTGGAGTGGACCTGGGGCTTCGGGGAGAAGCAATGGGGCGGGAGGTCAAAGCAGCGGGTGACCTCGGCGTAGGTCTGGACCATCACTGAGAGACGGCCGCATTCAGGTAAACCGGGAACAGCGAGCATCCGCCGGGCAAACTCGTACTGGTACATGAGGACGGCCTCGGAAAATCCGATCTCCAGCAGCCGGAAAGTGAGGGGGGAGGAGATGGAGTAGGGGAGGTTGGAGACCACCAGCTCGAAGGGGGGGAGCGGGACGCGGGTGGCATCCCCCGGGATCAGGTGGAGCTGCCCGGATGCGATCTCGGCAGAAAAGGTGGACGCAAGCTCGCTGCAGAGATGCAGGTCCAGCTCCACGGCCACCACCTCGGCACCCCGGTCCAGGAGGGCGCGGGTGAGGGCACCCTTCCCGGGGCCCACCTCCAGGACAACCCTTCCTGCAACGGGGAGGAGGGATGCGATCCGGTCGATGGCCCCCGGGTCCACGAGGAAATGCTGGTCCCGGGGAGCGCTCATCGTGCGGTGAAGACCCGGTACTTGGTCTCCGGGTCCTGGAGTTCCTCCAGGATCCGGTTGATGATCATCCGGTCCGGATGGGGGATCGCCTTGATCCGCTGGGTGATCTCGGCAAAGGACTGGAAAGGCTTCTTCTCCCGCTCCTCCAGGATCTCCCACATCAGCTTCCTCCCGATGCCGGGAAGCAGGTGGAGCATGTGGAGCTTGGGGGTGATGGAGATGGCTTTATTGAAGAAATCCACAAAGCGCACCTCGTGCTCCCTCACGATCTGTTCCACCATGAACGGCAGCTCCACCTTCGCCGTGGGGGTGAGATCCTCGTAGCCGATCCTGCGCTTCACCCGTTCCACCTTCTGCCGCTCATCGTCGCCGATGTACAGGGTCTCGTGGCTCTGGATATCGATGGGCTTCGGGACCAGCTCCAGGAGCTTGAACTGCTCCACGCCCACGGCCTGGACCAGGGGCTCCCGCTTGTACACCGGCCTTGGATCGTCCGCATGCCCTTTCTGAAGGATATCCAGCACTACTGCGTAGATCTCCTTCTTCTCGGCTTTCATGGCCACTCCTCTAAAGATGTGCAGCGACGAGGGAGAGTATCCCGTCCAGCTCGTCGCCGGTGAGGGTGAAACGCTCCTTCGCGTAGATGGCCCGGAGCTCGTCGCGGGTCCGGGGCAGGATGTTGGCGATGCGGTACGCGATGTCCGGTTTCATTTTCTCCAGCTTCAGGAGCTCTTCCACGAGGGCCCGGGACTTCTCCCCCGGGATCTTGGCCAGGTGGTTCACGTGGTCGATGGAACGCCGGAGCTCGTACGACATCTCGGTACCCTGTTCCCTCCGCTCCCCCTCCACCTGGGCCAGGGTCTCCTTCAGCTCCGAGAGGGTGATCCTCTCTTCACCCAGTACTGCCTTCACCCGCATGCCGTCCCCACCCCACTCTTCACTTCTGGGCCTTTAGATGTTGCGGTCTCGCGATAACGACCTTCGTCGAGTCCCCGTCCGTCACCTGGAGCATCCAGGCATAGCCCCGCTGGCCGATGATGGTACCGGTCTTCCCGTGGAACCTGCGGTGCGGCATACCCTTGTGCACGCTGGGCTCGCAGACGATATGCACTCTCTGCCCGACCTCAAACTTCTGGATCACCGTGGTGACGGGGGGCAGGCCCCTCCGGCGGAGTCCCTTCTTCAGCTTGCTGCGTGTCTTCTTCCGTGGTCCGTGATGATGCGGCATGTTCTTCTCCCCTCTCTCCCTTCTCTTCCACCTGCACGACGTCGAGGCTCACGACCCGCGCGGGCCGCCCCAGGATCCCTGCCAGGCTCGGGTCTGTCCGCCCGCGGTCCCCCGATACCAATTCCTTCACGTACAGGCCCGCTTCCCCGACGACTTCGATGGAAACACCATCGCCGGCAGGCCCGAGGAGATCGATATCGATGACGCGGCGATCCCGTATCCTGTCCGCCCGCCGGTGGACCACGCGCTGCGGGGTGCGCTGGTGGATCACCGCGCCCCTCAGCCGGTCCAGGGCGGACTGCAGTTCGTCGAGGCTGACGGCTCCGTCGACCTCGACTGCGATCCTGTATGTTTTATAGGCCTTGTCTGATTTAATGGTTTCCACCCGGTGACGGTTGCTCCACGACGTGAGTGTCACCCCCACACGGCCCCCTGCCGCGCGGTTGACCTCCTCTTCCAGCCGGTCCAGGTCCACCGTCCGCCGCCGGGGTTCCACCACCTCCATGACAAAGGGCCTGCCGGTCCCCAGCATCCGGGCATCGATGTCCTCCCTCCCCGATGCGTGGAGGATCGCGTCCCTGGCATCGAAGGCCAGAACGACCGGCCCTGCAATCAGTTCCTCCACCGAGGTCTGGTACATCTTGCCGGTACCGTGGCACCGCTCGCAGCCCTTCCCATGGCAGACGCGGCAGTACCACCGGGTCTGCGGGATGCCCCGCTCCTTCTTCGTGTACCGCCCCAGGAAGAAGACCGGCGTTACCTCCACCCCCACCTCGCCCTTCGCGGGATCCAGGATCGCCACGACGTCCGGATGGGTGAACTCCACCTCCTTCCCGGTCCCTGCCGAGACCGCCTTCCCCACCTCGCGGTTCATCTCAGACTTCAGGGGCTCCGGGCCCGAAAGCCCCAGGTCCGACCAGACCATCTCCTCGCTCTCGGCCATGAGGGGCGGGACCCGGGTGCCGATAAGGAAGGTCCGGTACTCGATCCCCTCCAGGGCCCGGGCGACCCGGTCCGCCCAGGCGTCCACCTCCCGGAACAGGTCCTGGCAGATCCAGCACCCCTGCTCCACCTCCTCGTGGGGCAGGTGGAGGGCGATCTCCCGGGCAATGCGCAGCGCCCGGCCGCGCTCGGCGTTGGTGAGGCCGTGGGAACGCTTCCCGAAGAACCTCCCCAGGCAGTGGTCGCAGATCCGGCCGTACGCCAGGATCTTCTCCACCTGCTCTGCTAGCTCCATGCCGCCTCCCTCCGGTCCATCTCGTTCTGCACGAGGGTGATGGCATCGTCGGCATGGAGGGCCCTGGGCCCCACCGAATACCGCGGGAGGCCCGCAAGGAGGGCCTCCTCCTCCGGGGTGAAGTCCCGGTGGTCGGAGAGGAGGAAGCGGTCCCCGAACTGCTCCTCCTTCCGGAGGTCCCTGCCGCGCTCGTCCAGCACCGCCCAAAAGCCGCCGTCCAGGAGATCCTGCAGGCTGCCCCGCCGCACCGTGACACCGGGCGTGGATTCGCGGTACAGGTCACCGGCGGGGATGGAGAGGGCTTTTTTTAAGAGGGAGCCTGCCGAGCGTTCGTCCGGTGAGAGGGAGCGGACCCGTTCACCGCTGAACCGCACGATCCGGGGAGGGTCGGGCGGCCCCAGGAGCAGGAGGCGGCACTCCACGTCCCTGCGCAGACCGTGGGAGAGGAAGAGGGAGGCACGGACGCACCGGCAGAGGAGGTCCATCCGTCCCGCCGATCCCGGGAGGTCCTCCAGGGAAAACGTGCCGTCGGTCCTGGCCAGGTGGCCGACCACTGCAAACGTCCTCATCTCACTGCATCCCTGAGAAGCGTTTCATCATCCGCTGGACGTTGTACTTGCCGCCCCGCATCCCTTTGAGTGCCCGCTGCATCATCCGGAAGTACTTCAGGAGTTCCCGGACCTCCTCGGGGGACGCCCCGGCACCCCGGGCGATGCGGTGGATGCGGGAACCGCTGATCAAATTCGGGTCGTCCAGCTCGAGAGGGGTCATGGAGTCCATGATCACCCGGTAACGGGACATCTTCGTGCTGGTGACGTCAATGGCGTCCGAGGGGACCTCCAGGGATCCCAGGGGGAGCATGGACATGATCTGCTTGAGGGGCCCCATCCGGTTGATGGCCTCCAGCTGCTTGTACATGTCCCGGAGGGTGAACCTGCCCCGCATGAGCGCATTCACGTCCACCTCCTGCTCTCCGATAGCCTCTTCGGCCCGCTCGGCCAGGGATTTCAGGTCCCCCATCCCCAGGAGCCGGGAGATGAAGCTGTCGGGGTCGAACCGCTCCAGGTCCTCGATGGTCTCACCGGCGCCGATGAAGACGATCCCGCTCCGGGTCTCGCTCACGGCGGAGAGGGCACCGCCTCCCTTCGCGGTGCCGTCCATCTTCGTGATGATGACGCCGTCAATGTCGATGGCCTCGTGGAACCGCCGGGCCTGCTCGCTGGCCTGCTGGCCCAGAGCCGCGTCAATGACGAGCCACCGGTGGTCCGCCTTGCTCACGGTATTGATCTGGATGATCTCGTCGATGAGGGTCTTCTCCAGGGCGTGACGGCCCTGGGTATCGATGATCACGACCTCGGTTCCGGAGAGCTTCGCAAGGCCCTTTTTGACGATGGCGACCGCATCCTCCTTGCCGGGCTCACCATAGCAGGTGACGCCGATCTGCTGGCAGAGGGTGGAGAGCTGGTCGAGGGCGCCGGGCCGGAAGGTGTCGGCGCAGATGACAGCCACCTTCATCCCTTTCCGCTGGAAGTACCGGGCCAGCTTGGCCGTGGTCGTGGTCTTGCCGCTTCCCTGCAGGCCGGCGAGGAGGATCCGCTGGTGCTGGAGGGAGACGTCGGTCGTGGATCCCATCAGCCGGATCAGCTCCTGGTACACGATCCGGAGCACGTGCTCCCGGACCGACATCCCCTTGGGCGGCTGCTCGTCCACGGAACGGGTCCGGATGGCCTCCGAGAGCCCCTTCACGAGGCGTACGTTCACATCGGCCCCGAGGAGCGCCCGCTGCAGGTCCCGGACCAGTTCCTCGACGGCCGCCCGGTCCACGACCGTCTTCCCCGCAAGCTTCTTCAGCGCGTCCTTGAGCGATGCACCGAGGTGGTCCAGTACCATGGCTCACGCCCCCAGGAGCTCGCTCACGACGAGCTCGGGTGTGAACGGCAGGATATCACTGTAGCCCTGCCCGGTCCCCAGGAACATGATGGGCTTCCCCACGGTATGGGCCACCGATACCGCGGCTCCTCCCCGGGAGTCCATGTCTGCCTTCGTGAGAATCACGGCATCGGTCCCCACCAGCTCTGCAAACTCCTGGGCACGGATCACGGCATCGTTGCCTGCCACTGCCTCGTCGACGTACACGACGAGATCCGGGTCCATGACCCGCTTCATCTTCTCCAGCTGGTTCATCAGGTTCACCCGGTTGTGGAACCTTCCTGCGGAATCGGCCAGCACCACGTCAACGCCATGGGCCCCCGCATACTCCACCGCATCGTAGAGGACGGCCGAGGGATCGCCGCCCTGCTGGTGCTGGATCACCCGGATCCCTACCCGCTCGGCGTGGATGGCCAGCTGTTCCAGGGCGCCGGCCCGGAAGGTGTCACCTGAGGCGATGACCACCGAACAGCCGTGCTCCTTCAGGTAGTGGCCGACCTTCGCCACCGTTGTCGTCTTCCCCGTGCCGTTCACTCCGGTGAAGAGGATCCGGACCGGTTTTTTATGACCGTTGCAGTACTCCAGCAGGTCAAAACCCTTTCCCAGCACCTGCAGGAGCGACTCGCGGAGCGCCTTCCGGACCAGGAGGTCCGGGGACTCACCGACGCGCCGGTGGGTCCCCACCAGGCGTTCCCGCACGGCGCGGAGGATCTCGTCCGTCACCGGAAGGGCCACGTCGTTCTCCAGGAGCACCATTTCCAGCTCCTGGAGGGGTGCCCGGATCTCCTTCTCCCCCACGACCAGCTCGCCGTCGGTGACGAGTATTTTCACCTTGCGGGCAAAGGAAGGGGGTGATTCCTCCTTCTGCTTCCCGGGTTCGACCGAAGAGGGTTGTTCGGCCATGAGGCTGCTCCCGAAGGCTTCCTGGACGTTCCGGAGCTTCTGCTTCAGGCCGTCAAACATGGACCTAGGACCCGGCCGGAGGCTGCGCCTGGCCGTATGCAGCCTCGATCTTCCGGGCAATCTCGTTGATCTGCCCGCGGAGCTGTTCGAGGGTACCGGCCACCTTCTTCTCCATGGCCTCCATCTCGGTGATCCGGTCCGAAAGGAACGTCACGGCCTCCTCCTGGGTGCGCTGGAGGATCGTGTCGGCGCCGATGTTCACGAGCACCTTTCCGGGATTCTCCACCCGGGCGCGGACGGTGGTGCCGCCGCCCAGGGGCACCAGCACCACCGGCTCCTTCTCGGCGTTCAGCGACCGGATGGACTCGATGGCTGCGAGGGCCTCGATGCGGCGCTGCTCGATCAGCTCCAGCTGCCGGGTGAAGATCTCGGCCTGCTGGCCGTACTCGTTCAGGTAGAACTGGAGCGCCTGGAGCTCACGCGGATCGGCCTGCGCCACCGGTGTCACCCGCCGCCGGTCTGACCTGTTCGACCGTGATCTCCCGGCGCTTCAACCGGTGCTTGGACCCCATGACCGCATAGATCCGCTCCACCGCCACCTTCTCGTTGGGCGCCGTCACCGTCTTCTCGTACGGGCGCCACTTCTGCCCCGTAAAGAAGGTGCCCTGAACCATAAATGTCTGGTCTGCCATCTCTCTCACCCCAAAAATCCAAAGACTTCCTCTATTCTCCCCAGCTCAAAGCCGCTGGTCTCGGTCCCTGCCAGGTAGCCGTGGCTGTTGGCTAGGAGGCCGCTCCCGACGAGACCGCTCCCCATGTTCACGGATCCCACGCCCACCGGAACCGTGGCCAGCTCCTCCAGCCGGGTAATCTCCTGGGGGCTGGACCTCGGGTGCACGAGGACGCCCCTGCCCGTGGCCACCGCTGCCATGCCCACGGTTTTGATCCCCCCGAAGGTGAGCCTCCTCACCGGAACATGGAGGAAAGACCCGATCTCCTCCGCCGTCTCCAGGGGCATATCGGGATGGACGGCTGCAAAGGAATCGCTGGCAAGAATGATGTTTCCTGCCGCGTTCATCCCGTCGGACAGGAGCATGACCTCCCGGACCTCCTCCAGCTTCCTGACCTCGGCCCGTTCGGCGAGGCCGCTCACCACCACCCCGTGACGGTTGCCGGTGGCTAGGGCCCCCACGATTTCAGACCCCTGGATCGTGGTCTTCACCAGGTCCACCGCCAGCTCCTGGCGGAGGGCCTGGCAGAAGGCCTCCGGGGCCCCGGGGGGCACGATGGCGATCTCCTCCATCACCCGGGTGAAGATCCCGATGTGGGGGTTACCGGCAAAGTCCAGGGTGGTCCCCATTTCACTCCTCGGCAATCTCCGCCTGGACCTGCCCGTCCTCGAACTTCATGGCACGCACCCGGATCCTGGCCGGGGGCTTGTGGGCTCCCCGCTCCCAGAGTTTCCGGCTGATGCCGGGGTCCAGTTTGATATCCTCGCTCTTCATATGCCGGGTGAGGAAATCCCTGACGGCCGTCACCGACCGCTTGGACCGCTCCCAGTGGGGGGTGTGCTTCACGTCATCCAGCGGGATCACGTAGATCTGTTCTTCCAGTTTCTCCACCATGGTCTATACCTTGAGAGTGCTCCGCCGCCAGTTGCGGCGCTGGGGGTGCGTGGACACCGCCCGCTTTGTCTTCATCATCACCCAGGCAGGCACGCGGCGATTCTGCTCGCAGGCCTTGCCTAACCGTATCTTCAACCCTTTCGTTTTTTTGCTCATAGGTCACCTTTCGGGAACGGGGTGCAGCCTGTCGCGCTCATCCCCGCCGGATGTTGAACTCCTTCTTGGCCGGGATGATCTGTCGCAGGAGCTCTTTCAGCTGGGCATCGGTGATCTTCTGCTTGAGCCGGCCGCTCTGGGCGAGGAGCACCAGCTGCTGCTCGATGGCCCGGGCGAATTCGGGCTTCGTCAGCCGGATATTGTTCAGGCGCTCCCGGGCCTCGGGCTCCAGGATCTGCAGGAGGACCAGGTGGATCTGGGCATCGGTCTCGCGCTGGCGCCGGAGCTCATCCTCCATCACCTGCTGGTCCACCGTCTGCCGCTGGAACTCCGCCATCTTGCGGCGGCGGAGTTCTGCGAGCTCGTCGTCCCCCATCGTCTGTCCCGTCAGTACCGCGCGAGGTCCGGGACCTTCTCGGCGGCGGTCTTCTTCAGTCCCTTCGCAATCCCGTCCAGGAAGGAACGCCCCGCAGAGGAGATCTGCCGCCCTTCCTTCCCCTTCTCCACAAAGCCGGTTGCCTCCAGCTGCTGGAAGAGCTTGCGCAGGATCGACCCGCTTCCCTTCCGGAACTGGAAGGGGCTGGATCCCCGGTCCCTATTGCCCCCGTAGGCGGTGCGCATCCGCTGCACGCCCACGGGCCCGTCCACATAGAGCCGCCGGAGCACGGAGGCTGCCCGGAGATACCACCAGTCCGGGTTCTCCGGGGGCATCTGCTGGTGCACCCCGGTCTTCACGAAGGGGGCCCAGGCCGGGGGCGCCAGTTCCTTCTTCCCCCGGAGCTCCTCTGCGGCCTTCGGGATCAGCAGGTCCGCCGGCACATCATATACTGTAGTCATCGGTCACCCACCACCACTCAACTACAATGGCAGTCTTTACCTATTGGTTCAGAAGCTTTTTATATATTTCGAGGAGGTTTCCCCGATCTCTCCCGTCGTGCGGCGAGGACCACCGTCCGCCCCCGGACGTCCACCACCTCGGATCCGGTCCGGGCGGCGAGATCGCCGGGATCCACGTCCGCGCTCTGGAGCCAGCGGATTTTTACCACCCTGCGCTCCTCCAGCTGGCGGGTGACCTCCTCCACCGCTTCGGGGGTGACACCGCGTTTGCCGATCCAGACCGTGGGTTTCAGTTCATGTATCATGCGTCTGTCCATGGTTCCTCCTCACCACCCGGTACCTCCGCTGCCACCGGCACCGGAGGCAGGTGGCCACCACCTTCCCCCGGTGGATCCTCACCCGCAGGTTCACCCCCGGGACCAGGAACGCCCCGCACCGGCGGCAGTAGCGTCGCCGGAGGTGGCGGGGGATCCGGACCCGGTACCGCATCGAGATGCGGCGGGCCAGGGCCACGCACCGGTCGCTTCCCTCGCCGTACGAACGGGAGAACCTTTCTGCCTGGGCGAAGAGGATCTCGATCCGTTCCCGCGCAATCCTTCGCGCGTCACCGGAGACCTGTCTGCGGCCCATGGATCACCTCTCCTGCCCGGGATGGGGGGGGCATACCGGAAGGGGTATTCGGGTCACCGGAGGATGACCCGCCTTCCCCGTACCTCCAGCCTCTCCTCCAGGAAGAGGCGTACCGCCTCGGGGAGGATCCGGTGTTCCTCCACAAGGATACGGGCGGCCAGAATCTCTTCCGTGTCGTCCTGTTCCACCTGTACGCACCGCTGCAGGACGATAGGGCCTGTGTCGGTGCCGGAATCCACCAGGTGCACGGAACAGCCGGAGACCCGGACCCCGTGTTCCAGTGCCTGCCGCTGGGCATGCAGCCCGGGAAAGCAGGGGAGGAGGGCCGGGTGGATGTTCAGGATCCGGCGGGGGAAGGCATCCACGATCTCCCGGCCCAGGATCCGCATGTACCCTGCCAGCACAAAGAGGCCGGCCCCGGTCGCCCGCATCTCGTGGAGGAGTGCCTGTTCATACGCGGTCCTGTCAGGGAAGGAACCGAAGTCCAGCACGGTCACCGGTATCCCGGCTTTTTCGGCCCGGAGAATGGCGTACGCCGAGGGGTTGTCGGTGATGAGCCGGAGGCAGCGTGCCGGGAGCGAGCCGGCCTTCATCGCGTCGATGAGGGCCTGGAAGTTGGATCCCCTCCCCGAAGCCAGCACGGCAAATCCTTTCATCCGCTCTCCCCCTTCCCGCCGGGCTCCCGGGTCGTTTCCCCGGTGCTGGGAAGGATCACCTTCACCTTCCGGATCCTCCGCCCCCACATCTGCAGGACCACGAGCCTGACCCCCGCCTCGGTGATGGCCACTGCCTCCCCCTTGTGGGGGATGTGGCCCAGCCGGTCGATGACGAGGCCCCCCAGGGTCTCGAAGGACTCCTCCACCGGGAGGTGGGTTCCGACCTGTGTGTTCAGTTCCTCCACCCAGACATGGCCGTGGACAAAGTAGACCCCCTCCTCCACCTGCTGGATCTCCGGCTCCTCCTGGTCATCGAACTCGTCCATGATGTCCCCCACCAGTTCCTCCAGGATATCCTCGACGGTCAGGATGCCGGCAAAGACCCCGTACTCGTCAAGCACCATGGCCATGTGGACCTTCCGGCGCTGGAGTTCCTTCAGGATCTCATCGATCTTCTTGGATTCGGGGACAAAGTAGGGCTCGGTGGTGAGGTCGCGGATCCCCTGCTCCTTCTGTTCCGCGAGCACCGCGGGAAAGACGTCCTTCACGTTCAGGAGGCCGGTCACGTTGTCCTTCTGGTCATGGAAGACCGGGAGGCGCGAGAATCCCATCTCCTCGAAGACCCGGGCAGCCTCCCGGATGGTGGCCGTGTCTTCCACCATCACCACGTCCAGCCGGGGGGTCATCACCTCGCGGGCCGTCGTGTCCCCGAAGGCCAGGACGTTGTAGAGCATCTCCTGCTCCTCCTTCTCGATGGTGCCCTCCTCCTTTCCCAGGTCGATCCATCCCCGGATCTCCTCCTCGGTGATGGCCGGCTTCGCGAAGGCTGCCGTGAGGGTGTGGGAGCGGCTCAGGTGGTCAAAGGCCCAGAGGACCGGGGAGAAGATCCGGGAGAGGAGAAGGATGGGCCGGGAGACGGCCAGGGCGACCGGTTCCGTGAACCGGACGGCCAGCATCTTGGGACCGATCTCGCCCAGGACCAGGAGGATCAGTACTACGACTCCCGTCGCGACCGCGATCCCTGCATCGCCGAACCGGTCGATGGCGAGGGAGGTGGCCACCGCCGCCGCCGCCACGTTCACCAGGTAGTTGCCGATGAGCACCGTGATCAGGATGTGGTCCGGCTCCTTTTTCAAAGCGGCGAGGGCCGCCGCATTCTTCCCCTGGGTCTTCAGGAGAGCCCTCACCCTCGCCTGGGTGAGGGAGATCAGGGCCACCTCGGATCCGGAGAAGAAGGCTGAGAAGAAGATACAGGCGAAAAAAATCGCGACTTTCAGGAGTTCCTGGGCCATTACTCATCCACGACAGGAGCCGCACGCGAGAGAGTGCGGGAGGGATACCCGCCCCGTCGGTATGATCATCGATCCCAAGAGTGATAAAAGTAGCGTATTACCCGGTGCACCGTCGGAGAAATGCGCCCTCGCCGGCCAGCAGCTGGATCTTCTCCTCGAGAGAGAGGTCATGGGCCAGGTTCTGGTCCTCGATCTCAAGGGTGAGGGGACCCTGGTAGCCTCCCGCGGCGATCGCCCTGAGAACCCCGCATACGGCAGTGTCACCTTCCAGCGGGAGGTGCATGACGCCGTCCACCGCCCGGGAGACGTGCACGTTCGCGAGGCGATCCCCGCAGGTCTCGACGAAGCGGGAGAGGAGGGACGGGGAGTGGTTCATGGCATGGGAGACATCCAGGGTGAAGGAGAGCCACTCCTCCCGGTCCAGCAGGTGCCTGGCCTCCTCCGGTGTGGCGATCATCGCGTTGACCCTGGGCTCGACATTCTCCATGGCGACTGTCACCCGGCGCCCGGCGACCGCTTCACGGAGGACCGAAAGGTACCGGGCGAACCGCCGGTAGTCATCGGCCATGGGAGTTCTCTTTGCCGTCCGTTTCCCCGGGTGCACGGTGACCACCGGGGCCCCCACCCGCGCTGCGAGCTCCACCGCCGCCACCGCCCACCGGCGGGAAGCCTCCGCCACGTCGGGGTTGATGGAGCAGGGGTTGAGGTCCAGCACCGGCGCGTGGATCTGGAGGGAGGAGATCCGGGGGTGGGACCGGATCGTTGCCACCAGCTCGTCGGCCGGGAGACCCTGGAGCCAGAAGTGCGGGGTCTCCAGCCAGAACTCGATCCCGTCCAGCCCGGTCGCTTCCACGGCATCGAAGATCTCGTCGAGCGGGTACTCGTGGAAGAACATGCTGGAGGCGGCGACCGGGATCATGTGGGGAATTCATATACCGCACAGGGCATATACGCATGGGATGGATCCCGCACAGATGGTGCTCGGTACTGGCGGGCCGGGAGCCCTCGTCCTCCGGGTCTCCGAGGTCTCGGGGATCATCGTGGACGCCCTGGACATCCAGGCCCTCCGGGACCTCTGGGTCCAGGGGGAGGTCTCCAACTTCCGCCCCCACCCCTCGGGCCACCACTACTTCTCCCTCTCCGAGACGGTGGGCAGCCGCGGTTACCTGGTGAACTGCGTGATGTGGCGTTCCTCGGCATGCCGGCTGGACTTCGAGCCGAAGAATGGGATGGCAGTGGTGGTGTCGGGTTCCGTCCAGGTGTACGAGCCCCAGGGGAAGTACCAGATCATCGTGCGGGAGATGAAGAAGGCCGGGGCAGGGGAGAAGCACCTGCTGGTCGAACGGTGGAAGAAGGAGCTGGCGGCTGAGGGCCTCTTTGATCCGGCGCGGAAGCGGGAGCTCCCCCGGTTCCCTGCCCGGGTGGGCGTCGTGACCGCTGCAACCGGGGCTGCATTCCAGGACATCTGCACGGTCATCGGCCGGCGCTACCCCGTGGAGATCGTCCTCTCACCCACCGCCGTGCAGGGGGACGGGGCCCATGCCGAGATCGCTGCGGCCCTCGCACGCCTGGCCGGGAAGGTGGACGTGATCATCGTCGGCAGGGGAGGGGGATCCTTCGAGGACCTGTTCCCCTTCAACCACCCGGACGTGGTGCGGGCCATCGCGGCCTCGATGGTGCCCGTGATCTCCGCCGTGGGCCACGATGTGGACTGGGTCCTCTCCGACCTGGCAGCCGACCGGCGTGCCCCGACCCCCTCGGCGGCAGCGGAGCTGGTGGTCCCGGACCGGGCCGAGATGGGAAAGGAGATCGGGTCGCTGCGGGACCGGATGGGCACCGGCCTTACCAAGAGGGTGGTCCACAGCCGGGAGGTGCTGGAGGAACTCAGGCAGCGTATCCACCCGGCACGATTCGAGCGGCGGCTGAACGAGCTGCGGCAGCGGGTGGCAGACCGGGACGAAGTGCTCCGGAAGGCCATCCGCTACCGGCTGGAGGCGGCGCGGAGCGCCTGCGCACAGGTGGCATCGGCCCTGGAGGGGAGGAGCCCCCTCCAGCTCCTGGCCCGGGGCTACTGCATCGTCGAGAAGGGGGGGAGGCCGGTCAGGAGTGCCCGGGAGATAGCCAGGGAGGACCGGCTCCGGCTGCGGATGAAGGACGGCGGGGGGCAGGTGAGGGTGGAGGAGGTGTACCATGACCCGGAAGTTTGAGGATCTGATGACCGAGCTCCGGGAGATCGTCCGGCAGATCGAGGACAGCGAGACCTCGCTGGACCGATCTCTCGAGCTCTACGAGAGGGGAGCGGTGCTCGTGAAGGAGTGCGAGCGGCTCCTCGCCGAGGCGGAATTAAAGATCACCGACGTGACGAAGGGGCAGTGCTAGGGCGCCCCCCCCGCCGCGCCAC
>JAJRDA010000026.1 GCA_028678665.1 Methanomicrobiales archaeon | reverse complement strand
CAGTTTGTCACCCAGAGCGTGCCGTCCACGATGGCGGCCGGCCAGAAGTATACTGTCTCGGTGAACATGAAGAACACCGGGTCCACCACATGGACGGCAGCAAACAACTACCGGCTGGGCTCCCAGAACCCGCAGGACAACCATGTCTGGCTGGGTACCACGAACCGGGTGAACCTGGGGAGCAGCGATTCGATTGCGCCGGGGGAGCAGAAACAGTTTGACTTCACCGTCACCGCACCGTCCACCCCCGGCACGTACCACTTCCAGTGGAAGATGCTCCGGGAATCGGTGGCATGGTTCGGGGACTCCTCACCCGATGTTTCCGTGCAGGTCCTCCCCCGGACCGTGACGATCCCGAACGCCGGCTTCGAGCAGGGGACCACCGGATGGTCAGGCTACCGCGCCACCGCATCGGCGGTGGGATTGCCTGTCCATTCGGGAAGCAGGGCACTCGCCCTCACCGCCACCGGGCCCGCCTACCCGGTGAAGGGGGGTGTCAGCTGCAGCGGCGGGTTCAACACCGTGCCCTTTATTGCGGTGGCAGGGAGCACCAGATACACTGCATCGATGTGGGTCAGGGGATCTGCCATGCCCGGGGAGGCCATGATCTATGTCCAGCAGTTCTCCGGCCTCACGTACGCGGAGAAGATCAAATCCTCGACGGATGCCTTCGCGTACGACGCACTCGCCAGGAGAAGTGTGAAGGAGAGCGACGGCTGGGTGCAGCTCTCGGTCCCGCTTACGACGACGGCAGGGACCCGGTACCTCAGCATCTCCCTGAACGGGAATTCTGCCGGGGTCCCTCTCACCCTCGACGACGTGGCCCTGGTGGCGGGATAACTTCTCCCCCTTTTTTCCCCTCCGTCCTGTCCTCCCGAACGGAGAGCCTCTCCCCCTCCCACCCCTCTTCGGCGCCAGATACCTTCGATCCGGAGCGGTTCTTCCTGGATCCTTCCCCTGTGCCATGGGGTTGGGTCGTCTGAGAAGTCCTGGACCATGTCGTCCTGATTTTCGCGGGCACCGACGGACCAATCCCCCCTGCGGCACCCCCCCCTTTTCCCGCTCAGGAAACACCGCCCGGCTTTAGCGCCCCCGCAGGGAAGAGGGGGTGCCAGGCCCCGTATCAGCCCCGGAACCGGCATGCTCCGGAAAAATAGTGGTTCTCGCCCCGATTGGATCTTTGAACAGTTCTGAACGGTTTTTCCCCGGCTGCGCAGGATGCGGACGGTCCCCGGACCGCTGGACTCTGGCCAGCATTATCTTGCCCCGGATGCAAGACTGGGGTAGCGGAAACAACCGGATACACAGGTGGATACCCATGAATCACAACCGCACAATGCCACAGGTCCTGGGCCTCGTGGCCCTGGTCTTCTCCGTACTGATCTGCAGCGCGGGAGCCCAGACAATCGCCAGCACCGATGACCAGCTGGTGGATGACATCCCTGAGTACCAGGGGACCATGGGCCCGGATAGCATCTTCTACGGCCTGAAGCTGGCGATGGAGAACCTGGACGAGGCTTTCACACCTGATGAAACCGCCCGGATGGAGAAGATGATGGTCCACGCGCAGATCCGGATCTCGGAGACCAAGACGATGCTGAAATACCAGGAGTTCACCTCTGCCAATCGGGCCATGGAGGCTTACCAGGAGAAGCTGAACCAGGCCTCAGGGGAGCTGAACCGCCCCACGGTGGATGAGACCGACCTGGTACCGGTGCAGAAGACCATGTTCAAGTACCATGCCATCATCCAGGATCTGCACTCCGCCTACCCGGACAGCTCCACCCTCGCCGAGATCCTGAAGGGCAGCACGGCCGTCCAGGATCAGTTCACCGAGAGGACCCAGGTGAAGATCCAGCTGAAGGACGCGGGCAGCCACGAGATGGTGATGGTCAAAGTCCAGGTGAAGGAAAAGAATAAGCCGAAGGGAACGAATGGATCAATAACAGAAACCCCGACGGCAACCCCCTCCCCCACGGAGACTGAGACGGCTGAATCCACCGTCCAGTCCACGGAGACCCCTGACGACCAGAAGCCCGGGAAGGGACTGGGCCGGGACAAGGACGCGGACACTGATGGGAACGGCGAGGGATCTGGCAATTCTGATAAGAAGGAATAACCTGCCCCCCCCATCCCCCTGTCTCCGTATTTTCACCTCCATCCTCTCCTTGATGATTCCGTCGTCTGCGGGAGCGTGTGCATGAAACGGGCTGTCGGACCGTTACAGGCAGGCATCCTCCTCACCGGTCTTGTGCTCCTCCTCATGGCCCCGGCAGCCGGCCAGCCCGAATCCCGCGAGATGACCACCTACAGCCTCCAGATCCAGGAGGACGGTTCCGCCCTCTGGACCGTTGAGTACCGGACACCCCTTGCCGGGGCCGATGAACAGACAGCCTTTGGCAACTATTCCAGGGAACTGACGTCGGTGTACCTGCCAGAGTTCCAGACACTCATGGAACAGTCGGCCAGCCAGGCAGCAGTGACCACCGGCCGGCCCATGCAGGCCCGGGATTTCACCTCAGATTCCGCCATCCAGTCGGTGCCGACCGGCACCTTCGGGGTGGTCCGGTACACGTTCACCTGGGATGGCTTTGCGAACAAAGAGGAAGGCCTGGAGGTGGGGGATGCCTTTGTGGGGGGACTCTACCTGACCCGGGACCATACACTGATCATCCGCCCGCCCTCCGGCTACTTTGTCCAGCAGGTGGATCCCGCCCCGGACCGGATCCAGGACGGCCTGGTCTGGTACGGGATGCGGTCCTTTGGCCCGGGTGAACCGGAGGTGGTCCTTGCAAAGGAAGGATTCTCAGTGCTCCTGATCGGAGTCGCCGTTGTGGCCGGCGCTCTGGTGATCCTGGGCCTCCTCTTCTGGCGCCGGAGACGCCCCGGTAAGCCCCCGGCACCGGGAACCTCCCCGCCGGCCGACGCGCTCCCCACCGGGATCGAGGTGAAGAACCTGGAGGACCGGATCCTCCTCCTCCTGGAGGCGGGCGGCGGGGAGATGTACCAGTCTGACATGACCCAGCGGCTGGGCATGCCCAAGTCCACCGTCTCGGCCGCCCTTGCGGCCCTCCACGAGCGGAAGGCCATCGTCAAGGTGAAGAAGGGCCGCGAGAACCTGATCCGGATCTCCCGGGAGAACCCTGAATCCCGGTGAACGGATCGCTCCCCCTCTCCTTTTATCTTCCCTCTGGCAGTACAGAGGGTTATGAAGCTGGTCGTCGCCCTTGGTGGAAACGCCATCCTGCGGCGGGGGGAGCAGGGAACCGCAGAGGAGCAGCGGGCCCATGTGGAGTACGCGGCAGTCCACATCGCAGGGCTCGTGGCCCTGGGGCACCGGGTGGCCATCACCCACGGCAACGGGCCGCAGGTGGGGGATATCCTGCTCCGGAACGAGTGTGCGAAGGAGATCCTCCCCCTGATGCCCCTGGATATCTGCGGGGGAGAGAGCCAGGGCCTGATCGGGTACCTGATCCAGCAGGCACTGGAGAATGCACTCCGGCGGGCCGGCGTGCACCGCCGGGTCATCACGCTCATCACCCAGACCGTTGTCGATCCTGCCGACCCGGCCTTCAGCCGGCCGGAGAAGCCCATCGGGCCGTTCTATACCAGGGAGGAGGCAATGACCCACACCGGCCGCCCGAACTGGGCCATCCACGAAGTGGAACCCGGCAGGTTCCGGCGGGTGGTCCCCTCCCCCGAGCCGGTGCGTATCGTGGAGCAGAACTCCCTCCGGATCCTCTGCGACGGGGAGTTCATCGTGGTAGCCGCCGGTGGCGGCGGGATCCCTGTCACGGCGGACGCGGACGGGACCCTCAGGGGGGTGGAGGCGGTGATCGACAAGGACCTGACCGCCATGCTCATGGCCGTCACCCTGGGTGCCGACGTCCTCCTGATCCTCACCGACGTTTCCCACGCATCCCTCCACCATGGCACCCCGCAGGAGGAGCCCCTGGGGCGTATCACCGCGGCGGAGGCGGAGCGGTACCTGCAGGAGGGACATTTCCCGGAGGGCTCCATGGGCCCGAAAGTGAAGGCCTGCATCCGGTTCGCCCGGGCCGGGGGGAAGGCCGGGATCATCACGTCCCTGGAAGAAGCTCCCCGGGCCCTGCAGGGCCTCACCGGTACCTGCATCACCCTGTGATTCAGCGGGACAGCGTGCAGGTCATGCAGTGGGCGCCGCCGTACCCCCCGGTGGCATGGGTGAGGAGGAGCGGTGTCATCTCCAGGCCCTGGCGGTGGACGGCGCGGGAGTGGGGGAAGAATTCGGCATCCGCCGAGAGGCTCCCGTACTCGTGCTCGGCCTGCCGCCGGAGCGCCCCGTACTTCTCCGGGGAGCACGCGGCCTTCTCCCGGAGCCGGGAGAGCACGAGGGGAGCCAGCTGCTCGGTATCCGGGGTGATGCAGGTGCCGCTCCTGATACAGAGGAAGTTGGTGGCAAAGCAGAGCTGCTCCAGGGTCGAGATCTCCACGAGATCCATGCCCCGCTCCCGCAGGTACGCCTCCAGGTGCTCCGGTCCCCCGGCCGGGACATACCCGTCTGCGCTGCGGTGCAGGATCGTGACCTTTGCCGCCCGGAGCAGCAGGGGGCACCCCACCGCTACACCTTCTGCAGGGAAGTTCAGGTACGTGTCCAGGTGCATGCAGACCATGGGATCCCGTCCGTTGATCAGGGGATGAACCGGTTCATCCACCACGACCACCTCGTCCACCCCGACCCCGCTCTGCAGGACCTCGTCCACGCCCCGTGCGTCCGTGCGGGATCCCCGGCCGATGAAGGCCACGTCCCCGGCCGGGAGGAAATCCCCGCCCTCGAACCTGCCTGACGGGACACGGGCTGCAGGGGTGATCCCCAGGGCCGAGAGGCCCAGGGTGCAGAGGGAGACCTCTCCCTCCCGTTCCGTGGTGGCCATCCGGCCGGTGCAGATGCCCCGGTCGGTGGCCGCCTGCTGATCCCGCATGAAGTAGAGGTTATGGAGTGGCCTCCCCAGGGAGACCTGCACCCGGTCTCCGGAGAAATCCAGCCTTGGATCCAGGAGCACGATCCGGATCAGGTGGCCGGGGTCACGGAGGCGGAGGGCCAGGGGGTCCCGGTCCGTGCTCCCGGTGAACCGGGCCTCGCACCGGATCCCTCCTGTACCCTCTGCCCGGATCCGGGAGGCGGCCAGGGACACGAGTGCCTCGCGGATCTCCGGCCGTGACACGGCCTCCTCGCTCACGGTATCTGTCAGCCGGTGCACGCGGACCCCGAAGGATCCGTGGAGGAGGTCGCAGAGCTGACGGTGTTCCCGCCGGGCCTGGCCCTGGTCAAAGAACCGCTCGTAGAGGTGGTGCCAGGGTGAAAGAAGGGCAAAAAAGACCTCGATCCCGGGCTCGTGGACCATCACGTGCCGCAGCGCGTGCCACTCCGCCCGTGCACCGGCCTGCATGGGGGTGAGATGGGTGCTCCTCCCACAAAGCCTTGATCCCGCCACCCGTGGCATGGAATCGCGGCCTTTTTAAGGCAGGCAGGCGAGATACTCCACGAGAAGTTCCCCACCATGGACAACGAAAGCTCCGTGCAGGTCCCCTGGGTCACCGTCACCGGTTTCGGCCACCACATCCGGTCCACGCAGGCACAGCTGCAGATCCAGAAAGAAGGCCGGGTCCAGGTACTGCCCCTCGCGGGCATCAGCCATCTCCTGATCGTGGGAGGCCATCATCTGCATACCTCGGCCGTTATCAACCTGCTGAAGCGGGGGGCTTCCATCTCTTTCTTTGATGCCGATGGGACCCCGCTGGGCTTCCTCCATCCCCACGGTGATCGCCCGGACGAGCAGGTGCGGCGTGCCCAGGCCTCTGCACCTGCCCACCGCTATGCCGTGGCCATCACCACGGCTGCCATGAGGGCCAGGCTCATGCGCCTGGAGCGGCTCCAGGAGGAGAAGGGGGATTCCCTCTTCTACCAGGGAGAGCGTGAGGTGCTGCAGCAGTCCCTGGCCGAGGTGGAGTTCCTGGTGAAACTGGATGAGATCCGGCGGATTGCCACCCTCTCCTCCGACATGTACTACGAGGTGGTATCCCGGACCCTTCCCCCGGAGCTGGGGTTCCGGCGGCGGACCCGCCGTCCCCACCAGGACCCGGTGAATGCCATGCTCTCCCTGGGGTACGCGGTGCTCTACTCCCAGTGCTGCCTCTCCCTCACCGGCGCCCGGCTGGACCCGGAGAGGGGAATGCTCCACGAGGGGGCCGGGGGGCTCGTCTACGACCTGATGGAGTCCCTAAAACCGCGGATGGTGGACGAGGTGGTCTTTGCGATGGCCAGGCGATCCCTTTCACCGGATGACTATGAATGCAGCCCCCCCCGCTGCCACCTGTCGGAGGATTCGGCCCACCGGCTGGTGCAGCAGCTGCACGCCTCCATCGGCAGGGACGAGATCGATGCGTATGCGGGCAGGCTGCTGGAATCGGTGATGGCCCAGCAGCCCTTCACCGCGATGGTATAACCACTCCCGCTTCAGGGGTGCGATACCCGCACCGCAGGGTGCGCTCACTCCAGCATGCGCCGGATGGAGAAGTCGGGATAGGACTGGGGTTCCCTGTCGGCGATGGAGAGAGAGCGGATCACCCCCCGCGGGCACTCGTAGAGGAGGGAGACGAACTTCTCCAGCACCGCGGGGTCTGCACTGGCACAGATCCGGACCCGGCCGTCGGGGAGGTTCATCACCTCGCCGGTGATCCCCAGGTTCGTGGCAATCTTCCGGGTGCAGGCCCGGAACCCGATAGACTGGACCCTCCCGGAGACGTGGATCTCCACCGTCTTCACGCGAGATGCTCCTCGATGATGCGGAGCGCCACGTCCAGCTCGTGGAAGATGCTGTCCCGGAGTTCATCCTCACGGATATTCATGGCCGCGTACACGGCCATCCCCAGGATGTCGCGGCTGGTCTCTTCGTCCCCTGCAGAATAGACGTTGAGGGCGAGGTCTCCCAGGACAAAGGCCCGGCGGGAGAGGGGCCGGATGATGGAGGCTTCGTCGAGAGCAGCCTGGAGCATCCGTTCCGCCACCCGGTCGTCCTTGGCCTTCAGGTACAGGGAATAGAGGTCCACATAGTGCCTGGCCCGCTTGGCCCGGTCCGGCAGGCTGTTGATCAGGTGGGTGACCGCAGAGATCTCGGCCATGGTGTTCTTGCCGTCCCGGATCTTTTCCCGGAGGGATCTGAAGGCCTGGGTGATGGGGCCCGGGGGGGATTCCCGCCGGTCCACGCCCATCTGGGCCAGGAGCTGGGCCCGGATCACATCGTCCTCGATCTGGGTGGTCACCTCCCGGGCCCTCTTCGTCATGGCCTCGTCCCCCCGCTTGAAGGCCACCATCAGCATCACCTGGACGAGGCCCTTCTTCACCATGGTGGAGATGAACGGGATGGAGATGGACTCTATGTCCTGGTTCGCCTGCTCCAGGAGGCGTGGTGCGTCCCCCTTCTCCCCGTACTGCTCGGCCATGGGGACGACACCAATCAGCATCTCCACCCGCTCGTAGGTGGAGGGGATCTCGGTGATGGCATCGTAGATGGATTTCAGGATCTGCTTGGTCCGGGGACCCGGGATCACCATCCTGAGGATGGAGATGAACGCGTTCACGTACTCCACGGGATCCTCAATCTGGCCCACGAGAGCAAGGGCCGTCTCCACATTCTCCTCCCGGGGCGTGAGGGCATTCAGGCTGACAATCGAGAAGATGATATGCCGTCGGACGACAGACCCCTGCTCCCCCTGGATGCTGTCCAGGAGCTGCTGGGCCTGCTCCAGGCAGGAGTGGGCCATCGCTTCGTCCACGCGGGCCAGCATCCCGGTGAGATCCGAGAGGATCAGGGCTTTCTCGTAGGGGTCCGGGAGGGCATCCAGCGAGGAATGCACCCGGACCAGGATGGCCCTTCCCTTCTCATTCTCCCGGATCGCCAGGTACGAGTCGGCCAGGTTGCAGAGCGCAGAGAACTTCTTGTACGAGTCCTGGGTCTGCTCCAGCAGCCGGAGGATCAGGTTCAGCACGATGGGGGAGATGTGGTCGCTCTGGAGCTTCTGGAGCACGGTGGCAATGATCTCGTAGGGGTCCGTGGAATCCAGGCTCTCCATCACGTCGCTGAAAGTGCCGACGATCCGGAAGAACATGGCGTTCCGCTCCAGGCTCTCCTCAATCTCCAGGATGAACATGGTGAGGGGTATCAGGAAGTCAATCCGGTTGGACTTCTGGGAGTATTCCAGGATGATATCCACGTACTTGGAGATCTTCAGGGAGAGCTGGGCCCGGTTCACACTCTCCACGAGGAGGTGGAGCGCCTGCTCGAAGGGTTCCACCTGGAAGGCCATCGCGTCGGGTGTGGGGGGCGTTTCTGCCGCGGTGAACCTCAGGCACCCCACCCGGATCAGACCCTCGATGATGGCCTCGCGCTGCTGCTGCTGGAGGGAGGGGTCCTCCACCGTGTGGGTGATCTGGTAGGCCTCGTTCAGCGCCTTCGGGGACCGGTGGTGGATCCCGTACGTGATCATGCCCTTGATCACGCTGTCGATGGCATAGAGCTTGAAGTCCCGGTCCAGGAGCGATCCCGTCCACCTCATCATCCGGTGCAGGAGGTCCAGGTCTCCCTGCTCCACGGCGAGGATGGTGGCCTGGTCGATGACGTGCCCGAGGGCCTCGGACCGGGGCCGCTGCTCCCGGATCTCGCAGGAGAGCCCGACTGCCCGCTGCAGCAGGTCGCGGTTCTTCAGTGCTACCCCCACTTTCGCAATTCCGATGACAATGGCAGAGATGACCTGCTCCCGGTCTGCCCGGTTCGGGATCCGGTCTGCGAGCGTGAGGAGCGCCGACGGGTCCTGGGCCTCGATGAACCCGCGATCAATGAGGATCCGGATGCACTCCGGGATCAGCGTTCCCGGGGCAGAGTGTTCCTTTGCCAGTTCCTGGAAGGAGGGCAGGTGCCGGACCATGTCGGGGAACTGGGCATCCCTGCAGAGGTCTGCGAGCGCCCGCGAGATGACGAGATCCCGCTGGCCTGCCTCCATCGGGGAGAGGATCTGCTCCCTCACCTGCGGGATCTCGTCGCGGACGACCCCCTCGCGCAGGATTCTCACGCACGTCTCGGTGGCGTTCTTGTTGGCGGTCTCCCGGGGACCCCCGATCCGGGCAAAGATGTCAATGGCGTTCCGGATCTCTCCCCTCTTTAAGAGCGTATCGGAGAGGAGCAGGTACTGGGAGAGGAAGGATTCATCCGAGGTCCCTGCCGCCACGTCCAGCAGGGGGACGATCCGGAGGAGGAGCCCGATGTCACCGGTCCTGTCCACGACCACGCTCGCCGAGGAGACGATCTCCCGGATGGGGTAGCGGGTGCTCTCGGATATCCGCTCGTTGAACTCCAGCGCCCGCTCAAAGAACCACTTGTCCCCGCTTAATTCTGCCTTCTTCAGCAGCTGGCGGACGATGCACTCCACCGAGGAGGGGATCTGCTGCTCCAGCACAGTGAGGGTATGCAGGATCTGCTTCTTGTCCTTGATCCGGTTCAGGAGCTGCTCGAGAAGGATCGTGAGAATCTCATACCGCCGCGGCTGGGGGATCTCCCCGATCAGGGTGATGGCACCAACGATATCCTCCAGGTGCTTCCCCAGCGGCGAGGACCAGGCCCGCTCCAGGATGTGGGTCACGCAGGAGACCCGCCGCTGCTTCTGCTTGATGATGATGGCGATCCTGACCGCTTCCCGCACGACGGAGAGGTTCCGCTGCAGGATCCCGATGGTGCCGATGGCTTTCGCCAGTTCCGAGTGCAGGATCGACCGCTTCGATACGTCCCCGATGACATCGATCAGCTGAAGGGAGGTGTAGAGGTGGCGGTCGTCCTCGGTGGAGACCGACCAGACGATGATCATGGGGATGATGTCCATCATGATAGCGGACCGGTGCTTCCGGAAGCTGATCATGTGCAGGATCGTCATCCCCTTCTCGATCAGCTGCCGGTCCTTCTCGTTCACGCCCGCCTCGATGAGATCCTTCGCGATCACCGAGAAGATCTTGGACTGGTAGTTCTTGCGTTCCAGCGACTTGCAGAGCTGGATCGTGCGGGTCAGCCACGCCTCGTTCCTGGTCTCGATGTACAGCTGCACCGCGCGGTTGATCACCTCCTGGATCTCCGGGAAGGGGACCTCGTTCAGGTACACGAGAAGTTCGGGGAGACCTTCCTCGAACATCACCTCCTTGAGCGCGGTATGCACGACCGAGAGATGCGATTTCCTCTCCTTTCTCCGCTGGACGGCCCTGATATCCTGGATGAGCTGGTCAATATCCTCAAGATTCTTGGTGGATATGGCCTGCTGGATTCGTTTCCGTATCTGCGCCGTATTGAGACTCATGGTCCGGGCCGGTCCTTTCTCAGAATAGTATATAGTCAAAATAGTTTATTTAAATATTCCGAAACGGTTTTTCGCATTTAATGAATACAAAATCATATTAGGGCATAATTTTGGAAGATAACGGGTGCGACCGGATCCCGGGGATCTCCCGGGGGGATGCCCGGCTCCCCTCAGCTCCGGGCACCAGTCGTGATTCCTGCGTTCCTCAGGTGGTTCCGTATCTCCCGGTGCAGGGCCTCTGCGCGTCCTGCATCCCCGGCTTCCACGAGTATCCGGAGCAGCGGCTCGGTTCCCGAGGGCCGGATCAGGGCCCATGCATCCTCCCGGTTCAGGCGGATCCCGTCGGTCCGGTCCAGGTCCTCACCAGAAAAAGCCCTCTCCAGGGTGAGGACGGCGTCCCTCGCCCGGGGTGTCCGGATCTTCTCCTTGATCATGGTCATCTCCGGGAGGTCTCCCGCAAGGGCCGAGAGAGATTCCCCGGTGGTGGCGAGGAGGGAAACCATCATGGCTGCCGTCATGCCCCCATCCCTGCAGAACTGGTGGTCAGGGAAGATCAGCCCGCCGTTCCCTTCCCCCCCCATCATGACAGGGGTACCCGCTGCCCGGAGGTCCCTCATCCGACGGGCGACGTAGATGGAACCCACCGGGGTGTAATCCACCCGGCACCCGGCCTCGCGGCCTACCATCTCCACCAGCCGCGACGTGCTCACGGGCATCACGATGGTACCCCGCTGGTTCCGGGTCAGGTGCCGGGCGACCAGGGCAAACTCCCGGTTCTCTTCCAGGAACCGGCCCTTCTCGTCCACGAACACCGTGCGGTCTGCGTCCCCGTCGTGGGCAGCCCCGAACGCGGCACCGGTGGCTTTCACCATCTCGGCCAGCGGAGCGAGTCCCTCCTCGGTGGGTTCGGGGTCACGGCCGGGGAACGTGCCATCCATCCGGGCATTGATGGTGTGGACCCGGCAGCCCAGGCCCGCCAGGAGGGCGGGGGTGGTGGCACACCCCGCCCCGGATCCCGGATCCACGACCACGGTCATGCCCTCCCCCGCACCTTCAGGAAAGTGGCTGCAGACCCCCTGTACGTATTCCTCCGCAATGTGGGGCGCCGAAACGACGGTGCCCACCCGGTTCCAGGCCACCGTCGTGATGCTGTCCGAGAAGATCCTGTCCTCCAGGAGCACGATCTCCCGGTCCCCCATCTCGGTACCATCGGTATCGATGATCTTCACGCCATTGTATTCCGGTGGATTATGGGATGCGGTCACCATGGCACCGGCATCGTAGTGCTTCCCGACGGCATACTGGAGCGCCGGGGTGGGGATGACGCCGGCATCCGCGACACGGCACCCCGTTGCCATGAGACCTGCCTGCAGGGCCGATGCGAGGGCAGGTCCTGAGGTCCTCGTATCCCTCCCCACGATGATGGATCCCCCCCTCAGGGATCCCAGGGCAAGGCCGATCCGGAGGACCAGGTCCGGGTGCATGTCCCTGCCGATCTCTCCCCGGACCCCGTTCGTGCCGAAGAGGCGTTTCGCCCGGGGGAGATTCCCCTCCACCTTCTCACACCCCCCCGTGTCTCTCTGCAGCCACCTTCCGGAGCAGATCCAGGGCCCGGCTCAGCGCAAGGAAGCCTTCCTTCCGGTGGTCCGCCAGGATCGCAATGCAGGTGATCACCTCTCCCGGGTACTTCCTGCCCCTGTGGTGGTACCATCCCACCCCTTCGATGCCGTCGATCTGCCGGAGGTCCCCGCAGATCTCCCTGAGCTCCGGCTCGATGCTCCCGTCCACATCCAGGTGGTCGGTACGGTGGTCCCCGTTCCGCCGCTTCACCACCCCGCTGAAGGTGAGGATGGCGCCTGTTCTCCCGCTCTCCTCGGCCCGTGTCAGCTCCTCCACGAGACCCTTCGGGGTGAAATACTCATCGAACCGATCCAGGCCCGCCATCACCTCCTCCACCGACGGGTTCCGGAGCACGCATGTCTCAGAAGGGAGGTCCCCGATGACGATCCGGGAGAAGAGCCGTGTTTTCCACCCTTCCAGTACAGTAAACCGGATGCCCCCGTCACACAGGATCTCCAGCACCTGCTCCAGGTCCGTGGTGTCGTGGATGAAGACCGAGCGGCTGTCGTCCACCGCCACCGATACGGCCGCACCGGCCTCGGCAAACCGGGTGCTGTCCTTTCCCTCTGCGAGGGCGAACCGGTGGTGCCCCAGGTGCTTCACGACCGCGGTCTTCCCGAGGGCAGTGAGACGGGGGAGCAGGGCTTCGATGAAGGTGGTCTTACCGGATCCCGAGGTGCCGACGACCTGGATCACCTTCATGGCTCACTCTCCTCCTCCCTGCCGGGCCGTTCTCTCAGGATGCGGGCCGCGGATTCGGCCACGTTCCGCATGATGTCCGTGATCCGGTCCTCCACGTCGATCTCCTGGTCCACGTCCAGCGTGGTTCCCTCCACCTCCAGGAGGAATCGTGCCACCTCGCTGGCCTCGAAAAGGATGTCGTCCAGCTCATCGGCCGTGAAGAACCCGCACATGGCCCCGTAGAAGAAGGTGGCCCCGGCCTTCTTCACCTTCTTTTTGAACGCGCTCCTGGCCTGGTTCACGGCCTGGGGCGTGTAGGGGTCGGTCATGAACGGGACGAGTTCCGGGAGATGCTCGCCGATGTAGGTCATCTCGGATCCCCCGGTGGTCTTGAAATCGGCGCAGAGCCGGGCGATGGCCCATTCCCGCGCTGTCACGTAGGTGTGCTTCCGCAGGAACTTGTTCACCTTCTGGTAGGTGGCCCCGTCGACTTTCTTGAATTTCCGGTACTTCTCGGTCTCTGGCGGGGGTGAGACCTCCGGTGCTGCACCCGCGTCGGGCACGCCCCCCGTATCCTGGCTCTCCCCGGTCCCGCCCGGGACCGAGGATTCCGGGGCAACGCCCGTCTCGCCCTGCACAGGTGACGGTGTCTCCCCCGGGGCGACCGGCATGGCTCCCTCCCCGGGAACCTCCGCCTGGTCCGGGACATCCTGCACCCCCGGTGTTTCTCCCTGCTCCGGTATCTCCTCAGGATCTGCCATTACCAGTACCTTCTGGGAACCCTCCCCTCTTCAAGGGTACGGGTGTTCCCCGGCCCCGCACCCGGGGTACCTAATGTATTGCAGCCGGTGGTTTATTCCGCCGAAATACCCCGGAACAGCCCCGGAATTCCCCCATCCGGGCTGAAGAATACTGTTATTATCCCCCAGCAAAAAACAGGGATACTGCGTTGTCCCTGAGAGGGACCTGCCAGGGAACGGCAGAAGGGCGCGAGGTGGGTTATATGGTGCACGCGATGATCCGGGGGTCTCTCCTGGCAGTGGTGGCATTCTCCCTGTTGATCGCCCCGATCTCAGCATCGGGAACCGGGGTTGTCATCTACTCCACTGATTTTTCGTCGGACCCGGGCTGGACCACCAACAATCCCTACACGAACAGGTGGGACAGCGATCTGGGAATGTTCCGGTATTTCCTGCAGGATTCCACCAACGCGTTCGTCTATAAAAAGGTCCCCTATAAGGGAGAATCGTTCCAGCTGGACTACGATCTCTTCCCTGTCCAGACACAGTACCAGTCCAGTTTCCGCTTTGGCATCGGCGATGCGGATATGTACATCAATCAGGGGACCACCATCTTCAGCGAGTTCGAGAACAGCATCTATGGCAACCTGATGTGGCTGCGGTCCATTGATCGTACCAACCAGCGCAGGGAGATCTCGTCCTATTTCCAGTCCTACGGCGGGCCGACGGTTTCCTTCACGGACGGGACCCCCTACCACGTCGTGCTGACCTATGACCACAGGCTGCAGCAGGCAGGGATCCAGGTCTCGTTCCTGGGGAACCGGAGCACCCTCTGGGGATACACGCTGGACAGCATCAGTAACCTGGGCGTCATGGACCGCCTCGTCATCTCCACCATCGGTGATTACACCAATCCCTCCTCCGCGGCGGAGGGTTACCTGGACAATGTGACCTTCCAGGTCTTCCATGACGTGGTGGAGACCACAGCAACAACCGCTACCACGTCTCCGGCCACGACATGGGTCACCGTTTCCACTCCGAAGACCACCCCGGCTGCCACGACAGCCACCCCTGAGCCCACGGCGGCTCCCCTCTCGCTCCTGACCGGCATGGTGGCTCTTGCGGGGGCCCTCCTCCTCTTCCTCCTCCCCGTATCCCGGCGGTAAGGTCCTCGCCGGGATCCCGGTTTTACCGGGCTGTTCCTTCCTTCCTGTTCGTAGTGTGAATTGAGCCCCTCTTCATTGGGTTGACCCGACTCCGTCGCTTCGAAGATAAGCCGCCGCTGAGGAGGTTGGACTGGGGGGTGGGGGAATGGGGAGCCCCCGACCTCGCGGGGTTCATCTCTCCTGCACCCGGTGGACAGAGCTGCACCATCCTCCGCCTTCCGCCATGGTGGCAGTGATGAACGGAATGAGAGAGGGTGAGGGACCGTGGGGAACGGTCGCCTCCTCACCCCAGGCCCCCTTCATTCCGCCGGGGTCCCAGGGCACTCTTCCCTGACGGCCACGGCACCCGCACCCTCCCGATCCTCGCCAGTGGTACGACCCCCGGTCCTGCATCCCACCTCCCCTTCCCTCACCGAGGCCAGAAGGCACAGGAAGATCAGGACACACGCAGTCATTCCCCGTCATATGGTTCTCCCCTGTGATGCACAGGGACCGGTGCAGAGGTACTGATTGAAGCCGGCAGGTAGGATCCCTCCAGGTTCCAGTCCCTCTCGCCTGCCAGAAGGCCTCTCAAACCTTCGCTTATATATAGCATCCTACGGTTTATGGACCCCTTTCCGCCGGAAAACAGGGCTGATTATCCACCGGAACATGAAAATCGCCATCCAATGGTAGCGGCTGCGGAAGAGGGGCACCGGGAGTGGCGGGATGGTGGAGAAATGGGGGTGATGAGCGGGATTCCAAAATATTTCCACGCGAAATTATACATTCTCCTGTGGAGGGGGTTCTTGGTACATAGGATACTCCCACCGCGGGACAGGTCCCGCACCCGGGCGTATGGCGTCGGTATTCCTTCTCCCGGGGTCCAGGACGAAACAGCGACGGACAGGGCGTCCCCTCCAGGGACGGTTCTTCTGCTGACGCGTGCGGGAGGGGAGGAAAAGCCGGTATCTGTGTAATATGTATACAAGAGATACGCAGGAAGGAACCCGGGCCCGGTCCCATGGCAAAACTCCCTCCGGTCAATCGGATACCCTGTTGAATCAGGAGGGGGTTCTGCACCTCTCCCCGTAACCCTCCCGGATGAGGGGAGCCTCTCCATCCCGTATCTCAGAAGATCGCCCGGATTCGGTTGTGGAATGGATTGCTGGCCGTTTGCTCCTCCCTCAGGGAGAAGGGATTCCTCACCCGGTTATTCCCCCTGGATCCCTTTCCGCCGATCACGGATCATGGCTCTCCGTTTGACCGGCAGTGGATTGCAGGGAAAGGAAAGACCAGTTCCCCCTGTTCCCTGCTGAAT
>JAJRDA010000025.1 GCA_028678665.1 Methanomicrobiales archaeon | reverse complement strand
GCCAGTCCCTCGTCATACCGTTTCATGTCATTCAGGACCGCCGCCCTGTTGTTCCACGCGTTGGGAAGGTTTGGATCAAGGGCGATGGCCCTGTCAAGGGCCACGAGGGCTTCGTCATAACGGCGGAGCCCGTAGAGGGCGACACCCTTGTTGCTCCAGGCCATGGCAAACTTGGGGTCCAGAGCGATGGCCTTTTCACTGGCGGCCAGTCCCTCGTCATACCGTTTCAGGTTATTCAGGGCACCCCCCCTGTTGCTCCAGGCGACGGCATGACCCGGGTCCAGGGATATTGCCTTCTCATAGGCGAGAAGAGCCTGCTCATAGTCCCCCTGGGCGAAATCCGTATTTCCCGCGTCCACCCAGTCATCAGCAGGAGTCGCAGCTGCAGGCGGGAGGAGTGTGAGGAGCAGGATCAGGCAGAATATCTCTTTCCAGGGAGCCCGGGACTGCATAAGATTCCATGCAGGAAATTCGCTCATTAACCTTCGCTTTTTATCGCAGGGAACTATTCGCAGAAAACACCCGCCATTCCCCGAAGGACGGCACCATCAATTTTACCGGGTTTCCGCATCCTTCACCTTTCTTCCGAAGAGCCACCACATGGCAGGCACAAGAAAAACAACAAGGACCGCAAAGCCAAGGACATCGAGAATGAGGAAGTTGAAGAGTGCATGGAGGAGAATGGCAAGGGCGAGACCTGCGAGGATGATCTCATTCCTGCGGATACCCTGCCGGAATTTCGCCACGCCCAGGGCATAGCCCCACATGCTGGAGTACAGGGCATGGGCGGGAACCGTCAGGATGGAACGGATTACCCCTACGGTGATCCCCATGGAGGAGGAGATTCCGGCATATTGCACGACATAGAGGAGATTCTCCAGCGACGCAAACCCGAGCGCTGCGACGACTGCGTAGATGATCCCGTCCATCGGCTCGCTGAATTCGGCGTCATGAAAAACCGCGTAATAGACGACAGCGAATTTTCCCAGCTCCTCCACCGTGGGTGCCACGACCGTCATCAGGAGGAAAGGGCCGGTGATGACCTCTGCCAGGATCTCGATGGCGGCGACGGGCAGGACCACCAGCATCCCGAGGATGAAGATCTTCAAAATCCACCGGAGCGGTTCAGGTTCGTAACGGTCCTTCAGATAAAAGTAGAGCAGCCAGAAGGCGACTGGACCGAGACTGATGGCGATAAGGAGGGCAGGGTCCACCGGATCACGCGTCTGTTGAGAATACTCCAGAGGATGGATTATCATTGTGGTTTTGAAACGGGAGAATCACAACCGATAAATATCCGCACACAAATCTCCTCATCCTATGGGAGTGTCCCGGATCCGCACGGTCACCGCGATACTGCTCGCGTTTCTCCTGGTGGTTTCCGTGCCGGCCCAGGATGCCCGGGCACACTATACGACGGGCCTCGCGTTCCTGGACCAGAAGCAGTACGACCAGGCCATCAGCGCGTTTCAGCAGGCGGTGGAGATCAATCCCTCCTATTTCGATGCCCTGACAAGCCTTGGCTATGCCTATACTCTCACCGGCAGGTTCGATGAGGCCATTGCCACCTACGGCCAGGCACTGGCCCTCCAGCCCAACTCCACCTTCACCCTCCGGTCCCTCGGCTATGTCTCTTCCCAGAAGGGGGATTACCCCCAGGCACTGGCGGCGTTCGACCGCGCGGTGGACATTGATCCCTCCGATGCCGCTGCCTGGACCAGCCGGGGGCTGGCCCTCTCGGCCCTGGGACGGTTCAATGAATCCATCACCTCCTACCGGAACGCCATCCAGATCGCTCCCTCCAGCTTCTATCCCTGGTTCAGCCTGGGGATGGAGTACTACGGGGCAGGGATGTACTCCGAGGCCGTGTCCGCGTTCGATTCGGCGCTCGCAATCGACGAGCGGAGCAGCGAGTCCTGGAACTACCGCGGCCTCTCCCTGGCCGCCCTAGGCCGCTCCCAGGAGGCCATTGAATCCTACCACAGGGGCCTGATCGTGGATCCGGATGATGCCGCCCTCCTGGAAAACCGGGATGCAGCCGAGGCGCAGCTCCGGGCTTACGTGGGAGGGGGGGACAGCATCCCCTGGCATTACGTGCTCGTGCCCATTGTCCTCATCGGCCTTGCAGCCGGCGGATTCCTGATCCTCCGGGCGAAAAAGAAGGGCACGGCTCTGCAGGTGCATGGCATCCCCTCTTCTGCTCCCCCTGGGGTCGGCGCGGAGGCCGAAGATGCCGGCGGGATGGGCGGGCCTCCCGGCATCCACCACGACGTCTTCCTCTCCTACTCGTCGCAGGACAAACCCATTGCGGATGCCATCTGTGCGCACCTGGAGGCCAGCTCCGTGCGGTGCTGGATCGCCCCCCGGGATATCCTGCCCGGCACAAACTATCCCCGTGCCATCGTGGACGCTATCGATGGCAGCCGGATCATGGTGCTGGTCTTCTCCTCCCGATCCAACCACTCCCACCACGTGGTCCGCGAACTCTCCCAGGCCGTCTCCCGCGGGGTGATCATCGTCCCCTTCCGGATCGAGGACGTGCAGCCGTCGCGGGATATGGAGTACCTGATCGGCGTGCCCCACTGGCTGGATGCCATGACGCCCCCCCTCGAGCAGCACATCGCGAGACTGGCGGGGACCGTGGCGACCCTTCTCTCTCGTGGAAAGGAGAGTGCAGGATGAGCAGTCCAGAGCCGGGGGGTTACCCCATGCAACGGAACCTCCAGGCGCAGCAGGAGGAGAGCCGGAGACGGAAAAGGAGGGTAACGGCCTTTCATGGCATCGTTTTCCTGGTAACAGCCGTCGTGGCCTACGGTGCGACCCTGGACTCCACCCCCGAATTCCTGAAACTGATGGTCTACTATTACTCCCTTATCCTGCTGGCTGCCGTGCTCTTCTCGGACAGGATCAGGGAATTCCTCGTATTGCGGGGCGGGCCTGACGTCGTGATCTTCGGGCTGGGTGACACGGGGGCCACCCTTGCCCGGAATTTCTCGGAGGCGGGGCATTCCGTGGCCATCGTCGAGAGAAATCCCGACAATCCGGAGATCGGGATCTGCAAGCACCGCGGGTCGGTGGTCATCACCGGGGACGCCCTGGACTGGGAGATCCTCGCCCGGGCGAAACCCTGGAAGGCGCGGTATCTCTTTGCAGTCGCGGGAGACAACGGGATCAACGGGGAGATTGCCGTCAGGACCCACGAACTGGTCCGACAGAAAGCGAAACGACCGGTCACCTGTTTCGTGCACCTGACCGACTCCACCCTGGTCAGTCTCCTCGCAGCCTGCCAGGTGGGGACGGTTGCAGGCGGACCCTTCAGGCTGGAGTTCTTCAACATCTTCCAGTCTGCAGCCCGCATGATGACCCGGGAGTACCCTTTGGAGGGTGGTGATACCCGGGGGCACCGTGCCCACGCGCTGATCGTAGGACTCGGCAGGATGGGGGAGAGCCTCGCCTCCCATATCGCCCGCGAATGGCGATCCCGCCATGAGGGAACGGATCACGGGATTCTGATCACTGTGATAGACAATGACGCGGACCGAAAAAAGGAGTCCCTTCTCCTGCGCAACGAGATCCTCGGCACCTCTGCGGATCTCCATTCGCTGTCTCTGGACCTCCGTTCACCGGACTTTCTCCGGATCCTCTCACTGAAAGCTGGCGGCCTGGAAGTGCCACCAGATGTCGTCTTCATCTGCCTCTCCGATGAATCCCTGGGCCTCTCAACGGCCCTCGAGATCCACCACGCCCTGGAACAGACTGACATTCCCATCGTGATCCGGACGCGCCATTCCAGCGGTCTCATCGACCTGGTCAGCACCATCGAGGGATCTGAAGGGATGTACCGGAACCTCCATGCATTTCCTGTCTACGACCGGACCTGCAGCCTTGATCTCGTCCTGGAGGGCACCCACGAGCGGATCGCCCGGGCGATCCATGACCAGTACCTTGTCCATCAACAGGAAGCCGGTATGTTGCCGGGTCAGACGCCTGCAATGGTGCCCTGGGAGGATCTCCCCTATGATCTAAGGGAGGCGAACCGCCGGCAGGCGGATGAGATCGTGAGGATGCTGGAAGGGATCGGGTACGGCCTGATCCAGCGGGGAGACGGTGAGGAGACCGTTGCCTTCACCAAGGCGGAAGTGGAGGCACTGGCGATCCGGGAGCACGACCGCTGGTGCAGGGAGCGGACGGATGCCGGGTGGACCTTTGGCAAGGTGCGGGATGATGCGGCGAAGCGGCACTCCGATCTCGTGCCTTGGGAGGACCTGCCCGATTCCGAACGGGAGAAGGACCGGAACGCGGTCCGGACCCTGCCCGCCGTTCTTGCACGGGTGGACCTGAAGGTCTACCGGCTGTCAGGATCGGTTCGGTCCTGACTTCTCCTCAGCTCCACGTCACTCCCGGGAGACCGTGAGGCTGCCGATGAGCCGGGCCGGCATGCCCCTGCACCACGAAGCCCTGCTGCCGGATCCCGTCTCCAAACCCTTATCACCCTTCTCTGACAGAATTTAGGCTTGGCAGGGCATGGCATGACACGGGTACTGCTGGAAGCGAAGGGAGTGACCAAGCAGATCGGCGGCCTTACGGCGTTAAAAGGCGTGGATCTCGCCGTCCACGAGGACGAGATCCTGGGCCTGGTGGGCCCGAATGGGGCCGGGAAGACCACCCTTCTGAATATCATCTCAGGAATCGTCCCGGCAACCGCCGGCACGGTCACGTTCATGGGCGAGGTGATCACCGGTCTCCCCCCCCACGCGATCTGCCGGAAGGGCATCTCCCAGACCTTCCAGCTCGCCCTCTCCTTTCCCAATCTCACGGCACTGGAATCGGTCACCGCCTCGGCCATATTCGGCAACCATGAGAAAAAGAAACTGGCCGATGCCTCCCACGAGGCCGAGAACCATCTGGAGTTCGTGGGGTTTCCCCTGGAGAAATCTGAGACGCCGGTCCGGAACCTGAACGTCGTTGAGCTGAAACGCGTGCAGCTGGCCCGGGCTCTGGCCTCGCGCCCCGCGCTCCTCCTCATGGATGAGCTGACCACCGGCCTGAACGCGACTGAGAGCAACGAAGCGGTCGGACTGATCCGGGAGATCCGGAAGCAGGGGATCTCCATCCTGATCATCGAGCACGTGATGAGGGTGATCATGGGGGTTTCGGACCGGATCGTGGTCCTGGACCGGGGGGAGAAGATCGCCGAGGGGAGGCCGTACGAGGTGGCGAACAACCAGCGCGTCATTGACACCTATCTGGGTGACATGGACGCATTCTAGGGGGACGGGCCCGTGCTGGAAGTGAAAAACCTGAACGTGTGGCACGGAACCATGCAGATCCTCTGGGGTGTGGACCTCTCCGTCGGGGATGGGGAACTCGTCACCCTCATCGGCCCCAACGGGGCGGGCAAGACCACAGTGGTCGAGACCCTGATCGGCCTGAACCGGAAATCGGAGGGCAGCATCACCTTCCGGGGGGAGAAGATCCTGGGATGGCCCCCCCACCGCATCTACCACGCCGGCCTCGCGCTGGTCCCCGAGCGGCGTGAGATCTTCCCGAAGATGACGGTGGAGGAGAACCTCCAGCTGGGGGCCCTCGGCCGGGAGGATAACGGACAGACCCTCGCGCATGTCCATGCCCTCTTCCCGATCCTGGCCGAGCGGAAGCACCAGCTGGCCGGCACCATGAGCGGCGGGGAGCAGCAGATGCTGGCCATCGGGCGGGCCCTCATGTCCCGGCCGCACCTCCTGATCCTGGACGAGCCGTCCAGCGGCCTCTCGCCGGCGCTGGTCACCCAGGTCTTCACCACCCTGGAACGCCTCGGGCGCGAGGGGATGACCATCCTCCTCCTGGAACAGAATGTCCGGCACGCCCTCGAGCTCTGCAACCGGGGCTACGTGCTGGAGAACGGGCGGATTGTCACCTCCGGTTCCTCCCGGGACCTGATCAAAGACGAGCACATCGAGAAGGCGTACCTCGGGATCTGACGGCCGCGGCACCCAGTGGTGTACTGACTCCTCCAAACCGATCGGTTATTCATAGTGATACTACGAGTGGTACGCTCCTGGCGCTCCCGTCCCCGCCCCGGTTCCAGGGGTTTTTTCTGATTGAGGACTGACCAGGTCATGCATTCGCGTCATACGAGTGATACGCTCGTGGTGGCTTTCGCCCCCGCCGCGGTCCCATGAGGTGTACCGACTCATCCAACCCGATCGATTATTCATCCTGATTCTACGAGTCAGGCGCTCCTGGGGGCTTTCGCCCCCGCCGCGTGGGCGTCCCCCCGGTTTTCCCAGAACCTGATCCTCCCGGGCCATGACAGGAATGAACCGGCTATCCTCATCGGGGGAGGGACCGGGAGGGGGCTCGCACCCCCTCCCGCACCATGAAAGAAATGGTTCCGCTGCACTGATGGGAATAAACAGATAGGGAGAACCCTCAGCGGGGGGTGGAGATCCCCGCCCATCGGAAGGGACCGGTCTGCCCGGTACCCTGCCTCACCCTTTCTTCCGCTGGGCGTACCGTTCCCGGATCTTCTCGGGGAGGGACACAAGCCCCTTGGGGAGGAAGATAACGACCACGATGAGCAGGAGGCCGATGATGACGAACCGCTCGTAGGTGAGGCCCATCTCCTTCAGGCTGTCCCAGACGACGGTCAGGATGACCGTGCCGATGATCGGCCCGCTGATCGTGCCGAGACCCCCGAAGATGGAGTAGATGATGGGCCAGAAGGAGTTGTCGGCACTGAAGATCTCGGGGGAGATGAACCCGATGTGGTGCACCATCAGCGCGCCGGAGATCCCGGTCAGGAAACTGCTGACGGTGAAGGCCAGGAGCTTCCACCGGACCGGGTTGATCCCGGCAGCCTGTGCCTCGGTCTCGTTCTCCCGTATGGCAGCGAAGGCCAGGCCGGCCCGGGATCGGAGGATCAGGTAAATGGCGACAATGGATACCACAGTGACGGCAAGGATCACGTAGTATTCGATGACCAGGTAGTTGGGCAGGGAGACCGGGATCAGCCGGGGCGACACGATGCCATCCCACCCGCCGGTGGTGGCAGCCAGTGAGCTGGCCACCACCACCTGGAGGATGACGGCGAACCCGAAGGTCACCATGGCCAGGAACCACTCCTTCAGCCGCACGCAGGTGAGCCCCAGGAGGAACCCGATGAAGGCTGCCACGCATCCCCCGGCCAGGATCGTGGCAAAGGACGTGGCACCGGCCGAGCGGGCGATCAGGGTGGAGACGTAGCCCCCGATGCCGAAGAAGGCGGCATGCCCGAGGGATGCCTGCCCCGAGTAGGCCAGGAAGTTCCAGGCAGAGGAGAAGAGGATAAAGATCAGCATGATGATGGCCACGTTCAGGATGTGGAAGCTCATCCCGGCAAGCAGGGGAAAGAGTACCGCGATACCCAGCGCGATTCCGCAGGAATACCAGGGGTAACTGCCCTTTGCCACCTGCATCACTCCCCCGATTCTCCGAAAAGGCCGGTGGGCCGGAAGATGAGCACCACGATCAGGATCAGGAACGAGATGGCGTCCTTCCAGACCCCTCCCAGGAAGTAGGCCGCTCCGTTCTCGGCGATGCCGTAGATCAGTCCCCCGATGATGGCTCCGGGAATGCTCCCCAGGCCGCCCAGGATGATGATGGCAAAGGCCTTGATGGCCGGGAGGGAGCCGATGTACGGGTTGAAGACCTGGCCGCTGACCACCCACAGGGTGCCGGCTGCACCGGCGAGGCCTGCGCCGATGCCAAAGGTGATCATGTCCATCCGTTCCACATTGATCCCCACGATCATGGCACCCTTCCGGTTCTGGCTGGTGGCCCGGATGGCCTTGCCCAGGCTCGTCTTCTTCAGGAGAAGCGTGAGCCCTACCAGAATCAGGGCTGTAACGATGATGATAATGATATAGTCCACGGGGAGCTGGATGGGTCCCATCGGGATGGTGACTGTCTGGTAGGGGCTGGTCAGTACCTGCCGCTCGTCCCCCCAGATGAGCGCGGCCGCGTTCTGGATGACGTAGATCAGCCCCAGGGAGAGGAAGATCTCGTTCAGCTTGCTGGTGCCGAGGATGGGCCGGAAGCCCAGCCGTTCAATGGCGATTCCGATAATCCCGAGCACGAGCATGGTGAGGATGATGATGGAATAGGGATTGATCCCGGTGAGAACAAAGACCGTGGCTGTGATGTATGCACCGAGCATCAGGAGCTCGCCGTGGGCGAAATTCACGATCTTCATCACTCCGAAGATCAGGCTGAGCCCGGTGGCCAGGAGGATGTAGATGCAGCCGGCGTACAGGCCCCAGAACAGGACCTGGAGCAGGATACCAAAGTCGAGGGCCACGCCGTTTCCGGACCTCCCAGTATGTTATCGCGAACGGAAGGTGATAAAAGGAGGGGATTTATGGTGCGCTCCCGGGCTCGTACCAGACCGGAAGCACAAAGTCCTTCTCTTTCACAGTATCCGGCCAGACGATCTTGGGCCTGCACTCCCCTGCCTGCTCGTCCCAGATGAGCTGCGTCATGAAGAGTTCAAACTGGACCTCCCGGTAATCCGGCGAGAATGTGATGAATCCACCCTTGATGGCTTCCACAATCTGGGGCATCCGGAGCTGCGCGAGGGCATCCCTGACCGCCGCCTTGTCCAGGGTGCCGGCATTCTCAATCGCCTGTGCGGCCACATAGACTCCCTCGTAGGTTGAAACGCCCATCATGTCGGGGAAGGACCCGTATTTTGCCATATAATCCGCCTTGAACCTGGCATCCGCCGCCGCAACGGAGGACGGGGCGGCAGTGAACGGGCTGAACCGGCTCTCGAGGATGGAGTACTCACCGAAACGGGCAATGCCCTTGTAGTAATCCGGGTTGTCGTTCGTCTCTACGGCCAGGATGATCGTGTTCAGGTTCACATCCCTCCGGGCCTGGACGACGATCTGGGACTGTTCCGCCGGGAAGGCCGCGGCGTAGATCACGTCCGGCTTGGCAGCTTTGATGGCCGTGAGCGCAGTCCTGAAATCTGCGTCTCCCGTCTTGAAGCTCTGGTTGGAGACGATCTCGATCTTGAGGTTTTCCGCGTTTATGGTATTCACGACTCCGTTGAGCACCCCTTTCCCGTAGGCGCTGTCCTGGTACAGGATCGCGAGTCTCAGCGGCCGATCCTCAGTGAAGTTGAACTTCGCATTGATTGCCGGGCGGATCACATGGTCCGTGAAGAGGATCGTGTACTCGCCGTACATGGCAGTGGTCGGGCAGTAGTGGAACATGTAACTCGTGTCCACACCCGCTTTCCGGGTGACATCCGGGGTGGATGCACCGGTGACCACGTACGGGACCTTCTTCTCGGCAACCACGCCCAGGGTGGCGACGGTCACCGCGCTACTCCAGCCCCCGACCAGGATATCTACGTTATCCTCGGAGGTGAGTTTCGTCACGGCCTTGACACCGCTATCGGGCTTCGTCTCGTCATCGGCCACGATGAGCGTGATGGGCAGCTTCTTGTTGTAGGCCCTGACAAACACTCCGCCCTTGGCATTGATCTCGCTGACCGCCATCTCAGCGGACTGTTTCATGTGCTTCCCGACGTTGCTCCCCACACCCGTCAGGGAGACCACCGCTCCGATCTTCACATCCTGCGGCTGGGCCTGCTGCTGCTGCTGGGTGCAGCCGGCCAGGAGCAACGCAGACAGCAGCAGTGCCGCGAGCAGGATGGATACTGTTCTTGTGTGCTTCATCTCATATCCCCTGTTGCAGAAATGCTATGCCAGTGCAGGTACTGCCATGTCATAGCATGACAGCGTCCGGTTGCACCGGTGACACAAAAAATGTTGTGATCCGAGTTCAGACAGCAGGACCCTGCCGGAAGCCCTTATCCCTCCCGGCATCTCAGGGAGGGTCATGGCACAGGACACGGGGAAGCGATGCCCGTTCTGCACGATTCCGGTGGTCCGGATCTTTGCCCGGAACGAGCTCTGCTTCGCCACCTGGGATATTAACCCTGTGAGCAGGGGGCACACGCTGCTCATCCCCTTCCGGCACGTGGTGGATTTCTTTGAGACCACTCCGGAAGAGCAGCGGGCCCTCCTGGAGCTGGCGGGACGGGTGAAGGGGGAGCTGGACCGGCGCTACCACCCGGCCGGCTATAACCTGGGGGTGAACGTGGGGGCAGCGGCCGGCCAGGTGGTGCCCCACGTCCACTTTCACCTGGTGCCCCGCTACCCGGGCGATGCCCACGGGCAGGGGAGCGGGATGCGGCACGTGATCCCCCGCCCCCGGGAGACCCAGGCGAAGCTCACCGGCTACCTCCCGAAAAGGAAAGCGGATAAGGAAGAGAATCCGGAGAAGGAGTGACCGGCGATCTCTCCCCTTATCTCCCGATGTGCACGACCTTCGCCGGCGGGAACCCGTTGAAGTAGGTGGATGAGGCGTGGGAGTAAGCTCCGATGTTCTCTGAGTAGACCAGGTCCCCGATCTCGAGCTCCGGAAGATCGGCGCCCAGGGTGATGGTATCAAAGGCATCGCAGGTGGGACCGAAGACCGAGGAGATCTGTGTCTCGCCCTCACTGAAGGCCTTCACCGGGTAGATGCAGTGGTCAAAGATCTGCCCGGAGTAGGTATGGTAGATGCCGTCGTTGATGTAGTAGCAGGTCTTCCCGTCCCGGACGGCTTTCCCGATGACCTTGGCGACGAGCGAACAGGCATTGGCGACGAGAAACCGGCCGGGCTCGGCCAGGATCTCGATATCGGGCGGGAACAGGCGCTTTATCTCTGCGTTCAGTTTCCGGGTCAGGGTCCGGAAGGACTTCACCTCCGGGTTGTACTTTACCGGGAACCCGCCGCCGATGTCCAGGATCTTGATCCGCTTCCCCGCCCGGGTCTCGGTCTCCCTGATGATGTTCGCAGAGATCTGCAGGGCCTGGACGTAGTTCTCGAAGTTGGTGCACTGGCTGCCCACGTGGAAGCTGAGGCCCTCCACGATGAGGCCCAGGGAAAAGGCCTCCATGATCAGGTCCACGGCCTCGCCCGGGCTCGCCCCGAACTTGGAGGAGAGCTCCACCATGGAACCGGTGTTGGGGACCCGCAGCCGGAGCACCAGGCCCGCGTTCGGTGCGTGCTTTTTTATCTTCAGGAGTTCTTCGTGGTTGTCAAAGGTAACGAGGGGCTTGTACACGTCAAGGGCTTCCAGGGTCTCCACGGGCTTGATCGTGTTCGCATAGATGATCTTGTCCCAGATCCAGTCCTGCCGCTCCTTCTCTGGCATATTCCTGATATACTGGTACACGATCATGAACTCCGGCATGGAGGCCACGTCGAAACTCGAGCCCATCTCAAAGAGGGTCTTCACGATCTCGGGATTCGAGTTGGCCTTGACCGCGTAGTAGACCTGCGCCCGGGGCATGTGCTCCCGGAACTCGCGGTAGTTCTCCCGGATCCTCTCGTGGTCAATGACAAAGATGGGGGTCCCCTGCTCCCTGGCCAGCTGCTGGAGCTGCTCCTTCCGCTCCGGGGAGAGGGCAGGCACCCCGTTCTCCTGCCCCTGCCGCCGGGACCCCTTTCTCGCTTCCCCTTCCACCTGCGTCATCACTGATCCTCCCTCACTGCACGAATAAGAAGTTTTTGAATTGCCAGGGGTCCTCCCTGTCGTACCGGTTCGCCGGGTTCTCCCGGAAGTAGACCGTCCGGTCCCGGAGCGGGGTCCAGTCGGAGGGCCCCGAGTGGAACTCCCCCAGGTACGGCTTCGCAATCTCGAGTACAAAGTCGTGGGGCAGGTCGTCGGGGAGGCAGAACCCCTTCCTGGGATTCTGTATCATCCACCTCACCGCGGAGACCACCCCCAGCGCCACCTGGATCGTGGTCGCGTTCTGGCCGGGGGCGAGCTTCCTGGCCTCCTCGACGGTGAGGATGGATCCGGTCCACCAGGAGCCGTACGGGTGGCCCATGAGGAGAGCCCCCAGGATGTCGGCGCCCGAGGTAATCTCCCGGTCGTTCATGATCCGGATCTTCGGCTGCAGCTCGTAGTTCCTGCACCGGAGCTCGTGGACGGAGACAATCGAGGCATCGCAGGGCATATAGGCGTAGTGGACCGTCGGCCGGTAGATGGCCTTCCCGCCCTTCCAGACCGTCCACCGGTCCGAGATGCCGAAGGCCTCCCCGTGCCGGATCACCATCCCCACGATCTCGCAGTCCGGCACCCAGGAGCGGACCCAGGTGTTCACTCCCATCTGGGCCAGCATGATCTGGTTCTTCGGCACCACCGGTGGCACATGGGCCAGCGGGGGGAGTTCCTTCTCGTGAGTGCCCCATCCCATCTCTGCCGGCGCCGTGCCCTCCTCCCGCAGGCCCTCGATGGACCAGGTGCCCACGAACTCGTCCACCTCCTTGGGCCGGCGTGAGATCTGGGTATCCCGCTCCGAGCAGTGGATCACCTTCACCCCCACCTCCATGGCCAGCTCCCCGAACTTCCGCTCCCGGATCAGCCGCTCCAGCTTCTTCGGGTCCTTTGTCTTCCCGTCCGCTACCATCCGCTCCGCGATATCGATGAGCCCCTGCTTCGCAAAGTGGGAGATGAGACCCGGGTTGGCGCCGTGGTCCACGACGAAGGTAGGACTGTCTTTCCAGTCCTTCGTGAGCTCCCGGAGCTTCATCTGGCGGAAGTAGAGCGACTTCTCGTAGGGATTCGCCGTGAACCGCTCCCCGTAGGAGTCCCAGACCTCCACGGACGTGTTCATAGAGAGCACGTCATGGTCATGGCACCACTGCACGATCTCGCAGCAGTCGATGTTCCAGGCGAGGTCGATGAGGAGCCCCCCGGGTGAGAGGTACTCCGAGAAGATGGCATCCAGGTTCTCCGGGGTGATTCGTCTCCTGAAGTACCGCAGGCCCTTCCTGGTGAAGGGTTCGAGCTCCTTCGCCTTGTCCTCAAAATCGAGGAGGGTGATCTGTTCCAGCGGTATCTTCACGTGTTTCAGGAGGATGGGCAGCGTGCATCGGCACACGGACCCGTACCCGAGGATGAGCACCCGGTTGTTGAACTCCAGGGGACGCATGATGGGTGAATTTTTGGAACTGAGATGCTTCAATGTTGTGAATGGGGCTTGCCCCTCCGGACAGGTGCCGGATGTGTGCATCTCCTGAAAAGAGGGAATACCTTATTATCCGACTGGACCCATCTGCGTCCATGATACGACAGAAATCTTCCCGGGTACCGCTCCTCATGGTGATGGCCGTGGCGCTGGTCGTGGCCCTCCTGGCCGGGTGCGCCACCCTACCCCCGCAGGGGGGGACCCCGACACCCACCATGGAGACCATGACCGTGACACCCACCCCGACGGCAGGCCAGGGCTCCTGCACGGGTGACTCTGACTGCGTCCCGGCCCAGTGCTGCCATCCCACCAGCTGCATCAACAGGGCCTCCAAGGGCGTATGCAACGTCCTCTGCACCGCGAACTGCCAGGGCCCCATCGACTGCGGGGCCGGCCACTGCGGCTGCGTGGGCGGGGCATGCACGGTCGTCGCAGGCCCGGCGCCTCCGGACCTCACCAACCAGAATTCGCCCCTTGCCGCCACGTTCGCTGAGGGGGTCTCCCGCACACCCCTGGGGAGGTCCACCGCCGCCATCGGGCTCTCGCAGGTGACCGGTGGCCTCTCCGCCCCGATGATGCTGGTCGAGTCCCCGGATGGCAGCCACCGCCTCTTTGTCGTGGACCAGATCGGCGTGGTCTGGATACTGAACGCGGCGGGGACCCTGGTCCAGACACCGTTCCTGGACATCCGGAGCCGGATGGTGTCCCTGAATGCCGGATATGATGAGCGGGGCCTCCTTTCCCTGGCCTTCCACCCGGAGTTTGCCACCAACGGGCGCTTCTACGTGTACTACACGGCTCCCCTCAGGCAGGGTGCGCCTGCGGGATGGGACAGCACAAACCGGCTCTCGGAGTTCCGGGTCTCCAACGACCCGAACCAGGCAGACATGTTCTCCGAGCGGATCCTCCTCCAGGTGGACAAGCCGTTCTCGAACCACAATGGCGGCCAGATCAGGTTCGGCCCCGATGGGTACCTCTACCTCCCGCTGGGGGACGGGGGGAGGGCGGATGACACGGGTATCGGGCACACGCCGGTCATCGGCAACGGGCAGGACATGACCCAGATCCTGGGGAAGATCCTTCGGATCGATGTGGATACCCGGGCCCCCGGGAAGGAGTATGGCATACCGGCCGACAACCCGTTCGTGAACGACCAGGCCATCTTGCCCGAGATCTATGCGTCCGGGTTCCGGAACCCGGCCTACGCCTCCTTCGATGCAGGGGATGACCACCGGTACCTGGTCGCCCAGGCAGGCCAGCGCCTCTTCGAGACCGTGTACATCGTCCTTCCGGGCGGCAACTACGGGTGGAACATCCGGGAAGGGACCCACTGCTTTGACCCGTCGAATAATGCGGCGCCGAAACCGGGCTGTGCGATCACCGGGGCCGGGGGAGAACCCCTGATCGGCCCCATCTTTGAGGGGGGCCATGACCTGGGGCTCACCATTGTCGGAGGCCACCTGTACCGGGGGAGCGCTCTTCCGGCCCTCCAGGGAAAGTATGTCTTCGGCTACTGGAGCGATGGCAAGGTGACCGCAGGGAATGGCGTGATCCTCCTGGCCACCCCGCCCTCAGGCTGGAACATCGGCCTGTATCCGGATACGGTCGTGGATCTCACCGCCTCTGATAACCTGATGTGGACCGGAACCGAGATCCCGATCCCCGGCATGACGAACCAGCGGGTCAATGCCTTCATCCGTGGATTCGGGGAGGACAGGAGCCGGGAGATCTACGTCCTGACCAGCGAAAGAACGGGACCGGATCCCAATTTCGCCACCGGGAAAGTCTGGAAGCTGGTGCCGGCGTCCACCGTCTCCTCCGGTGGCGGCGGGGGATACTCCTGAACACCTTTTTTTTGACCACAAAATCCCATTCCCCCCCCACGAGGACCGGGGAAACCGGAATGAAGATCCCGTTTCCATGGAAATCCGATCTGTCCCCCACGCTGACCGGCCCGCAATCCGCATCACGGACCAGCCTTTTCGCCTGGAAGAGGGCCAGATTCCAGCCGCAGGAACCTCGCATTGACCGCCACGATCACGGTGCTCGCGCTCATCAGGATTGCGCCAATAGCGGGGGAGAGCAGGATCCCGTACCCGGCCGCCACCCCTGCCGCCAGGGGGATCGCAAAGGTGTTGTAACCCGTGGCCCAGATCAGGTTCTGGACCATCTTGGCGTAGGTCTTTTGTGAGAGTTCAAGAAGCGTCACCACGTCCCTGGGATCGTTTCTCACGAGCACGATATCCGCGCTCTCCACCGCGACATCGGTCCCTGCCCCGATGGCGATCCCCACATCCGCCTGGACGAGCGCAGGGGCGTCGTTGATCCCGTCCCCCACCATGGCCACCGGGAACCGCTGCTGCACCTCCTGGATCCGGGCTGCCTTCTCGTGGGGGAGGACCTCGGCAAAGAACTCATCCAGCCCCAGATCCCCCGCAACCCAGGCAGCCACGTGATGGTTGTCACCGGTGAGCATCATGCAGCGGATCCCCCTCTGCTTCAGGCGGCTTACGGCCTCCCGGGATTCCTTCCGGATGATGTCCGCGAGCGCGATGGCCCCGAGTATGCGATCCCCCTCCATGATGAATACCACCGTCTTTCCCTGGGTGGCCAGCCTCTCCACCCGTTTGTCTGCGATCTCCATCCCCTGCTCCTGCAGGTAACCGGGACTCACCACCCGGTGGAGGCGCCCTCCGATCTGCCCTTCCACCCCCATCCCCGGGATCGCCCGGAACCCCTCCACCGGAAGCACCGGTACCCCGCTGTCGGTGGCCTTTCGGATGACGCCCCGGGCGATGGGGTGTTCGGACCTCGCTTCCAGGGAGGCGGCCAGAGAGAGGATCCCGGGCTCCTCTTCCCCCGCCAGGGGGAGGATATCCGTGACCCCGAACCGGCCCTCGGTGAGGGTCCCGG
>JAJRDA010000024.1 GCA_028678665.1 Methanomicrobiales archaeon | reverse complement strand
CTGAACGGGTCCCTGGGATCAGTCTCGGTCATCGGGGCCGTGTCGCCGCACGGCGGGGACTTCTCTGAGCCCGTTACCCAGAACACGCTGCGCATCGTGAAAGTTTTCTGGGCACTGGACGCCAAGCTCTCCCAGCGGCGCCACTTCCCTGCCATCAACTGGCTGAACTCCTACTCCCTGTACCTGGACATCCTGCACGACTGGTATGACCAGCACGTCTCCCCCGAGTGGAACAAGCTCCGGGCCTGGGCCATGGAGGTGCTCCAGAAGGAGTCGGAGCTGCAGGAGATCGTGCAGCTGGTGGGCTCGGACGCCCTCCCCGAGGAGCAGCAGATCACCATCGAGGTGGCACGGATGATCCGGGAGGTGTTCCTGCAGCAGAATGCCTACGATGCCGTGGACACCTACTGCGACATGACGAAGCAGTACGACATGATGAAGGCGATCAAGAAATTCTCGGACCTGGCCTATGCTGCCCAGGTGGCGGGTGCGCTTCCTGCCCAGATCATGTCAGTTCCGTCCAAGAACGAGCTGCCGCAGATCAAGTTCATCAAGGACTACAAGCCGGTGCTCGCGAAGATCCTGGACCAGATGGATACCGAGGTCAATGCACTGAGGGCGGGAACATGAAGGAATACCGGACCATCAACCAGATCGCCGGGCCTCTCCTCTTTGTCGAGAAGACAGAGCCCGTGGGCTTCGCGGAGCTCGTGAACATCGTCCTCTGGGACGGCTCGGTGAAGCGGGGGCAGGTGCTGGATACGAGCGACGAGATCGTGGTCGTGCAGGTCTTCGAGTCCACCGCGGGGATCGGGCGTGACAGCGGCGTGCGGTTCACCGGGGAGACGATCAAGATGCCTGTCGGGAAGGATATGCTGGGGCGCATCCTCTCCGGCGGCGGGAAGCCGATCGACGGCGGTCCCGAGATCGTCCCCGAAAAGCGGCTGGACATCACGGGCGCGGCCATCAACCCCTACGCCCGCCACTCCCCCGAGGAGTTCATCCAGACCGGGATCTCCACCATCGATGGCATGAACACGCTCGTCCGGGGCCAGAAGCTCCCGATCTTCTCGGGCGCCGGCCTGCCCCACAACGACATCGCGCTCCAGATCGCCCGGCAGGCAAAGGTGCTGGGGTCGAAGGAGCAGTTCGCCGTCGTCTTCGCGGCCATGGGGATCACCAGGGAGGAGGCCAACCACTTCATGGCGGACTTCGAGCGCACGGGGGCGCTGGAGCGGGCCGTGGTCTTCCTGAACCTGGCCGACGATCCGGCTGTCGAGCGGATCATCACCCCGCGCCTCGCCCTCACCACCGCCGAGTACCTGGCCTTTGACCTGGGGATGCACGTGCTCGTGATCCTCACGGACATGACCAACTACTGCGAGGCGCTGCGGCAGATCGGTGCCGCCCGTGAGGAGGTGCCGGGCCGGCGGGGCTACCCCGGCTACATGTACACGGATCTCGCCTCCATCTACGAGCGGGCCGGGATCATCCATGGCGTGAAGGGGTCCATCACCCAGTTCCCGATCCTCACGATGCCGGGCGACGACATCACCCATCCGATCCCTGACCTCTCGGGCTACATCACCGAGGGGCAGCTGGTGGTCTCCCGGGAGCTGCACCGGAAGGGCATCTACCCGCCCATCAACGTCCTCCCCTCCCTCTCACGGCTCATGAACCTGGGGATTGGTGCCAAGCACACCCGGGAGGACCACAAGAAGGTCTCGGACCAGTGCTATGCCGCCTACGCGGAAGGGAACGACCTGCGGGGCCTCGTCGCCATCGTCGGCAAGGACGCCCTCTCCGAGAGGGACCGGATGTTCCTCGAGTTCGCTGACCTCTTTGAGGACCGGTTCGTCCGGCAGGGGCCGAACGAGGACCGGAGTATCCAGCAGACGCTGGACCTGGGGTGGGAACTCCTGGCAACGCTCCCGGTCGAACAGCTGGTGCGGATCGACCGGGCCCTCATCGAGAAGTACCACCCGAAATTCCGGGGACAGAAGCCTGCTGCCGAGAAGGCAGCCGCGAGGTAACCGGCCATGGCGCTCCGCGACGTGAAACCCACGCGGTCCGAACTGATCAACCTGAAGCGGAAGATCAAGCTCTCGGAGCGGGGCTACAACATCCTGAAGATGAAGCGGGACGGCCTGATCCTGGAGTTCTTCAAGGTGCTGGACGAGGCCAGGACCACCCGGGGGGCGCTGGAGGAGAAGTACGGGAAGGCGGTGGGCATGATCGCCCTCTCCAACACCATCGAGGGTACGCTGGCCCTCAAGTCCGCTGCCCTGTCGGTGAAGGAGATCCCCACCATCCAGCTCAAGTCCAAGAACATCATGGGCGTCGTGGTCCCTGAGATCTCCTCCTCCAAGGTGAAGAAAGGGCTCCTGGAGCGGGGCTACGGCCTCCTGGGCACCACGTCGGTGATGGACGAGACCGCCACTTCCTACGAAGATCTGGTGGAAGCCATCATCCGGTCCGCCGAGATCGAGACCACCATGAAGAAGCTCCTGGACGAGATCGAGTCCACCAAGCGGAGGGTCAATGCCCTGGAGTTCAAGGTGATCCCGGAACTCACGGAGGCCCGGGACTTCATCAAGATGCGCCTGGACGAGATGGAACGGGAAGAGCTCTTCCGGCTGAAGAAGATCAAGGCCAGGACCAAGGGGTGAGGGAGGCAGGGGATCCATGACCGGTATCGGCACCCTGGCCCAGGTGGATGCCCGGGGGAAGACGGTGCTCCTCCGGCTGGACCTGAACTCCCCGATGGATCCCTCGTCAAAGGAGATCCTGGACGACAAACGGTTCCGGGAGCACCTCCCCACCATCCGGCACCTGGCCGAGAGCCGGCTCGTGATCCTCACCCACCAGAGCCGGCCGGGCAAGAAGGACTTCACCACCCTTGAAGCCCACGCGGAGAAACTCTCCCGCCTCCTCCAGCGTCCGGTCACCTACGTGGAAGACATCATTGGCACTCGCGCCCGGGATGCCGTGCGGGCAGAAAAACCGGGCGAGATCCTGATGCTGGAGAACGTCCGGTTCGCCGCCGAGGAGAATCTGACCCTCACGCCCGAGGCCGCGGCAAAGACGCACCTGGTCCGGCGCCTCTCCTCGATGGCAGACCTCTTCGTGAACGATGCCTTCGGCACCGCCCACCGTTCCCAGCCGACGGTGGTGGGCCTCCCCCTGGCCATGCGTTCCGTCGGGGGCCTTCTCATGGAGAAGGAGGTCGCGAACCTCTCCCGCGTCCTCTCCGGAGCCCCGCGGCCCGTCTGCTTTGTGCTGGGCGGGACCAAGGTGGATGACTCCATCGGTGTCGCACGGCACGTGCTGGAAGCGGAGATCGCGGACACGGTGATCACCACCGGCGTCGTGGCCAACGTCTTTCTCGCGGCCGCCGGCCACCATATCGGCGACCCCTGCCGTCACCTCATCGACAAGCTGGGGTACACCGACGAGATCGGGAAGGCAAAGGACCTCCTGGCCCGGTTCCCGGAAAAGATCCTGATCCCGGATACGGTTGCTGCCAGGAAAGGCACAAAGCGGGCCGAGTTCCCGGTCACTGCCATCCCGAAGGACCTCCCGGTGCTGGATATCGGCATCGCGGCCATCGGGCGGATGGCGGAGTGCATCGCCGCCTCCGGTACCGTCGTCTTCAACGGCCCTGCCGGGGTCTTCGAGGACCCGGAGTTTGCCCTTGGCACCTACGAGCTTCTGAGAGCAGCCTCCCGGGTGAAGTTCTCTGTCGTGGGCGGCGGCCACACCGCCGCCGTCATCGAGAAGATGGGCCTCTCTGACCGCTTCACCCATATCTCCACCGGCGGTGGCGCCTGCATCGAGTTCCTGACGGGAAAGAAGCTCCCGGCGATTGAGGCCCTGGAACTCTCGAAGAAGAAGTTCGGGTAACCCTCACCTTCTCTTTGTCTCACCCTTCTCATGGAAGGGCAGATCTGGCGGAAAAAACACGGAAGGGAATATCCTTGCGGGGGCGGGGCCGGGAGGGGGCTCGCCCCCTCCCGCCTGCCTGTCGCCGTCCCACTTCGCACAACCAGATCATTCGTTCCCGTGTACCGCTCCTGGGGGACCTTGCGGCCCCCCGCCGCGGGGGCGTCCCCCACGGAGGATAGGTGGACATTTGGTATTCAGGGACCCCGTCCATCGGTTTCTTGTGAGGATTCCAGACAAGAGCGGCTCCGCCCATCCTCACGGGGTGGACCCGGGAGGGGGTTTGCCCCTCCCGTCCTCATGGTGCCGATCGGTTCGATAGCTTCACGCCCTCCGTTCCCGTGTTCCGCTCCTCCGGGTGTCGGCCGCCCTCCCGGCACCCTCAGGGCAGGCAATTCCTCGTCGGCCAGGGATACCGGGACAGAGGGACGACCAGGGTAAGTTAACTTTATTAACTACTTGGGGGAAAAGCAGTGGAAATACCCAAAATAAATGATGGAAAGAGATTATTTTCTTCAAATAGAAAAATTTATCGTTTTACCCCACCTAGGGTCGATCATACCAGTCATCCAGATCGCGCGACCATGGAACAGAACATGACCGTTCTTTTGGAACGAATGAAGAAGGGCGTGGTGGAGAGGTGCAAGGAGAGGGTGATCGAGGCGGCCGAAAAAAAAAAGAACGGGATTCCAGAGCCTGAGCTGAACCGCCCACCACCGGGGATCTCCTCGCTATTGAAAAAGGCCCGCGGTTTGTGAGGGGGTGGGGGATGCCGGCAGAGAAGTCAATTTTACAGAGGATCCGGGAGAAGGAGCTGGAGCTCTCCATGCGGCTGGATCTCGCGAGGAGGACGGCGGATGAGACCGTCCGCACCGGCCAGGAGGAGGCCAGACAGATGATCCAGTCGGCCGAGCGCGAGGCGGCACAGGAGGGAGACGTCGTCTTCCGGAAGCAGATGGAGAGTGTCCAGAAGGAGATCGAAGAGATGGGGGAGCACGGAAAAGGTGAGAGGGACCGGCTCCGGCACCGTGGGGAAGGAAACCTGGACAGGGCAGTGGAGAGGATCGTGCACGACGTGACCCTGGAGTAGGTGGCTATGCTGCAGCGGATGAACAAAATCCAGGTGATAGGGCCGAAAACGGACCTGTCGAGCGTGGTGGATGTCCTCTACCACACGGGCACCCTCCACCTGGAAGACGTCTCCAAGAGCATCGCCCCGGGCGACACGATCCTGAAGAAGATCGACGTGAGCAAGGCCAGTGAAATCAGCGGGCTGCTCGTCAGGATGGGAGGGCTCCTCCTCTCGCTTCCGAAGGTTCCCGACGAACCGGAGAAGCAGAAGCGGTTCTTTGACGAGGTACGCAAGGCAACCCCGGATGAGCTCACGACGCTGAGCACCGCCACTCTGGGGGGGCTCGAGGAGACCGTCAAGGACCTTTCCGGCAGGAAAGCCGATCTGGTATTCACCCTCTCCACCCTCGCCAAATACGAGGATATCATTGGAAAGATCCAGCCCCTGGAGAACCAGCTGCCCGTGCTCGAGGGATTCGAGGTCACGGTGATCCTGATCCAGCGGGAGTTCCGGGAGGTGGTGGATGTCATCCGCAACATCTTCGTGGACATCACCCACAACCAGTTTGAACTGATCTCGGCGGATGTGGACCAGGCCACGATCGCCGTGGTTGCGGTCTTCAACAAGAAATACTCTGAGCAGGTTCATTCGTTCCTGTTTTCCCAGAACGTGAACGAGATCCGGCTGCCGCCCGAATACATGGGGAAACCGTTCCGGGAAATCCTCACCTCCATCGCCGAGCGGCGGAAGAAGGCGCTCGACGAGATGAAGGGGATCGACGAGAAACTCGGGCAGCTCTCTGCCGAGTGGTACCAGCAGCTCACGGTGCTGCGCCGGATCCTGGAGGACAGGAACGAGGAGATCCGTGTCTTCTCCAAGTTCGGCCAGACCGACTATACCTTTGTCATCATCGGGTGGATCCCCCGCAAGTTCCTGAACCGGACGAAGGAGGCACTGGAAAAGACCTTCGGGAAGCGGGTACTGGTCCACGAGCTGGAGGTCGCCCAGGACAAGATGAATGAGGCCCCCACCTTCTATGACAACCCCTGGTTTGTGAAACCCTTCGAGTTCCTGATGGGGCTGATCGGCACATCAAGCTACAAAGAGATCGATCCAAGCCCCATCATGTTCATCTTCTTCCCCATCTTCTTCGGGCTGATGGTGGGGGACATCGCGTACGGCATTATCATCCTGGCCATTGCACTGTTCATAAAGAGGCGGTATCAGAAGGAGCTCTGGCTCCAGCACCTGATGAACATCCTTGTGATGTGTTCCATCCCGACCATCATCTTCGGGTACCTCTATGGCGAGTTCTTCGGGAATTTCGGGGAGATGATGGGCTGGATCGAGCCGGTGGAATTCCTGGGCATCACCTGGAACCGGATCGATGCGATGATCCCCTTCCTGATCCTCGCCATCTCCATCGGGGTCTTCCACGTCTTCCTGGGTCTTTCCCTCGGGATCATCAACGCGATCACGGAAAGGAGCAAGAAGCATGTCTGCGAGAAGTGCGGGATGATCCTAGCAATCACGGGACTGATCGTGGTTCTCGTGTCGGTGGCGGGTATGATCTCAGAGGTGTTTACCAGTATCGGTGTGGTGATGCTGCTCATCGCCTTCCCCCTGATCATCTATGGCGGGGGATTCTTTGGCGCATTCGAGGTCATGAGCACCGTCGGCAATATCCTCTCCTACGCGCGTATCATGGCGATCGGCATGGCCTCGGTCGTTCTCGCGCTCGTTGCCAATGAACTGGGGGGATCGATGGATGTGCTTCTCGTGGGCATCCTGATCGCGGCGATGCTGCATATCCTGAATATTGCCCTCGCCATGTTCTCCCCGTTCCTGCACTCCCTGCGTCTCCACCTGGTGGAGTTCGACTCCAAGTTCTATAAGGGCGGAGGCAGGATCTATACCCCGTTCAAGAAGGAAGGTGAGGGGTGAGCATGGATTAGTGAGGGTCACGGGGCGGTAGTACCCTGTACGCCGCGGCCGTATCCCCCTCCGAGAGGATACGGTCCGGCTGGACGCAGAACCGGTGATGTGAACAGAGGAAGATTTCCCCTGCAGCCACGGCGCAGGGGGTTGCAGGGCAGACCATTCTTCCGGGAGCGGAAAGGATGGATGCACGCAAGGGTGAGTACGGAAACCTTCAGGAGTGGTGAACGACATGGTTGACTGGGGAATCCCCATTGGAGCAGGCATCGCCTTCGGGATGGGTGCAATCGGAACCGGGATGGCACAGATGAAGATCGGGTCGGCGGGTGCAGGAACCGTTGCCGAGAGACCTGAAACGTTCGGTCTCATGGTCGTGCTGGTGGCGATTCCTGAAACCCTGGTGATCCTGGGGTTCGTGGTCTCGGCCATGATCATGATCATGCTGGAGTGAACACTGCACCGAGGGCAGGCAATCCAGTTCGTATCGTGAGATGGCACTCCCGCATGGGGTGAGAGCGGACAGGGAGGAAAGCACGTGAAGGCGTTGGGTCCAGCAGTTCGGGTGATGGAATGGCGTTTGAGAACCTGATCGAGGCCGTCAGGGTCAGTGCGGAGGAGACGATCCGGGAGATAGAGGAGAAATCTCAACGGGAGGTGGCAGAGGCAAAGGAGGCTGCCGCAGAGAAGTCACAGGCGATCAGGAGCGCAGCCATCGAGGATGCGAAGAGGCGTGCGGCCGTGGAAAGGGGCAAGCTGATGGCGAGCGCACGGAAGGAGATCCGGATGTCGTCTGCGGTGGAGAAGGACAGGGTTTTCCAGAAGGCCTTTACTGAGGCGGGCCGCAGGCTCGCATCGGCGCGAAGTGATGGCCGGTACGAGAAAAGTTATACTGCCATGCTCTCCGAGGCGATGCAGGACCTTGAAGGGGAGGAGGTCACCGTGCACGCCGACAAACGGGACGAGGCGCTGGCCAGAAAGTCCCTCCAGGCCCTCGGAAAGAACTGCGAGGTGGTCACCGACCTCACCACTCTTGGCGGGCTGAACCTCACCACCCGGGACGAGAGGGCCATCGTCTACAATACCCTGGAGTCGAGACTGGAGAAGGCGAAGAAGATCCTCAAACCCGAGATTTACTCCCTCCTCTACGGGTGATTCGCGTGGACTACGGGTACATGAACGCCAGGATCCGGGGTATGAAGGGCCGGCTCCTGAACCGGGACGCCCTGGAGAGGCTCATCAATAAACCTGACGTCGAGGGTGTGATGGTGGAGCTCCAGCGGACTTCTTACCGGGAGGAGATCGAGAAGGCGAGCGTCCGGTTCTCGGGCATGTCCTGTATCGAAACGGCCGTGCGGAACGATTTCACCTCCGCTTTCCGGAAGATCCTGGGGCATGTCCACGGGGAAGATGCCGAGAAGTACATCCGGATCCTTCTCAACCGGTGGGATGTCCAGAACATCAAAACCATCCTCCGGGGAAAAAACATCCATGCGCCTGCGCCCGAGATCATGGATTGCCTTGTCCCTGCCGGTGAACTGGATGAGGTCACGCTGGCGGAACTCGTGAAGCAGCCGGACGTGAAGTCGGTGATTGACCTCCTCGCCACGTGGCGAATCCCCTATGCACAGCCCTTGACCCGGAGCTTCAAGGAGTACTTCGAGCGGCAGGACCTGCCGGTACTGGAGTATGCCCTCGACCGGTTCTCCTTCGACCATGCGCTCGAGATGGTGAAGGGAGATGCCTACGACAACCAGATCCTCCGCCTGATGATCATGGCAGAGATCGATGTGACCAACTTAAAGACCGTCCTCAAGCTGATCCGGGACAGGGCTCCTGCGGACGAGGCGGGCCAATATCTCCTCAAGGGGGGTATCAGCCTCGATCTCGCAAAGCTCCAGTCCCTGGTCCGGACCGGTAGCATCGAGGCGGCGGTGAAACAGCTCAAGGGCACTCCCTACGAGTTCCTGGGAAAGGTCCCCGCCGAGGTCTTCATCCAGGAGAAGATCTCGGTGATCGAAAAGGAACTGGACAAATACCTGATAAAAAAAGGAGTGAGCCAGTTCTTCAAGGATCCCCTGTCCATCGCCCTCGCCGTGGGCTACCTGTGGGCCAAGTACAACGAGGTGACGAACATCCGGATCATCGCCCGGTGCAAGACCGCCGACATCTCCGAAAAGGAGCTCCGGGAGGAACTCCTCTATGTATAAATTCGTGGTGGTCACCGATCCCGAGAGTGCACCGGGGTTCCGGCTCGCGGGTGTGGAGGTGCTGGAAGCTGCGGATCTCGCCGAGGCGAAAAAAATCATCACCAGCCTGACCTTCAAGGATGATACCGGGATCGTGGCCGTGAACCAGGATTTCCTCTCAATGCTGGACGAGAAGTTCATGGAGAAGATCGACAAGTCCTACCGGCCGATCATCATCCCCATCCCGTCAAGGGTGCGGGGGATTGACCAGACGAGCTACATGGAACGGCTGCTGCGGAGAGCCATCGGATACAACATCGTGATAAGGAGGTAAAGGGATGATTGAGGGTGTGGTAGAGCGGATAACGGGCCCCGTGGTGATCGCCCACGGCATGAAGGGCTCGAGGATGTACGACGTGGTGAGGGTAGGAAAGGAGCAGCTGAACGGCGAGATCATCCGGCTGGACGGGGAATCCGCCGTCGTCCAGGTGTACGAGGACACGTCCGGCCTGGTCATCGGCGAGAAGGTGGCAAATACCGGGCTCCCGCTCTCAGCCGAGCTGGGGCCGGGACTCCTCTCCTCCATCTACGATGGCATCCAGCGCCCCCTGCCTGCACTCGTGAAGGCCAGCGGGAGTTTCATCTCCCGGGGGATCATGCTCCCCGGCCTTGACCATGAACGGAAGTGGTCCTTTTCGCCCCGGGTAAAGAAGGGGGACCGGGTGGCCGGGGGCGACATTCTCGGCACGGTGCCCGAGTACCACATCGAACACCGCATCCTGGTCCCGCCGGGGGTCTCCGGAACGGTCACCGACGTCCATGCCGGTGATTTCACCGTGACCGAACCGGTCTGCGTGCTGGACGGCCACACAGAGATCCCCATGATCCAGCGGTGGCCGGTGCGGAAGGGAAGACCCTATCTCACGAAGCAGGACCCCACGATTCCGCTGGTCACCGGCCAGCGGATCTTTGACACCATGTTTCCGGTGACCAAGGGCGGGACGGCGATGATCCCGGGGGGATTCGGTACGGGAAAGACGGTGGCAGAGCAGACCCTTGCCAAGTGGTCGGATACGCAGATCGTGGTGTACATCGGGTGCGGGGAGCGGGGGAACGAGATGACCGATGTGCTCACCGAGTTCCCGGAGCTCCAGGACCCCCGGACGAAGCGCCCCCTCATCCAGCGGACCATCCTCATCGCCAACACCTCCAACATGCCGGTGGCTGCACGGGAGGCCTCCATCTACACCGGCATCACGATGGCAGAGTATTACCGGGACATGGGGTACGACGTGTCCCTGATGGCCGACTCCACGTCCCGCTGGGGGGAGGCCCTCCGCGAGGTCTCCGGACGGCTCGAGGAGATGCCGGGCGAAGAGGGGTACCCCGCGTACCTGGCCACCCGGCTCGCGGCCTTCTACGAGCGTGCGGGAAGGGTCGTCTGCCTTGGTTCCGACGGGAGGGTCGGCTCGGTCACGATCGTGGGCGCGGTCTCCCCGCCGGGCGGTGATTTCTCGGAGCCCATCACCCAGAACACCCTGCGCATCGCCGGCACCTTCTGGGCGCTGGACACGGCCCTCGCCTACCGGCGGCACTTCCCGTCGGTGAACTGGATCAAGAGCTACTCGCTCTACCTGGAGAACATCCGGGACTGGTTCGTCCAGGGCGGCTACCCTGACTGGAAGGAGATGCGGGATACCACGATGTACCTGCTGCAGAAGGAGGTGGAGCTGCAGGAGATCGTCCAGCTGGTGGGGCCGGACGCGCTCCCCGAGAGCGAGAAGGCGATCCTTGAGGTCACGAGGATGATCCGCGAGGACTTCCTTCAGCAGAGCGCATACCACGACGTGGACTCCTTCTGCCCGATGGAGAAGCAGTACTGGATGCTGCGGGTGATCCTCTCATTCTACGAACGGACCAACGCCGCCATGGCGCGGGGCATCTCCCTCGCCAAGGTGATCAAGCTCCCTGTGAAGTCCGAGATCGGCAGGATGAAGGAGCTCTCCGATGTGGAGAAGATCAAGCCGCTCGTTGCGGAGATCGACCGCGCGATTGCAGCCCTGGAGGTGGAACGGTGACGGGAAAGAGCCTGGCCACCCGCGAGACGAGAACCGTCCACTACGTCTCGGGCCCCCTGATCTTTGTCCAGGCCGTCCGGGGGGTTTCCTTCGGGGAGATCGCCCGGATCATCCTTCCCGACGGGGAGGTGAGGACCGGGCAGGTGCTGGACATCTCCCGGGACATGGCCGTGGTCCAGGTCTTCGAGGGGACGAGCGGTATCGACAACAAGCTGACCGGCGTGCAGTTCACCGGGGAACCCTTCCGGATCGATGTCTCGCCCGACATGCTGGGACGGACCTTCAGCGGGGTCGGGAAACCCCGGGACGGGGGACCCGAGATCTTCCCTGAAGCGAGCGTTGACATCAACGGCATGCCGATTAACCCGTATGCCAGGGACAAGCCGGCCGACTTCATCCAGACCGGGATGTCGGTGATTGACGGCCTGAACACGCTCGTGCGGGGGCAGAAGCTGCCCATCTTCTCGGGCGCCGGCCTTCCGGCCAACAAGCTCGCGGCCCAGATCGCCCGGCAGGCCCAGGTGCGGGGGGAGGGGGAGCAGTTCGCCGTGGTCTTCGTTGCCATGGGGATCACGTACAAGGAGGCCTCCTTCTTCATGCGCGACTTCGAGCGCACGGGAGCTCTCGAGCGGGTGGTCTTCTTCATGAACCTGGCCGACGATCCCACCATTGAACGGCTCGCGACACCGCGGTGCGCCCTCACCGCGGCCGAGTTCCTGGCCTACACCCACGACCTCCACGTGCTCGTCATCCTCACGGACATGATCAACTACTGCGAGGCCCTCCGGGAGATCTCCACGGCGCGGGAGGAGGTGCCGGGGAGAAGAGGATACCCGGGCTACATGTACACCGACCTTGCCACGATCTACGAGCGGGCAGGGAGGATCAAGGGCAGGAAGGGCTCCATCACCCAGATCCCGATCCTGACCATGCCGGACGATGACATCACCCACCCGGTGCCGGACCTCACCGGTTACATCACCGAGGGGCAGATCGTGCTCTCGCGGGACCTCTTCCGGCGCGGGGCTGACCCGCCGGTCGACGCGCTGCCCTGCCTCTCGCGGCTGATGAACCTGGGGATCGGTCCCGGGAAGACCCGGGAGGACCACCGGAACGTGGCAGACCAGCTCTATGCCTCCTATGCCTACGGGAGGGACCTGCGGCGCCTGGTGGCCATTGTCGGCGAAGAGGCCCTCACCGAGCTGGACAAGAAGTACCTGAAGTTTGCGGACGAGTGCGAGAAGAAGTTCATCACCCAGGGGGACGAGAACCGGACACTGGAACAGACCCTCTCCATTGCCTGGAACCTTTTCACCATGCTCCCGGAGGAGGAGCTGAAGCGGATCAAGATGGACTACATCCGGAAATACCACCCCGTCCAGAAAAAGGGATGAAACCATGGAGCAGGTGAACCCCACCCGGATGGAACTTCTGAAGAAGCGGGCGCAGATAAGGCTTGCCGAGCAGGGGCGCGACCTCCTTCGGGAGAAGATGGACGCACTGATCCGGGAGTTCTTCAAGATCATGGACACCGTTTCAGATTCCCGGGAGAAGCTGGAGCTCGTGGCCGAGACGGCGCAGCGTTCCCTCATCGTGGCGCTCGCGGTGGACGACTCGGTTGCCCTGAAGTCAGCGTCGTTTGCCACCCGGAAGGGGTTCACGCTGGATATCCGGGGCAAGAACGTGATGGGGGTCCCGGTGCCCGTGATCGAGAAGAAGAGGCTCTCGAGATCGATCTTCGAGCGCGGCTACAGTATCATCGGGGTGTCGGGGAGGATCGACGAGGTGGCGGAGAAGTACGAGGCAGAGCTGGACCTGGTCGTGGAGCTGGCCGAGACCGAGACGTCCTTGAAGCGCCTCGGCGGGGAGCTCCAGATGACGCGGAGACGGGTGAATGCGCTGGAGCAGGTCCTCATCCCCGACCTGAAGCGGCAGGAGAAGTACATCGAGACCACCATCGATGAACGCGAGAGGGAGGATCTCTTCCGGCTGAAGAAAGTGAAGAAGATCATCCAGCGCAAGAAGATAGCCCCGCAATCCCGCGACCGCACGTGACGGCCGGCCCGGTCCCCCTCCTCTCCCCGTGGTCACGACCTCAACCGCAGGTTAGTACCGTCACGCGAGAAGACCGGGACCAGGTCCGGGATCCGTGCCTACACGTACGCATCCAGGAGAGCGCGTACCTCATCCACTGCCGTGTTCTCCACCATCTTCCCTTTCTTCGTTTCCTTCCCGATCCGGATGATCTTCTCCAGGTCTTTCTTCTTCAGCCTCGCAAAGGAACACCGTTCCCACAGCGCCCGTTCCATCGCCACCCAGGTTTCGCCGAGCATGTACTTCAGGATCTCCAGTTCTTTCGGTGAGAAGGCCCTGAACTCGGTTCCCAGGCTCCTGCGTACCTTCTCGATGACGACCTCGACCGCCCTCTCCTTCTGGATCTGGAAGAGCCTCCGTCCCCGTTCATCGTTGGTGATCTCTGGCATCTCTCTCCCCCCTCCTTCACCTCATTCTACCGGTCCCCACGTGAAGAGTCTTTCGGTGTTCCTGCTGCAGCCTGACCGGGTTACCGGCTCACAGGCTATCATTTTATACCGAAACCCCATGTACTGTGTGAGGAAATCCCCGTTCCGGTCCCCCTCCGCAAGGGCAGGATGGGTCGCCACACGGTGAACCATGTTTGAAAAAGTGCTGTTTTCCACGGATTTTTCAGAGTATGCCGCAACGGCCCTTCACTGCATCGCCGGGTTTCCCGGAGCCCGCGAGGTCATCCTCTTCCATGTCGTGGAAACGGCCAGGTCTCCGAGGGGTGGCGGGGAGATAAGTGATTCCTTCCACGGGGCCGGGGAACATCCCCTCAGGGAAGAGAAGCGCTACCTCGAACACCTGAACCAGAATCTCAGGGTGTCCACGGCAGTAACGACCTCGTCCGACACCGCCGGTGCCATCATCGGGGCGGCAGAGAAGGAGGGCGTCTCCCTGATCATTCTCGGTGCACGCGGGAAGAGCCAGGTGGAAGGGGTCCTCCTGGGCAGCGTATCGAAGGCGGTCCTCCGCCGCAGCAGGACCAGTGTCCTCATCATGCGGAACCGGGTGATCCAAGGCCTGGAGGGGAAGTCCTTTGAGATGTTCTGCCCCCTGATCCTCTCCCGGGTGCTCTGCCCCTCGGATTTCTCCATGAGCGCAGAGAATGCACTCACCCTCCTGTCCGTGACGGAGGGGGTGGGGGAGGTGATCCTTCTCCATGTCGTATCCCGGGGCGAGACCGAAGATGAGATCGACGAGGCTCTCCGGTCAGCGAAGGACGATCTGGAATCGGTCCGCCGGAACCTCGCTGCACAAGGGATGAATGCCCGGACCCTGGTGAGGATCGGGGACCCGGCCCTCGAGATCGCACGGACGGCTGATGAGGAGGACACCTCGGTCATCTGGATGAGCTCCCACGGCAAGGGATGGTTCCGTGAACTGCTGCTGGGGAACACCGCGTTCACGGTGGCCATGCATGCCCGGAGGCCGGTGCTCATCGTCCGGACGCCTGAAGAAGGGCACCCGACGATACAGAAACCCGGGGACGATTTCATCCGGGCGTGAGCAGGTCGCCACTGGCGAGAAGGGCTCCGGGCGGGTGAGTGGAAAAAGGGGGCAGGGATCCTGCCGCGGCCGCGGGTGAGCCTCAGGTACCGGCCAGCTTGCCCAGGATACCCAGGGTGAAGGCCATGACCAGCAGGGCTACGGTCTCGGTGAAACCCAGAATGATCATGTAGTTGCCGAACCCCTTCCCCGTCTCCTCCATGGCGTCGCAGGCGCAGGCGGCGCACTTCCCCTGGTAGTACGCCGAGATGCCGATCGCGAGACCGCAGAAGGCGCCGATCCCCAGCAGGTACGCCCCCTGGCTGGCCAGGGCAACATCAGCCATCCGGTTCATGACGATGAACCCGTAGATCGTCTGGGTCAGGGGCGCGCCGACGAAGGCCAGCAGCATGAAGGACGCCGGCTTGTTCTGGCTGTACTTCTTCTTCCATGCCCCTATCGCGGCCATGCCGGCGACCCCGGCTCCGGATCCCGACCCGCAGGCCGAGAGGCCCAGCATCAGGCCCATTCCCATGTCCCTGAACAACAACAGCATCGGATCCATGATCTGCTCCCTTTCACTCCTTCAGTGGCTCGAACGCCACCCCGCTCCACGTCACATTCGCGTGGCCGGAGAATTCCAGCACATTGAGCCGGACCCCGTGCACCAGCACTGACATCGGTCCCAGTATGATGTTTAGGGTATGGCCGAAGATAAGTATCACGATCCCTGCCACCACTGCCACGATCCCGGTGCCGAACTGTCCGGCCAGCATGTTGGTCGTCTCGGCGATGGCGAGGCCGGCGAGCCCGACGGCGAAAAGCCGGATGTACGAGATGACGTCCGTGATGTTGTTCATGAAGGAGAGGGCGGTGGTCATCAGCCCTTCCCCGATTCCCCGCAGCACATTCCTCTGGGGGTTGGTGAAGAGGACCACGAGGAGGACCCCGGTCACCACGAGCCAGAGTCCCGGGTCCGGAAAGGGCTCACCCAGGATCAGTGTTCTCGCCAGGAAGAACGCGGTCCAGAGGATGCAGATATACCCCACGTCCGCGAGCGCCGTCAGGGAAGGGTACTTTAAAAGAATCCGCCAGGCATGGGCAATGGAGAGGTGCAGTGCTCCCAAAAAGAAGCAGAAGGTCTCCATGGTCGCGGCATCGTTCAGCTGCGGGAGGGGCGGCTGGTACCCTAGGGACTGCACCCATTCCTGGCCGAAGAAGGTGCCTGTCAGGATCCCCCAGATGACGGCACAGGAACCCAGGAGGTAGAAGAGCGTGAACATGGTCTTTAACTCCGGGGTCAGCCGGTCCGTTCTCCGGAACCAGGTGGCGATCCGGAAGGTGAGCAGGAGATAGGCGAGGCCGTACCCGGCGTCCCCGATGAGGATGCCGAAGAAGGT